>NZ_CP088296.1:2905112-3246419 GCF_024666595.1 Sphingomonas sp. J315 | reverse complement strand
CGCCGCGCCGCATCACGAACTGGACCTTTTCCATCTGGCGCAGATCGGCGACAGGGTCGCTGGCGACCGCGATGATGTCAGCGTCCATGCCCGGGGCGAGCGCACCGATGCGGTTGCTCTGCCCCAACGCCGCAGCGGCATCGACAGTCGCCGCGCGGATCGCCGCGACCGGGGCCAGCCCGACCTGGTTCATGTACGTGAATTCGAGAGCGTTGGTGCCGTGCGGGCCGACGCCGGAATCGGTGCCGAACGCGATCTTGACCCCGCCCGCGATCGCTCGTCGGTGGCTCTGCTTGACCACCTTCGACACTTCCTCCGCCTTCGCCGCGCTGGCCGGAGGGCGTTCGCCCGCGCGCGCCTGACGGATCACGCTTTCAAAGGCGTGGATGGTGGGCACCAGATAGACGCCCTTGTCCTTGAACAGCTTCACCGTCTCATCGTCGATGAAGCTGCCATGCTCGATCGGATCGACGCCCGCGCGGATCGCCATGTCGATCCCCGACTTGCCGTGCGCGTGGGCAGTGACCTTGCGGCCGAATGCGTGCGCGGTGTCGACGATCGCCTTCATCTCGTCGAAGGTCATCTGCGCCTCCAGCCCGCCCGCGATGTTCGATCCGACCCCGCCCGAGGCGGCGAACTTGATCACCTCCGCCCCGGTGAAGATCTGGTCGCGGGTCGCGCGGCGGCAATCGTCGGCGCCGTTGCACAGATGGTTCGCTTCCTCGCGCTCGAGATGCGCAACTTCGCGATTCAGGCCATTGGCGTCACCATGCCCGGCATGGACCGAGATCATCCGCCCGGCATTGATGATCGTCGGCCCGGCCAGCTCACCGCGGTTGATCGCGTCGCGCAGCGCACGCACCCCGCGCGCCTCGCCGCCCAGGTCCCGGACGGTGGTAAACCCGGCCTCCAGCGTTGCGCGCGCACGCCCAGCCGCACCGACGAACTGGTCCTCCAGATCCTTGGTATTGCCCTCCATCCGCGACTGGAGCGGATAGCCCGAGGAATAGAAATGGACATGCATGTCGATCAGACCGGGCAGGACATAGCGGTCCTTGAGGTCGATAAGCTCGGCCCCGCCCTCCGGCGCGACGAAGCCGTCGCGGATCTCGACCACCTTGCCGTCGCGCACCACGATCGTGCTCGCCCCGCGCGGGGCTTCGCCGGGTTTGGCGAGCAGTGTGCCGGCGTGGATATACTGGACCTTCGCTGGAGCTGCGGTCTGGGCTGCAAGCGGCGTGGCGACGAGCAGCGCAAGCGTGGCGGCGGCGATTCGGTGCATCAGTCTCTCCCTGTTTACCGCAGCCTAGGCGGTAACATGGGATACTGACTAGCCTCCGCGCATCGTGATCGAGGGCGGATCGCTGGCCGGGAAGCTGTCGTTGAGTTCCGCGTCCAGTTCGGCTTCCTGCTTGTTGCGCGCGACGCTCGCCTCCATCCGGGCGATCTGCTCAGGGGTTGCCTCGCTCTGATGCTGCGCTTTCCACGTCGCATAGGGCATGCCGTACACCGCCTCACGCGCAGCTTCGCGGTCGAGCTCGCCGCCGCTCGCCTCGCTCACCCAGTCGGCAAGGCAGTTGCGGCAAAAGCCCGCAAGGCCCATCAGTTCGATATTCTCGGCGTCGGTGCGGTGGCGCAGATGGCGGACCAGCTTGCGAAAGGCCTGTGCGGCAATGCGGTCGTCGATATTGTCTAACGTTGTCACGATTGCGCCTCCGCAGTTGAATAGTGCGCATTTGGCGTTAGGGACCGGCACAGACAAGGGATGGAGAATTCGGCGATGACGAAGGCAATGGCACCGCGGTCACGCAAGGTGCGCGTCCTGGCGACGCTCGGCCCCGCCAGCAACACGCCGGAAATGATCGCCGCGCTTCACGCCGCCGGTGCCGATGCCTTTCGCATCAACATGAGCCATGGTGATCAGGAATCGAAGGTGCCGGTAATCCAGGCGATCCGCGCGCTGGAAAAATCAACCGGCCGCCCGACCACGATCCTCGCCGATCTTCAGGGGCCGAAGCTGCGCGTCGGCAAGTTCGCCGAAGGCAAGGTGATGCTGGAGACGGGTGCAACCTTCCGCCTCGACCGTGACAAGACACCGGGTGACGCAACCCGCGTGGAACTGCCTCATCGCGAGATTTTCGAGGCGGTGACCGAAGGTGCGCGCCTGCTGCTCGACGACGGGAAAATGGTGCTGCGCGTGATCGGCTATGGCGACGGCTGGATCGACACGCGGGTCGAAGTTGGCGGCACGCTGTCGAACTCAAAAGGGCTGAACGTCCCCGACATGGTCCTGCCGCTCGCCGCCCTCACCGAAAAGGACCGCAGCGACCTTGCCTTTGCGGTCGAGCAGAAGGTTGACTGGATCGCGCTGTCATTCGTCCAGCGGCCCGAGGATCTGGCCGAGGCGCGCCGCCTGATCGGGCGCGACGGCCCTGCCCTGCTCGCCAAGATCGAGAAACCGAGCGCGGTCGCGCGGCTCGACGAAATCGTCGAGGCGTGCGACGGCGTGATGGTCGCGCGCGGCGACCTGGGCGTCGAACTGCCGCCGCAGAACCTGCCGCCGATGCAGAAGCGGATCGTCGAAACCTCGCGCCGCATGGGCCGCCCGGTGATCGTGGCGACGCAGATGCTCGAATCGATGATCACCTCGCCATCCCCCACGCGCGCAGAGGTCTCGGACGTTGCGACCGCAGTCTATGACGGCGCCGATGCGATCATGCTGTCGGCGGAGAGCGCGGCCGGTCAGTGGCCGATCGAGTCGGTCACGATGATGGACGCCATCGCCGATTCGGTGGAGCGTGACCCGGCGCATGGCGACCGCGTCCACTTCACCGTGATGAAGCCCGATCCCACCACCGCCGACGCGCTGGCGGAGGCCGCCAAGTCGATCGCGGCGAACGTGTCGGCCAGCGCGATCATCTGCTTCACCATGTCAGGATCCACCGCCCGCCGCATCGCCCGCGAGCGCCCGTCGGTGCCGATCCTGGTGCTGACGCCGAAGGCCGAGACTGCACGCCGCATGGGCCTCCTGTGGGGTACCCACGCAGTCCACACCCGCGATGTCGATTCGTTCGAGGACATGGTCGCCAAGGCGAAGCGCATGGCGATGCGCCACGGTATCGCCAAGGGGGGCGACCGCGTCGTGGTGTGCGCCGGCGTCCCGTTCGGCACGCCGGGTTCGACCAACGTGCTGCACGTGGTGACTTTGGTCGGGGACGAGCTTAAGGGGCGGAGCTAAGCGCTCAGCAGCCCGGCGCCGATCAGTTCGCGCCGGGCGTCCGTCACGTCGGTGAACAACACCGACCGGATTCCGAGCGCCTCTGCCCCCGCCACATTGGCGGCATTGTCGTCGATGAACACAGCCTCGCCCGGCTCGAGCCCGAAGCGGGCGAGCGCGAGGTGGTAGATTGCGGGATCGGGCTTTACCAGCTTCTCTTCGCCCGAGACAACCACATCGCGGAAGCGATCGAACAGCTGCGGCCATTCCGCACGGAAGGGCGGCCAGAATTCGTGGCTGAAATTGGTGATCGCGAACAGCGGCACGCCCGCCACGTCAAGCTCTGCAGCCAGTTCGTGCATTCCCGGTACCGGCCCGCCGACGCTTTCGTTGAAGCGCGGGCCCCAGGCGGCGATCAGTTCGGCGTGCTGCGGAAACAGCGCGGTCAGTTCGGCCGCGGTGTCTGCGAAATTGCGCCCCGCATCATGCTGGAAATGCCAGTCGAGCGTGACGACGTCGCGCACAAACGCTTCGAGCGCCCGATCGTCTCCGATCAGGCGCTCGTAAAGATAGCGCGGATGCCAGGTGAAGAGGACGTTGCCGATATCGAAGATAACGGCGCGCATGGCCCTCTTGCCTGCGCCGGGATCAGCCCTGGCGGGCCTTGAAGCGACGCTGCGTCTTGTTGATGACGTACACGCGGCCACGACGACGGATCACGCGGTTGTCGCGATGACGATCCTTGAGCGACTTCAGGCTGTTCACGATCTTCATGACCGATTCTCTACTATCTCGAATTATGGCGGGTGCCGGAAAAGAGGCGCTCGCCTAGTCGGGACGGGCCGTCAAGTCAAGGAAAGCTTGGCAACGGAACCGACATCCCCGTAACGATGTTGAACCGTAGAGCCGTGGCGCGTGCACGGCAGGAGGATGTGTCCGATGAACACCCGTGCTGTGCTTGCCCTCGCCCTTTCCGCCGCCACTCTGGCCGGGTGCTCCACCAGGATGGGCGGCTCCGCACCGGTCGATGTAACCCGATACCATCTTTCCCAACCGATTCCGGCAGGCACCGTGTCGGTGCAGCCGGTGAGCGGCAACGCGACGGGGCCGGAGGCACAGCTGTATCTCGACGCGGTCGCCGCGACGATGGGCAGTATGGGGTTCGCGGCGGCCCCCGATTCGGCGAAATCGGATTATCTCGCCACGGTCGATTTCCGCCGCACCGATCGCGGGCAGGTGCGCACCCGTCCGCCGGTGACGATCGGCATCGGCGGGGGCAGCTATGGCGGCAACGTTGGCGTCGGCGCAGGCGGCAGCGTCGGAATCGGCAGCAAGACCAGGACGGTCTATGCCTCCGAGCTCTCGGTCCAGCTGCGTCGCCGCGGCGACAACACCGTGATCTGGGAGGGCAAGGCGATGACCGAGACGCTCGGCGCCGCCGACGGCACCCAGCCGACCGACACCGCGACCAAGCTGTCCAATGCGCTGTTCAAGGGCTTTCCGGGGCAGTCGGGTATCACTATCACGGTGAAATGAGCATCCAACTGAACGCCGCGTTCGACAGCGGCAACATCCGACTGATCGACATCGATGGAGACACCGTCGATGTCGAGATCGTCGCCGACCACAAGTCCGACTTCTTCCAGTGGTTCCACTTCCGCGTCGCGGGCGCGAAGGGGCGGACGCTGACGTTCCGCATCACCAATGCGGGCAAGGCCGCCTATGCGTTCGGCTGGCCCGGCTACCGCGCTCGCGTCAGCACGGACCGCACAACCTGGCGCCTGACCGATGGCAGCTATGCCGATGGCGTGTTCAGTTTCACCCACAGCTTCGACAGCGATGTCGCGTGGTTCGCCTATTTCGCGCCGTACAGCATGGAGCGCCACGCCGACCTGATCGCGCGGATGGCGGCCAAGCCCGGCGTGACACATCGCGAGCTGGGGCAGACGCTCGACGGGCGGGCGATGGACCTGCTGACGCTCGGCACGGGACCGAAACAGGTGTGGCTCTATGCCCGCCAGCACCCCGGCGAATCGATGGCGGAATGGTGGGCCGAGGGGGCGCTGGAGAAGCTGACCGACCCGGACGATGCGATCGCGCAGGCATTGCGGGCCAAGGCGACGTTCCACATCGTCCCCAACATGAACCCGGACGGAAGCTTCCGCGGCCATCTGCGCACCAATGCGGCGGGGGTGAACCTCAATCGCGAATGGCATTCCCCGACGATGGCGCAGAGCCCCGAGGTCTTCCTCGTGCGTGGGGCGATGGACGAAACGGGCGTCGATTTCGCCATGGACGTGCATGGCGACGAGGCGATCCCGGCGAACTTCCTGGCGGGGTTTGAGGGAATTCCGTCGTGGACCGACAACCTCGGTGAGAAATTCTACGAGTTCGGCCGCCGCCTCGCCGCCGCGACGCCGCTGTTCCAGCTCGAACAAGGCTATGACAAGTCTGCCCCGGGTCAGGCGAACCTGTCGATGTCGACCAACCAGCTCGCCGAGCGGTTCGGCGCGGTGTCGATGACGCTGGAAATGCCGTTCAAGGACCATGACCCCAGCCCCGACGCCGAGTTCGGCTGGTCGCCAGAGCGATGCAAGGCGCTGGCGCATGCATGCCTCGACACGCTCGCGGGCATGATCGACGAGATCTAGGGCGATGATCATCCACGAGGGCGACCTTGACGATCGGCAGGTAATCGCCCTGCTCGACCTGCATGCGCGCGAGATGTCGGATCATTCGCCGCCGGGGACCTGTCATTTCCTCGACCTGTCCGGGCTCAAGACCCCGGACATCACCTTCCTGAGCGCATGGGATGGCGACATGCTGCTCGGTGTGGGCGCGCTCAAGCAGATCGATACGACCACCGGTGAGGTCAAATCGATGCGGGCGAGCGAAGCAGCGCGCGGGCGCGGCGTGGGGTTTGCGCTGCTCGACCATATCGTCGGTCTCGCTCGTGATCGGGGCTATACCGCGCTGAAGCTGGAAACCGGTACCGGTCCTTTGTTCGACGCGGCACATGCGCTGTATCGCCGCTATGGCTTTACCCCCTGCCCGCCCTTTGCCGACTATGTCGAAACCGACTTCAACCGCTTCTACGCACTCGACCTAACCACCGCTTGATCGTACCCGGCAGCCTGCCCTATTGCAGCGCACCATGAGCACCGAATTCCCCTCGCCCAGCGACGTTCCTGTCCGCCTCAAGCCGCTGCCGCTGCTGATCTTCAGCTCGCGCTGGCTCCAGCTGCCGCTCTATGTCGGGCTGATCGTCGCGCAGTGCGTCTATGTGTTCCTGTTCATCAAGGAACTGATCCACCTCGTCCAGCACGCATGGGAGTTCAGCGAGCAGCAGATCATGCTGGTCGTGCTTGGCCTGATCGACGTGGTGATGATCTCCAACCTGCTCGTGATGGTGATCGTCGGCGGCTATGAAACCTTCGTGTCGCGTCTCGGCCTGAAGGGGCATCCCGACCAGCCCGAATGGCTGAGCCACGTCAATGCTGGCGTGCTGAAGGTCAAGCTGGCGATGGCGATCATCGGCATCTCGTCGATCCATCTGCTGCGCACCTTCATCGAGGCGGGGGCGCTGGGTCAGCCGAACGGGCGGATCACCGAGCAGGCGGTTATCTGGCAGACGGTGATCCACATGGCCTTCATTGCATCGGCGATCGGCATCGCCTGGGTCGACCGGATGACGCAGACGAAGAACTGAGTTTTTCGCTCAGTTCCAGTAATCGAGCATGTCGGCCGTGATCCAGCCGTTGACATAATTGAGGTAAAAGGCGGCGAAGAGCGCGGTACCGACGATCGTCGTCCATTTGGCGATTGCCCCCGCCTGAAAGCGCTGGGGCGCGCTTTCCGCCTGGCCCTTGACCAGCGGCTCGCCCGCCTCGACCCCGGTGCGCGCGAAGAACGGCAGCACCAGGAAAAGCGCCAGAAACCAGAACAGGAAATAGATAGCGAGCGCGCTGAACCAGTTCATTGCATCACACCTCGATCAGCATCACGTCCATCACCGGTTTCTTGCCGGTGTAGCGCACTGCGACCCGCCGGGCCGCCAGCCGGATCGCCTCGCGCAATTTCTCACGGTCGCCGCCGCGCGCTTCGGTGACGGCCTTGGCCGCAGCGTCGCTGGCATCGGCGATCAGCGCGTCGCGATCCTCTTCCGCGGGAACGCCCTGGATGCGGACCTCGGGCCGGCCGGCGAGCTTGCCATTAGCCTTGATCGCGACCGCGACGGACATCTGGCCGTAAAGACCCAGCTTGCGCCGTTCGTTGATGGTGGTGCCGTCGGCGGGCAGGATGACGTCGCCATCGAGGACGAGCCGGCCCGCAATCGCATTGCCGACCTTTTGGGCTTGCCGGGCGCCAGGCGAACGATCTCGCCATTATTCTGCACGACCGCATGGGGGATTCCATGCGCGCGCCCGAACCGCGCCTGTTCGGCGATATGGCGCATCTCGCCATGGACGGGCACGAGGATTTCGGGGCGGATCCAGTCATACATCGCCGCCAGCTCGGGGCGACCGGGGTGGCCGGAAACGTGCACGAACGCCTGACGGTCGGTGATCATCTCGACCCCCTTGCCCGCCAGCACGTTCATGATCCGCCCGATCGCCATTTCATTGCCGGGGATCTGCTTGGACGAGAAGACGACGGTATCGCCGGATTCGAGCTTCAGCTGATGTGTCTCGTCGGCGATGCGCGCCAGGGCGGCGCGCGGTTCGCCCTGTCCGCCGGTGGCGATGATCATCACCTTGTCGCGCGGCAGCTTCATCGCCGTCTCGAAATCGACCGTCTCGGGGAAATCGCGGAGATAGCCGGTCGCCTTGGCGACGCGCAGGATGCGGTCGAGCGACCGCCCCGCGACGCACATCGCGCGACCGGTGTCCTTGGCGACCTCGCCCAGCGTCTGAAGCCGCGCGGCGTTGGAGGCGAAGGTGGTGACGAGCACCCGACCCTTGATGCCCGCGATGACTTCGTCGAGCCCCTCCCGAACCGCGGACTCGGAGCCTGATGCTTCCGGGTTGAAGACGTTGGTCGAATCGCAGACCAGCGCCAGCACGCCCTCGTCGCCGACTGCGGTCAGTTCCTCGGCGGTCGAGGGGGAACCCATCACCGGGGTCTCGTCGATCTTCCAGTCACCCGTGTGGAACACGCGGCCATAGGGCGTATCGATCAGCACCGCATTCCCCTCGGGGATCGAATGCGCCAGCGGGACATAGCGGATGCCGAACGGGCCGATCTGGAACGGCTCTTCCTCGCGCACCACGTTCAGCTCGACGCGGTCGGCGATCCCCTCTTCGTCCAACTTGCCGTGGATCAGGCCCGCGGTGAACGGTGTCGCATAGAGCGGCACGTCCAGCTCGCCCGCAAGGTACGGCAGCGCACCGATATGATCCTCATGCCCATGGGTCAGCACGATGCCGAGCAGATCGTCCAGCCGCTCCTCGATAAACTGCAGGTCGGGCAGGATCAGGTCGATGCCGGGATAGTCCGGCGTGCCAAAGATCACGCCGCAATCGACCATGATCCATTTGCCGTGGCAGCCATAGAGATTGACGTTCATGCCGATCTCGCCCGAGCCACCGAGCGCGAGGAAGAGGAGTTCTTTACCGGGGGTCATCTGATCTTTCGTTATCCACTACCGTCGTCACCCCGGCCTTGTGCCGGGGTCCACGACGGGGAGGCAAGCGCGAAGCTAGAGGCTCAAGGGCCGGGCGTAGGGACAAGTGGACCCCGGCACAAGCATGTCCTGAGCGTCTGCCTTGCAGGTAGTCGAAGGGGCCGGGCCGAGCGACTTCGTGGCTAGGTGCCTTTCCGCTCCCACAGCATCGCCAAGCCCTGAATCGTCAGGTCGGGTTCGATCACGTCGAACACATCGGTCTGCTTCTCGAAAAGCACCGCAAGCCCGCCGGTGGCGATCACCTTCACCGGGCGGCCGATTTCGGCCTTCATCCGCGCGACCAGCCCCTCGATCATCGCGATATAGCCCCAATAGATGCCGATATGCATCTGATCGACCGTGTTGCGGCCGATGACGCTTGTGTTTGCGGGGGCCTCGATCGCGATGCGGGGCAGCTTGGCGGCGGCGGTAACCAGTGCGTCGAGCGACAGGTTGATGCCCGGCGCGATGATTCCGCCCTTGTACGCCCCGGTATAGTCGGCGACGTCGAAGGTTGCGGCGGTACCGAAGTCGACGACGATCAGGTCCCCGGGGTGATTTTCATGCGCGGCAATGATGTTGAGCGCGCGGTCCGCACCGACGCTCTGCGGCTCCTCGACATCCAGCGCGATCGGCCACCCGTCGCGGCCCGCCACCAGTGGCGTGCAGCCGAAATATTTCTGCGCCAGCACCTCCAGATTGTGGAGGGCGCGCGGGACCACCGTGCCGATGATGACGCCGCTGACGACGCCGCGCTCATAGTCCTCCAGCGCAAGCAACTGGCTCAGCCACACGGCATATTCGTCGGCCGTGCGACGCGGATCGGTGGCGATGCGCCAGCGCGCTTTGACCTCCCGTCCCTCGACCAGGGCGAAGACGACATTGGTGTTGCCGGCGTCGATCGCGAGCAGCATGGATTTGTCCTTCAGATCAGGAAGACGTCACCGGCATGAATGACATGCCGCGACCCATCGGCCAAGCGCAGGATCAGAGCGCCATCGGTTGTGAGACCGTCGAACAGGCCGTCATGGCTGGTGCCATCAGGGAGCCGCGCGGTGAGTGCTGTCCCTTTGCGATGCGCGCGGTCGAGCCAGCGTTGGCGAACCGGCTCCAGCCCCTCGCCGCGCCACCGCGACAGCCAGCGGGCGAAGCTGTCGGCGAGCATATCGGCAAAGCTCGCGGCGTCGACCGCCACACCCTGCGCGGCGAGGCTGGTGGCAGGGCGATCGGATAGTTCAGGGTAATGCGCCAGGTTGACGCCGATGCCGACGACTACGGCGTCACTCGCGCGCTCCAACAGCACGCCCGACAACTTTGCGCCGTCGATCAGCAGGTCGTTGGGCCATTTGATCGTCGCGCCGGTGGGCAGGAAGACGCGCACTGCTTCTTCGAGTGCAACGACCGTGACCAGCGCGAGCGCCGACGCCGGCGGGTCGGTCAGACGCACGCGCACGAGGGTGCTGCCGTAGAAATTGCCGACCGGCGATTCCCAAGCCCGGCCCTGACGCCCCTTGCCCGCAGTCTGGCGTTCGGCGCGCAACCACGATCCCTCGCTCGCGCCCGCCGCAGCGAGCGCCAGCATGTCGGCGTTGGTCGAACCGGTTTCGGCTACGACGCGGATCAGAAGAGCGTCCGCGCCGCCGCAATCGACCATGCGCCGAGCACCGGGATCAGCAGATAACCGAGCGGCGAGACGAAGATCGCCGCAGCGGCGATCAGCCCGCCTTCGAGCGCACTGTCACCCTTGGCATAGGCCGGGGCAGGCTCGTCGAAGTACATCGTCTTGACGATCTTGAGGTAATAGAAGGCGCCGATCACCGACGCAGCGATACCGATCGCCGCAAGCCAGAACAGGTCGGCGCGCACCGCCGCCTCGAACACTGCGAACTTCGCCCAGAAGCCGAACAGCGGCGGGATGCCCGCCAGGCTGAACATGAAGATCGCGAGCGCCGCCGCCAATGCCGGGCGCGTGCGCGACAGGCCCGACAGGCTGGCAATCGTCTCGACCGGCTGGCCATCCGCGTCGCGCATCTGGAGCACGACGAGGAAGCTGCCCAGCGTCATCACCACATAGATGGTGAGATAGGTCAGCACGCCCGCCACGCCCTCGGCAGTACCGGCGGCCAGACCGATCAGCGCGAAGCCGACATTGTTGATCGAGGAGTAGGCAAGCAAGCGCTTGATATTCTGCTGGCCGATCGCCGCGACCGCGCCGAGCACGATCGAGGCAAGCGCCGCAAAGATCACAATCTGGCGCCAGTCGCTGGTGACCGGACCCATCGCTTCGATCGCGACGCGGACCGACAGCGCCATGGCCGCAACCTTGGGCGCGCTGGCGAAGAAGGTGGTCACCGGCGTCGGTGCACCCTCATACACGTCCGGCGTCCACATGTGGAACGGTACCGCCGACATCTTGAACGCTAGGCCAGCGAAGACGAACACCAGGCCGAACAGCAGCCCCATACTCTCACCCGCAGCGTAAGCCGACGCGATGTCGCCGAACACCGTGGTCCCGCTGAACCCGTACACCAGGCTGATTCCGTAGAGCAGGATGCCCGACGCGAGCGAACCGAGGATGAAATATTTCAGGCCAGCTTCGGCCGAACGCTCGTCGCGGCGCATGAAGCTGGCGAGCACGTAGGAGGCAAGGCTGTTGAGCTCGAGCCCGATATACAGCGTCAGCAGGTCGTTCGCCGACACCATCATGCCCATGCCCGCGGTCGCGAACAGGATCAGGATCGGATATTCGGGGCGCAGATCCTCGCCACTGGTGCGCGCGAAAAAGCGCGGGGCAATGACGATCGAGACCGCCGCAGCGAAGAAGATCAGCGCCTTGGCATAGGCGGAGAACAGGTCGGCGCGGTACAGGCCATCAAACGCGGTGCCGCCCGACGACGCGGGGCCGGTCAGCGCGATGCCCGCACCGATCAGCACGGCGACGGACACCCAGCTCACCGCGCGCGTCACCGCCTGACCGCCCCATGCGGCGACCATCAGCAGCGCGAGCGCCCCGACCGACAGGACGATCTCGGGCAGGACCATCGAAACTTGTGCGGCGTAGTCCATCAGTGTGCCGCTCCGTGCTCGGCCGATTTATGGTCTTCGGCATGCGCGGCCCTGGCCGCTGCGGGATTGCCGGGGGTCGGAAGGCTGTCACCCGCCGGACGTGCGCGCTCGATCCGGGCAAGCAGCGTCGCGACATCGGCGCGCATCGGCGCGAGGAAGCTTTCCGGGTACACGCCCATCCACAGCACCGCCGCCGCGATCGGGGCGAGCAGCGCCATCTCGCGCTTGTTGAGGTCCGGCATTGCCTTGACGTCGTCCTTGGTGAGGTCACCGAACACGACGCGGCGATAGACGTACAGCATGTACGCAGCACCGAGGATAATGCCGGTCGTCGCGATCAGCGTCGCGAGCGTCGACACCTGGTAGGTACCCATCAGCGCCAGCAGTTCGCCGACGAAGTTGCTCGTGCCCGGCAGGCCGACCGACGCCATCGTGAACAGCATGAACAGGATCGCATATTTCGGCATGTTGATCGCAAGGCCGCCATACCGGTCGATCTCGCGCGTATGCAGGCGGTCGTAGATCACGCCGACGCACAGGAACAGGGCGCCCGATACCAGGCCGTGGCCCAGCATGACCATCATCGCGCCCTCGATCCCCTGACGGTTGAAGGTGAACAGGCCCAAGGTCACGATCGCCATGTGCGCGACCGACGAATAGGCGATCAGCTTCTTCATGTCGTTCTGCACCAGAGCGATCAGCGAGGTCACGACGACCGCGATGCACGACAGGCCGAACACCAGCCAGATCAGCTGCGCCGAAGCCTCCGGGAACATCGGCAGGCTGAACCGCAGGAAGCCGTATCCGCCAAGCTTCAGCAGCACGCCCGCCAGGATCACCGAACCGGCGGTCGGCGCCTGCACGTGCGCGTCGGGAAGCCAGGTATGGACCGGCCACATCGGCATCTTCACCGCGAACGACGCGAAGAAGGCCAGCCACAGCCAGGTCTGGACATCGACCGGGAAGTCATACGCCATCAGTTCGGGGATCGACGTCGTGTCCGCGGTGATGCTCATGTACATCATCGCGATCAGCATCAGCAGCGAGCCGAGCAGCGTGTAGAGGAAAAACTTGTACGACGCGTAGATGCGGTTCGCGCCGCCCCAGATGCCGATGATCAGGAACATCGGGATCAGGCCGGCTTCGAAGAACATGTAGAACAGGAAAATGTCCTGCGCCGCGAAGGTACCGATCATCAGCACTTCGGTGATCAGGAAAGCCGCCATATATTCCGGCACGCGCTTTTCGATCGCGGTCCAGCTGGCGCCGATGCAGATCGGCATCAGGAACACGCTGAGCATGATCAGCAGCAGCGCGAAGCCGTCGATGCCCAGCGCCCAGGCGAAGCGCCCGAAGATCGGCGTATATTCGACGAACTGCCACTGCGGCCCGCCAATCTCGAAATTCGCCCACAGCACGCCGCCGAGCACCAGGTCGATCAGCGTCGCAGTCAGCGCGATCCAGCGCGCATTGTTCGCGGTGGTGAACAGGCATGCGACCGCCGCAACCAGCGGCACGATCAGCATGATGGAGAGAATGCCGCTCATCGCGTGATCACCCAGGTAACGGCTGCGGTCAGGCCGATCAGCATGACGAACGCATAGCTATAGACATATCCGGACTGGAGGCGGCCGCTCCACACACCCGCGAACCTGACCGCCGCAGCGGAGCCGTTGGGGCCGAACCGGTCGATCAGCCCCTCGTCGCCCCGCTTCCAGAACAGGCGACCGAACCAGAAGGCGGGCTTCACGAACAGCACATTGTACAGCTCGTCGAAATACCACTTGTTCAGCAGGAACTTGTAGAGGAGCGAGAAGGTCGCGGTGAAGCGCGCCGGGATGGTCGGCGACTTGATGTACGCGACCCATGCCCCGAACAGGCCGAGCAGCATGACGATGCTGGCCGACAGCTTCACCCACAACGGCACTTCGTGCATCGCGTTCGCCAGATGCTCGTCGAACGCGACCGCGCCCTTCCAGAAGATCTCGCCAGCCTCGGGCTGGATGAAGAACTTGTTGAACGCGAAGCCCGCGAACACCGCGCCGAGGCTGAGCACCAGCAGCGGGATCATCATCGGCAGCGGGCTTTCGTGCGGATGATAGCCGCCGGTCCCGTCCGCCGTCTCATGTGCGCCATGCGCATGGGCATGCGGCTCGTGACCCGCATCTTCCTGCGCCGGCGGGTTCTCCGCATGCGCGACCGCGTGGCCATGCGCCTCGTCATGCGCGTGGTCATGGCCGTGCGAGTCATGCAGCGCGTGCTGGATATGCTCCGACTGGGTCCAGCGCGGCTTGCCGAAGAAGGTGAGGAACATCAGGCGCCACGAGTAGAAACTCGTCAGCAGTGCGGCGAACACGCCGACCCAGAACGCGCCCTGGCCCCAGCCCGATGCGTATGCCGCCTCGAGGATCGCGTCCTTGGAGTGGAAGCCCGCGAACCCGGCATGGAGCCAGTAGATGCCGACGCCGGTGATCGCGAGCGTGCCCGCCATCATCGTCCAGAAGGTGACCGGGATGTGCTTCCGCAGGCCGCCATAGTAACGCATGTCCTGCTCATGGTGCATCGCGTGGATCACCGAGCCGGCACCCAGGAACAGCAGCGCCTTGAAGAAGGCGTGGGTGAACAGGTGGAACATCGCCGCGCCATACATGCCGACGCCCGCAGCGAAGAACATGTATCCGAGCTGCGAACAGGTCGAATAGGCGATGACGCGCTTGATGTCGGTCTGCGTCGTGCCGACCGTCGCGGCGAACAGGCAGGTCGCCGCACCGATAAAGGTGACGAAGCCGAGTGCGATCGGCGCCTGTTCGAACAGCGGCGACAGGCGGCAGACCATGAACACGCCCGCGGTGACCATCGTCGCCGCGTGGATCAGCGCCGAAACCGGGGTCGGGCCTTCCATCGCGTCGGGCAACCAAGTGTGCAGGCCAAGCTGCGCCGACTTGCCCATCGCGCCGACGAACAGCAGCAGGCAGAGCACGGTCAGCGTGTCGACGCGATAGCCCAGGAAGCCGATCGTGCTGCCCGCCATGCCGGGCGCAGCTTCGAGGATTTCGGGGATCGAGATGGTGCCGAACACCAGGAACACGCCAAAGATGCCGAGCATGAAGCCGAGATCGCCGACACGGTTGACCACGAACGCCTTGATCGCGGCGGCGTTGGCCGACGGCTTCTTGAACCAGAAGCCGATCAGCAGATAGCTGGCGAGACCGACGCCTTCCCAGCCGAAGAACATCTGCAGCAGGTTATCGGCGGTCACCAGCATCAGCATGGCGAAGGTGAACAGCGAGAGATACGCGAAGAAGCGCGGCTGATCCGGGTCCTCTTCCATATAGCCCCAGCTATACAGGTGGACGAGCGCCGAGACGCTGGTGACCACGACCAGCATGACGGCGGTCAAGCTGTCGACGCGGAGTGCCCAACTGACGTCGAGATCGCCAGAGCGCATCCAGGTCAGCACCTGAACCACCTGCGGCTCGTTCGCGCCGGTCATGAACCCGATGAACACGGGCCAGCTCAGCCCCGCCGCGATCAGCAGCGCGCCGGTGGTGACGATCTTCGGGAACACTGTCCCGAACGCGCGATTGCTGAACCCCGCGACGATCGCTGCCAGCAGCGGCAGGAAAACGATGAAATGGATCGAAGACATCAAAACAACCCCGTCACCCCAGCGAAAGCTGGGGTCTCGTGCCACGAGGGCGCACGCTGGAGGAGGGAGATGCCAGCTTTCGCTGGCATGACGAGCTTCTTCACGCGCATCAGCCCTTCATCCGATTGACGTCGTCGACCGAGATCGTGCCGCGGCCGCGGAAATAGATGACGAGGATGGCGAGACCGATCGCGGCCTCACCCGCCGCAACGGTCAGCACGAACATGGCGAACACCTGACCCACCATGTCGCCAAGGTACGACGAGAAGGCGACGAGGTTGAGGTTCACGCTGAGCAGGATCAGCTCGATCGCCATCAGGATGACGATGAGGTTCTTGCGGTTCATGAAGATGCCCAGCACGCCCATGGTGAACAGGATCGCGCTGACGACGAGATAATGGGTGATTCCGATCACAGCTCCACCCCCTGCCCGACGGGCTGGTTGACGTTGCGGGTCGCGTCCTTCTGACGCCGGTTGATCTGGCGCCAGACATTCTGCTTCATCACCCCGCCGCGCTGGCGGTGGGTCAGCACGATCGCGCCGACCATGGCGACGAGCAGGATGAAGCCGGCAGCCTCGAACAGATACAGATAGCGGGTGTAGAGCAGCATGCCGACCGCTTCGATATTCGACACCTGGCCGAGTGCAGTGTCGGGGTCGATCGGGGCGACGCGCTTGGCCAGATCGATCTTGCCCGCGCTCCACGCAAAGGTGCCGATGACGATCTCCGCCGCCAGCGCAACCGCGATGGCGAGGCCGAACATGGCGTAGCGCACGAACCCGGCGCGCAGCTCGGCAAAGTCGATGTCGAGCATCATCACGACGAACAGGAACAGCACCGCGACCGCGCCGACATAGACGATGACCAGCAGCATCGCGATAAACTCGGCGCCTGCGAGTACCATCAGCCCGGCGGCGTTGAAGAACGCCAGGATCAGCCACAGCACCGAATGAACGGGATTGCGGGCGGTAATCGTCATCGCGGCGGAGAGGATTACCACCCCGGCGAAGAGATAGAAGGCGATTGCTTGAATCACGGAATCATGTGCCCCTTTGGTGCCGCGCGCTTAACGATAGGGTGCATCGGCGGCAAGGTTCGCGGCGATTGCGCGTTCCCAGCGGTCGCCGTTCGCGAGCAGCTTTTCCTTGTGATAGATCAACTCCTCGCGCGTTTCGGTCGCGAATTCGAAATTGGGGCCCTCGACGATCGCATCGACCGGGCATGCCTCGGCGCACAGCCCGCAATAGATGCACTTGGTCATGTCGATGTCGTAGCGCGTGGTGCGGCGGCTGCCGTCCTCGCGCGGCTCGGCCTCGATCGTGATCGCCAGCGCAGGGCAGATCGCCTCGCACAGCTTGCACGCGATGCAGCGCTCTTCGCCGTTCGGATAACGGCGCAGCGCATGCTCGCCGCGAAAGCGGGGCGAGAGCGGGTTCTTCTCATACGGGTAGTTGATCGTCGCCTTGGGCTTGAAGAGATACCTCAGCGTGAGGGCATGCGCCTTCACGAACTCCCACAGGGTGAACGAACGGACGAGTTGGGCGACGCTCATGCGGGAACTCCAACGCGGTCCAGCATCAGATAGCCGGAAACCAGGAATACGAAGAACAGCGACAGCGGGAGGAAGATTTTCCAGCCCAGGCGCATCAGTTGGTCATAGCGGTAGCGCGGAACGGTCGCCTTGATCCACGAGAAGACGAAGAAGAAGAACAGGATCTTGGCGAACAGCCAGATGATGCCCGGCACCGCATAGAGCGGCGCCCAGTCGATCGGCGGCAAATAGCCACCCCAGAACAGCACCGCGTTGAGCGTGCACATCAGGATGACGTTGGCATATTCGCCCAGCCAGAACAGCGCGAAGCTCATCGACGAATATTCGGTCTGGTAGCCGGCGACCAGCTCCGCCTCCGCCTCGGTCAGGTCGAACGGCGCGCGCGCAGTTTCGGCGAGGGCGGAGATCAGGAACACCACCGCCATCGGGAACAGCAGCGGGTTGAAGCCATAGCCGTTGAACAGGCCAAGGACATGGCCGCGCTGCCCCTCGACAATCCCGGTCAGGTTGAACGTCCCCGCCCACAGCACCACCGCGATCAGCACGAAACCGATCGAGACTTCATAGCTGACCATCTGCGCCGCGGCGCGCACCGCGGAATAGAAGGGATATTTCGAGTTGGACGACCAGCCCGCCAGGATCACGCCGTACACGCCGAGCGACGACGCCGCGAGGATGTAGAGCAGGCCGACATTGATGTTCGACAGCACCACGCCCGCCTGGAACGGGATCACCGCCCACACGATCAGCGCGACGGTGAAGGTGATGATCGGCGCGAGCAGGAACAGCCCCTTGTTCGCGCTCGACGGGATGATGGTTTCCTGAAGAAAGACCTTGAGCCCGTCCGCGAACGACTGGAGCAGGCCGAGCGGGCCGACGACGTTCGGACCGCGCCGCAGCGCGATCGCCGCCCAGATCTTGCGATCGGCATAGATGATCATCGCCACCGCCAGCATCAGCGGCAGCGCGATCAGCAGGATGCCCGCGATCGTCGCGACGAACCACGCCCATTCGAAGGACATGCCGAGGGTGTTCTGGAAAAAGTCGGTCATGCGAACATACCCGTCACCCCAGCGAAAGCTGGGGTCTCAAGAGAATAGAGCGCGCGCTTGCGGCACAAGACCCCAGCTTTCGCTGGGGTGACGAATGAGGAGCGCATCACTCCGCCGCCTCCGCGAAATCCTCGCCGTGGATCAGTTCGGCCGAGCAGCGCTGCATCGTCGGCGATGCGCGGCAGATGGCATTGGTCAGGTAGAAGTCGGCGATCGGGTAAGCGATTTCCTCTTCTCCCTTGGCCCATTCCCCCTTCGCATCCAGCGCGGGCGGGTTCCAGCCAAAGCTGGCGAGCCCTTCGCTGCCCAGCGCCGGCACTTCGGCGGCCATTGCCGCGCGCAGTTCGCCAAAGCTGTCGAACGGCAGCGTCTTGCCCATCACTTCGGACAGGGCGCGCAGGATCGTCCAATCCTCACGCGCGTCGCCGGGGGCCGAAACCGCCTTCTCGCTGCGCTGGACCCGGCCTTCCAGGTTGACATAGGTGCCATGCTTCTCGGCATAGCTCGCGCCCGGCAGGATCACGTCCGCCGCATGTGCACCCTTGTCGCCATGATGGCCGATATAGACGTTGAAGCTGTTGGCGAAGTTGGAGAAATCCACTTCGTCCGCGCCGAGGAAGAAGGTCAGCTTGGGGCTTGCCGCGACGATGTCGGCAATGCCGCCCTTCGACGCGAAACCGAGCATCAAGCCGCCCATGCGGCTCGCCGCCATGTGCAGCACGTTGAAGCCGTTCCAGCCTTCGCGCACAAGGTTCAGCTTCTTCGCCAGCGCCAATGCCGCGCCATGCCCGTTCTTGAGCGCCGCGCCGCCGACGATCACCATCGGGCGTGCCGCATCCTTGAACGCATCCGCCGCCGCCTTGGGCAGCTTGCCGAGCAGGCCGAGATCGTTGCCGAGCCACGTCGTTTTGTAGGTCAGGTCGGTTTCCGGCCCGATTGCGAAGACCTTGGCGCCGCGCTTGATCGCCTTGCGCACGCGGGTGTTCACCAGCGGCGCTTCCCAGCGCAGGTTCGTTCCGACCAGCAGGATCACGTCCGCCGTTTCGACACCCGCGATCGTGGTGTTGAAATTTACCGCCGACAACGACGACGTGTCATACGCCATGCCGGTCTGACGCCCTTCGAGCAGGGTCGAGCCGAACGACTGGACCAGCTTCTTGGCGGCGAAGATCGTCTCGCAATCGAGCAGGTCGCCATGGATCGCGGCAACCTTGTCGCCCGCACCCTTGGCCGCGACGGCGATCGCCGCGAACGCCTCGTCCCATGTCGCTTCGACCAGTCTGCCGTCCTTGCGGACATAGGGCTTGTCGAGCCGGCGGAAGCTGAGGCCGTCGACATGGTGGCGCGTCTTGTCGTGCGCCCATTCCTCGTTCACGTCTTCGTTGATGCGCGGGAGGACGCGCAGCACGCCGCGACCGCGGCTGTCGATGCGGATATTGGTGCCGACCGCGTCCATCACGTCGATCGCCAGCGTCTTCTTCAGCTCCCACGGCCGCGCTTCGAACGCATAGGGCTTCGACGTCAGCGCGCCGACCGGGCACAGGTCGACGACATTGCCCGACAGTTCGGACGTGACCGCCTTCTCCAGATACGACGTGATCTGCATATTCTCGCCGCGATAGATCGCGCCGATCTCCTCCACGCCCGCGACCTCTTCGGCAAAGCGGACGCAGCGGGTGCACTGGATGCAGCGGGTCATCACCGTCTTGACGATGGGGCCCATGTACTTCTCGGTCACCGCGCGCTTGTTCTCGGTGTAGCGGCTGTGCCCGCGCCCGTACGCGATCGACTGGTCCTGCAGATCGCACTCGCCGCCCTGATCGCAGATCGGGCAATCGAGCGGGTGGTTGATCAGCAGGAACTCCATCACGCCTTCGCGCGCGGCCTTCACCATCGCGCTGTCGGTGCGGACGTCCTGATTGTCGGCGGCGGGCAGCGCGCACGACGCCTGCGGCTTGGGCGGCCCGGGCTTCACCTCGACCAGGCACATGCGGCAATTGCCCGCGATGCTGAGGCGCTCGTGATAGCAGAAACGCGGGATTTCCTTGCCCGCAGCCTCGCACGCCTGGAGCACGGTGGCACCTGCGGGGACTTCGACTTCGATCCCGTCTACGGTCAGCTTGGGCATTATTCCGCTGCCTCTTGCATTGGCGAAAGTCCCCCGCCCTGCTTTTCGATGATCCGGCGCTCCATTTCGGGCCGGAAATGCTTGATCAGCCCCTGGATCGGCCATGCCGCCGCGTCGCCGAGCGCGCAGATGGTGTGGCCTTCGACCTGCTTGGTGACGTTGAACAGCGTGTCGATCTCGCTGATGTCGGCGTCGCCGGTGCGCATCCGCTCCATCACGCGCCACATCCAGCCGGTGCCCTCACGGCACGGGGTGCACTGGCCGCAGCTCTCATGCTTGTAGAAATAGCTGATGCGGCTGATCGCGGCGACGATGTCGGTGGACTTGTCCATCACGATCACGGCGGCGGTGCCCAGGCCCGATCCGAGCGAGCGCAGGCCGTCGAAATCCATCGGCGCGTCCATGATCTCCGCCGCCGGAACCAGCGGCACCGACGATCCGCCAGGGATCACGGCGAGCAGGTTGTCCCAGCCGCCACGAATGCCGCCGCAATGCTTTTCGATCAGCTCGCGGAACGGGATCGACATGCTTTCCTCGACCACGCACGGCTTTTCGACGTGCCCGCTGATCTGGAACAGCTTGGTGCCCTTGTTGTTCTCACGGCCAAAGCTCGCGAACCATTCGGGGCTGCGGCGCAGGATCGTGGGCGCAACCGCGATCGATTCCACATTGTTGACCGTGGTCGGGCAGCCATAAAGGCCCGCGCCCGCCGGGAAGGGCGGCTTGAGGCGCGGCTGGCCCTTCTTGCCCTCCAGGCTCTCGATCATCGCGGTCTCTTCGCCGCAGATATAGGCGCCCGCGCCGCGATGGCAGAAGACGTCGAAATCATAGCCCGAACCGCAGGCATTCTTGCCCAGCAGGCCCTTGGCGTAGGCTTCCTCGATCGCCTTGAACAGCGTCTCGGCCTCGCGGATATATTCGCCGCGAATATAGATATAGGCCGCACGCGCGCGCATCGCGAAGCCCGCGACCAGCGCGCCTTCGAGCAGCAAATGCGGGTCGTGGCGGATGATCTCGCGGTCCTTGCACGAACCCGGTTCGGATTCGTCGGCATTGATGACCAGGAAGCTCGGCCGCTCGGGCGTCGGGTTCTTGGGCATGAAGCTCCACTTCATGCCGGTCGGGAACCCCGCCCCGCCGCGCCCGCGCAGGCCCGACGCCTTGATCTTCTCGATGATCGTGTCGGGGCCGAGTTCGAGCAGCTTCTTGGTATTGTCCCACGCGCCGCGTTTGATCGCAGCGTCCAGGGTCCACGGCTGATAGCCGTAGAGGTTGGTGAAAATCCGGTCCTTGTCCGCGAGCATCTTAGCGCGGCCCCCCGATACGCTTGTTGTCCTTGACCGCGAGATAGATCGCGACGCCCGCGCCGATGACGAGCAGCGGCACGAACAGCTTCGCGGCGAGCTTCAGCGCCCAGATTGCGACGACGATGCCACCGATGATGGCGAGGATCGTGAAGATCGTGTTCTTGCTCACCATTCGCTCCTGTAATCGTGGTTTTCGGACACCATTGCGGTCAGCGTGGTCGGGCCGCCAAGCGGCTCGACGGTGTGGCGGCCGGGCTCCTGCGTGCCCGCCTTGGGGCTCTTGCCCTGCGCCAGCGCGTCGAGGATCGCGACGGTGCGGTCGTAGTTCAGATCCTCGAAATTATCGTCGTTGATCTGGACCATCGGCGCGGAGGCGCAATTGCCCATGCACTCGACCTCGGTCAGCGTGAACAAGCCGTCGGGCGTGGTCTTGCCCTTGGCCATGCCGCGGTTCTTGCACGCGGCGAACACCTCGTCCGATCCGCGCAGCCAGCACGGCGTCGTGCCGCACACCTGCACATGATATTTGCCGACCGGTTGCAGATTGAACATGGTGTAGAAAGTCGCGACCTCGAGCACGCGGATCACCGCCATGTCGAGCTCACGCGCGACGAATTCGATCACCGGGATCGGCAGCCAGCCCTGCGTATCCGTCTCCGCCCCGACCTGACGCTGGGCGAGGTCGAGATAGGGGATGGTGCAGCTCATCTGCCGCCCCTCGGGATAGCGCGCGCGGATGGTCGCCGCCTTTTTGGCGTTCTCCGCCGTCCAGGCGAACCCGCCCCAGCGTGCGCGGAGTTCCGGCGTGTCTTCGATTGCGTTTGCGTCAGCCATACCAGTTCAACCTATGCCCGGCCGCGAGGAGGCAGGGAAAATCTCGATCGAGACAACTTTTGACCCGTCGAACAGAAGTTCGGTCACCCACATCACCTCCTTGCGATCCTCCCGACACCTCCAAAGGATTGACGAGAGGTTCGGTGCGCGGGGCTGAGACAGCACAGCAGGCTTGCACGACTTGAACGCCTTCAACTGTGCCGCCTGCTCGGCCGTCAGCGCCTGGACCACGCCGGTGGCGACCGGATCGCGATCTTTCGCTACGGCAGCGATAAACTGATGGCTGATACGGATCCGCACCGATTCAGATGGGCCATTCGCCGCCATAGCAAAAAGAATTGCGAGAACGCTCACCGGATGAACTCCACGCGGCTCACCTTGTCGCCGCTGAAGGTGTAGATGGACATGACCTCGAACTGCTCGCCATCGGGCGCGCGCGAGACCGTTTCGTGGAGCAGCACCGTCTCGCCCAGCTCATAGCTGGCGAGGATGTCGGCGCGGTTGTGCGGGAACTGGGCGAACATCGCCTTCAGCCCCGCGCGGACGCCTTCCTTGCCTTCACGCAGCACCGCACCGCGATAGCCCGCTTCACAGGCATCGTCGGTCATCAGCGCGACATAGGCGTCGGCATCCTGCGCGTTGTAATGCGCGATCATTTCGTGCGCGGTCGCGATGCGGGTGCTCACGGCCGCGTCGTGGAGGGTGAGGGTGTCAGCCATTTTTGTATTCCGAAGAAAGACTTTCCCGCACGTCCTTCTGATACCGACGCTCGCCTTGGCGAGCGACAGCGCGCATCAACGCGGCATAGTATCCTGCGCCAACAACCAACCCGGTCACAAGTACGGACCAAAACGCGGCGCCCTGAGAGACTTCGCGCCAAATCACCACAGCAAAGAGCGCAACCGCCGCTGCAGGTCCGATCAGAAAAATGAGATTGGCGGCGCTCAGGAGGTCCCCCCGCTCATCCAACCACTCTGCTAGCCGCGCAATCACCGGTCACACTCCCCGAACACGATATCCATCGCGCCCAGAATCGCGGTGATGTCCGCCAACATGTGCCCGCGCGACATGAAGTCCATTGCCTGCAAGTGGCTGAATGCGGTCGGGCGGATTTTGCAGCGATAGGGTTTGTTCGACCCGTCGCTGACCATGTAGATGCCGAACTCGCCCTTGGGGCTTTCGGTCGCGACGTACACTTCGCCTGCGGGGACGTGGAAACCCTCGGTATAGAGTTTGAAGTGATGGATCAGCGCTTCCATCGACTGCTTCATCTCGGCGCGCTTGGGCGGCACCACCTTGCGGTCGAGCGATGCGATCGGGCCCGACGGCATATCGTTCAGGCACTGCTTCATGATGCGCGCGGACTGGTACACTTCCTCGACGCGGACCATGAAGCGGTCATAGCAATCGCCGCGCGTGCCGACCGGGATTTCGAAATCCATGCGGTCATACACGTCATAGGGCTGCGACTTGCGCAGATCCCACGGAATACCGGCGGCGCGGATCATCGGGCCGGAAAAGCCCCATTTGACCGCGTCGTCGCGATTGACGATCGCGATGTCGACATTGCGCTGCTTGAAGATGCGGTTCTCCGCCACCAGGCTGATCGCGTCGCCGAACAGCTGCGGCAGGCGCGTGTCGAGCCAGTCGCCGATATCGGTCAGCAGCTTGAGCGGCACGTCCTGATGCACGCCGCCGGGACGCAGGTAATTATGGTGCATGCGCGCGCCGGACATGCGCTCGAAGAAATTGAGGCAGTCCTCGCGCAGCTCGAACATCCACAGGTTCGGCGTCATCGCGCCGACGTCCATCACGTGCGCGCCGAGGTTGAGCATGTGGTTGCAGATGCGGGTCAGCTCGGCAAAGAACACGCGCAGATATTGCGCACGCACCGGTACTTCCAGGTCGAGCAGCTTTTCGACCGCGAGCACGAAGCTGTGCTCCATCGCCAGCGGCGAGCAATAGTCGAGGCGATCCATGTACGGGAGCGCCTGGGTATAGGTCTTGTACTCGATCAGCTTTTCGGTGCCGCGATGGAGCAGGCCGACATGCGGATCGATCCGCTCGATAATCTCGCCATCCAGTTCGGTGACGAGGCGCAACACGCCGTGCGCCGCCGGGTGCTGCGGCCCGAAGTTGATCGTGTAGTTGGCGATCGCCGTGTCGCCCGTGCTGGGATCGCCCGCATCGGTGCGACCCGCGATTTCGTCGAGATATTCGGCCATTATGCCTCATCCCCCTTCTTCGCGCGCGGCTTGGCGGGCTTGCGGGGCTTCTTCACAACATCGGGATTTGCGGGCGCCGGGCCGGCACCGGGCGACGCCTTGCCGATGCCGGTGTCCTGCGGACCGTCGCTGGTCTTGGGCTTGCGCACGCGCGCCTTGACCGGCTTGTCGGCAGCATCCGACTTGGCGACCGCATCGGCGGTTGCAGGAGTCGGCGCACCCTTGGCTGCGGGCGCGGCGGCAGGCTTTTCCTCGACCTTGACGGCGGGCGGCGGCGCGGGGGGAGCGGGCGGCGGTGGCGGCGCGACGTACTTCTCGTCGCCGGGCAGGATATATTCCGCCCCTTCCCACGGACTCATGAAGTCGAAATTGCGGAAGTCCTGCGCCAGCTGAACCGGCTCATAGACCACGCGCTTGTCGGCTTCGGAGTAACGCAGCTCGACAAACCCGGAGAGCGGGAAGTCCTTGCGCTGCGGATGGCCGCGGAACCCGTAATCGGTAAGGATGCGGCGCAGGTCCGAATTCCCTTCGAACAGCACGCCGTACATGTCGTACACTTCGCGCTCGAGCCAGCCGGCGACCGGCCAGATCGAGGTGACCGACGGCACCGGCTGAACCTCGTCCGTCGTCACGCGGACGCGGATGCGGTGGTTGCGGGTGTAGCTGAGCAGCATGTAGCAGACGTCGAACCGCTCGGCGCGCTCGGGATAATCGACCCCGGCAACCTCCATCAGCGCCTGATAGTGCAGCCCCGCGCCGTCGCGCAGCGCGATCATCGCCTCCGGCAACCGCGCGCGATCGACGGTCAGATTGACCTCACCGACCAGATCGGTCGCCTCGACCAGCATGTCGCCCAGCGCCGCCTGCGCAGCCGCGATCACGCCGTCATTGGCGGCGTATTTCGGAGCCGGGGCCTTCACCGCGTCACCGTGCCGATGCGGCGGATCTTCCGCTGAAGCTGCATCACGCCGTACAGCAGAGCCTCGGCAGTCGGCGGGCAACCGGGGACATAGATGTCGACCGGCACGATCCGGTCACACCCGCGCACGACGCTGTAGCTATAATGATAATAGCCGCCGCCATTGGCGCAGCTGCCCATCGAGATAACGTATTTCGGCTCCGACATCTGGTCGTAGACGCGGCGCAGCGCCGGGGCCATCTTGTTGCACAACGTACCCGCGACGATCATCACGTCCGACTGGCGCGGGGATGCGCGCGGGGCGGCGCCGAACCGCTCCATGTCATAGCGCGGCATATTGACATGGATCATCTCGACCGCGCAGCAGGCAAGGCCGAAGGTCATCCACCACAGGCTGCCGGTGCGCGCCCACTGGAACAGATCTTCGGTCGAGGTGACGAGGAAGCCCTTGTCGTTGAGCTCGCCATTCAGGTCGTTGAAGAACGACTGATCGGGTTGAACGATCGCGCCGCCCGCCATCGGCTGCCCCTGCGCGTTCAGGATCGGAGAAGTCTGGTTCACGTTACTCATTCCCAATCCAGCGCCCCGACCTTCCACGCATAAGCGAGGCCCAGGCCGAGTTCGGCGATGAAGATCATCATGGAAATCCACGCAGCCCACCCAAGATCGAACACCGTCACCGCCCAGGGGAACAGGAACGCCGCTTCAAGATCGAAGATGATGAACAGGATCGCGACGAGGTAAAAGCGCACGTCGAACTGGCTGCGCGGATCCTCGAACGCGGGGAAGCCGCATTCATATTCGGTGAGCTTTTCGGGCGTCGGCTGATGCGCGCCGGTGAAGCGGGCCGCGATCATGGGCAGAAAGACGAAGGCGCTCGACAGCACCAGCGCCACACCCAGGAACAGCAGGATCGGCAGATATTCGGACAGGTCGACCAAGACGGCCCTCGCGGTTGCGGAATCTTGGGGTCGCTTTAGGCCGATGACTGGGGGGCATCAAGGGCGGAAACCCTTGAGAATCATTCGCAACTAACCGACTAGCGGAGGGAAAATGCGACCAATGTGTCCGACCCGCGCGGCGGCTGGTCCGGTTTGCTCGCACCCGGCCACCCGGCATCAGCGACGATGAGCAATCGGTTGCCGTCGCGGGCGAGCTGAGTCGGGTCGACAAGCGGCGCGCCGCGATGCGCGACGGTCACCTCGATCTGCGCCCCGTTGATCCGAAAGCGGATCAGCGAACCGGGAGTGCTGCCATTATGGATCGCGTAATAATCCTCGCCGACGCGGACCAGACCGTCGAGCCCGCGCAGTGGCTTGTCCCCCGCCATCGGAAGCAAGGTCCGCGCTTTGGTGCTGAGGTCGACGGTGGCAATGCCCCGGCCATAGTCGGCGATTACCAGCTGCGTGCCATCGGCGGTGAGCGCGGTTCCCTGGGCCGAACGGGCCACGCCGGGGGCGATCAGCGGGTCGAGCTCGCCGCCGCGCAGCCGATAGACCGCGCCGTTCAGGCCGTCCGACACGAACACCTCGCCATTCGCGGCCGAGACGTCGCCGGGATGGAAGCCCGGTCCGCGCGAGACTTTCGCCTTGAGCCGTCCCTTGCGATCCACCGCGACCAGAGCGCCGGACTCGCATTTCGCGACATCGGGAAGATCGGGGCAGTCGGTCGCGATCCACAGCCATTTGCGGCGCGCATCCCAGGCCAGCCCCATCGGGTGCAGCGTGCCCGCAGGCATCGCCATCCTGGCATCGGCACCCGCGCGGCGGATCAGGATTTTGCGATCCAGTACGCTCGACAGCCAGATGGTCTCGCCATCGGTCGCAACCCCCTCGACCAACCGGTGCTGGGGTGGTGCGGAATAGACCGTCATGGGGGCATCCGCCGCAGCGCCCAGCGCCAGCAGCCACGCCCCCGCGCGGATCACCGCAGCGATCCGGCGAGCAGCTTGTGCAGCTTCGAATGGATCGCGTCGGTCGCGGCGAGAATCTCGCCCTTCGCATGGGCATTGTCGGTGCCACGGAAATCGGTGACGAAGCCGCCAGCCTCCTTGACCAGCAGGATGCCCGCTGCGGTATCCCAGGGCTTGAGGCCGCTTTCCCAGAAGCCGTCATAGCGACCGGCGGCAACCCAGGCGAGGTCGAGCGCGGCCGAGCCGAAGCGGCGGATGCCGGCGACTTCGGGGGCGACCGCGCCAAAGATGCGGCTCCACTCCGCGAAATTGCCATGGCCCAGGAAC
This sequence comes from Sphingomonas sp. J315, assembly GCF_024666595.1. Lineage (NCBI taxonomy): Bacteria > Pseudomonadati > Pseudomonadota > Alphaproteobacteria > Sphingomonadales > Sphingomonadaceae > Sphingomonas > Sphingomonas sp. J315. Next base: position 3,218,567 of record NZ_CP088296.1, on the reverse strand, counting down.
GGGATTCCGGTGGCGATCAGCGCATCGGCGAGGTCGCGGCGTGACGAAACGCGCAGCCGCTGGCCCTGCAACCACGCGCCTCGGCCCTTTTCGGCCCAGAAGCTTTCATCGGTGATCGGCTGATAGACATAGCCATGCGTGATTTCGGGCTTGCCCTGCGGCCCATGCGGATCCTCGACCGCGATCGACATGCAGAAATGGGGGATGCCGTGCAGGAAGTTGGTGGTGCCGTCGAGCGGATCGATGATCCAGCGCGGCTTGTCCGGATCGCCAGCAATCACGCCGCGCTCCTCGACCAGGAACCCCCAGTCGGGCCGCGCCTTGCGCAGTTCCTCGATCAGCGAGTCCTCGGCGCGCTTGTCGGCCATCGACACGAAGTCCGCCGGCCCCTTGCGGCTGACCTGCAGCTGCTGGACTTCGTTGAAGTCACGCCGCAGCCGCGGCCCCGCCTTGCGCGCGGCACGCTCGATGACGGTGATGAGGCCGGAATGGGAAACCATAAACGCTCCAATACCCCTCTCCCTTTGGGAGAGGGAGGGGCCCATCGCGTCAGCGATGGGAGGGTGAGGGTGAGGTTGGTCTCAAGCCACCCTCACCCAACCCTCTCCCAAAGGGAGAGGGCCTTTAGTCCGCCCGGCGGACGTAGGTCTGCTCGTACACATCGACGACGATGCGCGTGCCGCTCGCGATGTGCGGCGGGACCATGATGCGCACGCCATTGTCGAGGATCGCGGGCTTGTAGGACGACGATGCCGTCTGCCCCTTCACCACCGCGTCGGCCTCGACGATCGTCGCTTCGATGGTGTCGGGCAGCTGGACGCTGATCGCTTCCTCGTCATACAGCTCCATGACGACGTCCATTCCGTCCTGCAGAAACGCCGCAGCGTCGCCGAGCAGGTCGCGGGGCAGCGTCACCTGATCATAGGTTTCCTTGTCCATGAAGACGAGGCCGTCGCCCTCGGGGTAGAGGAACTGGAAATCCTTGGTGTCGAGGCGCACGCGCTCGACCGTCTCGGCGGAGCGGAAGCGGACGTTGTTCTTGCGCCCGTCGCGCAGGTTCTTGAGCTCGACCTGCATATAGGCGCCGCCCTTGCCCGGCTGGGTGTGCTGGATTTTCACCGCGCGCCAGATGCCGTTTTCATATTCGATGATGTTGCCGGGACGGATGTCCACGCCGCTGATCTTCATGGGGATCGCCTACAGTGCTGAGAAAGAACAGGCGCGGCCCTTAGCGATCTACGCGCGATCCGGCAAGCAGCGGATACGGGTCCACCGGCGTCCCCTGATGCCAGCGCTCGCCCGGTGCCATGCGCGCGATGCCGAAATGTAGGTGGTAATTGCCCGCCCCGGCATTGCCGGTGTCGCCGACATAGCCCAACGTCTCGCCCGCGCGCAGCACCCGCCCCTCGGCGATTCCCTCCGCATAGCCGGCAAGGTGGGCATAATAATACATCCACCCGCCATCGGTTGAGCGCTGGTAGAGGGTGATGCCCCCGCCGCCGTTCGAGTAGAACAGCTTCTCCACCCGCCCGTCGGCCGCAGCGATCACCGGGGTGTTCGCCGATGCCATGATGTCGATCCCCTGGTGCGCCCGCGTCCCCCCGCCGCGCGCCTCACCCCAATTGCCGCGCAACGCGCTGCGCGGGACGCCATAGACAGGAACGATCAGACCGGGGCCGTGAGCGACGACCGGGGCGGGGGCTGGTGTCGGCTTCGCAATCTGCGATGGGCGGGCGTCGGCGGCACTCGGCTCGACCACCCGGATCGTCGCGGCGAGGAAAGCGATCAGGGCGACCGCGCAACCTCCCAGCAGCCACAAAACGATCCGCAGCCGGCTCATTCCTGAAACACCACCGGCGTCCCCGGTGTCACCATCAGCGCCAGCCGCGCCGCGTCCCAATTGGTCAGGCGGATGCAGCCATGGCTCTCGCTCCGCCCGATCAGATGCGGTTCGGGCGTGCCATGGATGCCGTAATGCGGCTTGCTGAGGTCGATCCATACCACGCCCACCGGGCTGTTGGGGCCGGGCGGGAGCAAGGCGTCGGGCTTCTTGTCGCTAACGTCCCAGAACAGCTTGGGATTGTAGTGGAACTCCGGATTGGTCGCGACGCCGTTGATCTTCCAGCTGCCGATCGGCAACGGGTCGCGCTTGCTCCCGACCGTGACGTTGAATTGCGCCGCGAGCATCCCCTTGGCATCGAATACACGCAGCACCTTGTCGGACTTGTCGACCACGACGCGGTTCGCCCTGGGCTGGACCGCGTTAACATTGAGGTCGGTCAGCGTCTTGCGCCATTCGGGCTTGAGGTCGGCGGGATAGTCGCGCGATTGCGGAATCGCGTTCGGCACCTCGACCGGCACCCCGACGGCGAGCCTGGTGTCCGCGCTGTTCAGTTCGATCAGCACCTGCGGCGTGGTGTGGAACATCTCGGCCAGCTTTTCCAGCGCCGAGCGATAGCCCATCGTCTTGAGCTTCGCCTGCGCCTGCGGGTCGCGCGGCCAGGGGCGGACGAACGGACCCGCAAGCATGTCGGCGGTGAGCCGGACGATCCGGGTCGGCCGGATCGCGCGGTGCGCGTGCAGCGCCTGCAAGGTGCGCGCATCGGTCTTGCCGGTGACCGGGATCTGGCGCGTGATCTGGAACGCCTTGAGCGCCGCAGTCAGCCCCTGTCCCTCACGCCCGTCGAGCGGGCCGGGTGGAAAGCCGAGATGGTCGAGGATCACCTGGACATGGAGGATATCGCGGCTCAGCCCAGGCATTGCGGGTGCAGCTTTCTCCGCGGGACTGTTCTGCGCATGCACCGCCACCGCACCGCCAATCGCGAGGGCGACTGCTCCGACCAATCCTGCAACACCCTTGCCCACGCAAATTCTCCTACCGGTTCGGGGGTAGAACGGCGCAACGGCGCAGCGGTTTCCGCGCCTGCCGGTCAGCCGCCAAGAAGCGGAGCGAAGTCCCGCACCGCCGCAGCCTCGTCCCCCGCCCACACCGCGCTCGACACCGCAATGAAGTCCGCGCCTGCGCTTATCAAGGGCAGGGCATTGGCGGGGGTGATTCCGCCGATCGCCACGCACGGGATTTCGAACACCGTCGTCCACCACGACAGGATCGCCGGGTCAGGGCGGTGCGTCGTCGGCTTGGTCGTGGTGGGATAGAAGGCACCGAAGGCGACATAGTCGGCCCCGGCCTCCCCGGCCTCCATCGCCAGATGGCGGCTGTCGTGACAGGTGACGCCGATCTGCGCGGCCGGACCGAGCACGGCGCGGGCTTCGCGGGGATCGCCATCGCCCTGGCCCAGATGCACGCCATCGGCGCCAAGGCGCTTGGCCAGGCTGATGCTGTCGTTGACGATGAACGCGACCTCACGGTCTGCGCAGATCCGCAGCAAAGGATCCGCGAGGCGCGCCGCTTCGTGCTGATCGACGTCCTTGACGCGGAACTGGAAGGCCGCGACCGGCCCGGCGTCGAGTGCCCGCGCCAGCCTGTCGGGGAAGGTACCGCCGACGTCGAGAGGAGAAATCAGATAGAGCTGGCAGGGCGGCCGTTTGTCGTCGCGCTTGAACTGGGCGGCGAATTCGGGGCCGAGCGGGGGCAGGTCGTCATCGTCGATCATCATGCCGCCGCTGATAGGGCGCGAAACGGGCGACGGGAAGCGTCCGTTTCACGCCCCCTGCGCTCAGGCGGCGACCGCCTTGCTGGTCGAGGCGCGGTGGATATCGAAAATCGCGCGGGCGAGCGACGCATCGAACTGGGTGTCGTTCATGCCATGGCGCAGATCCTCGAGCAGCGCGCGGCTGAAGCTGGCGATCATGCCCCGGTTCTTGGCAAGCTCGGCACAGGCTTCGGGGCGCTTGTAGCCACCGGACAAGGCGACGACGCGCAGCACCTTGGGATGGTCGACCAGCGGGTCGAACAGGCCGGGGGTCGCGGGGATCGACAGCTTGAGCATCACCTGCTGCCCCTCGGGGAGTGCGTCGAGCGCCTTGAGGATTTCGTCGCGGAGGATTGCGTCGGCTTCAGCGCGCTCGGGCGACTTGATGTTCACTTCTGGCTCGATGATCGGCATCATGCCGTGTCCGAGCACCTGTGCGCCGATCTCGAACTGCTGCTTCACCACCGCAGCGATCCCCTCGCGGTTGGCGAGGTTGACCACCGAGCGCTCCTTGGTGCCGAACACGCCGAGCCCCTTGGCCTTGGTCAGCAGCGCGTCGAGATCGGGCATCGGCTTCATCAGCTGAACGCCGTTCGCCTCGCCCTCCAGCCCCTTGTCGATCTTGATGAACGGGACAACGCCGCGCTCGATCAACGCTGCCGGGGTCGGCTTGCCATCAACCTGGCCGTCCATCGTGCGTTCGAACAGGATCGCGCCGATCACCTTGTCACCCGAAAAGGCGGGCGAGGTGATGATGCGGCTGCGCATCGCGTGGATCAGGCCGAACATCTCCTCTTCGGTCGACCAGGCGTCGTCCGAAACGCCGTAACCGGCCAGCGCCTTGGGCGTCGAACCGCCCGACTGATCGAGCGCGGCGATGAAGCCACTACCTTCGGCGATCTTGGCGGTCATTTCGGCGGTGTTCATCGCTGGCATCCCTGTTCCGACACTTTGTTGCGCGGCCTATTGCAGCGCGACAAGCGGCTGAAAAGCCTGACAACGATAGCCAAGCGACCGAAAAAATGCCGTCAGCGCGTCAGCGCCGCGACCCCGGGCAGTTCCTTGCCCTCCATCCACTCGAGGAACGCGCCGCCGGCGGTGGAGACGAAGCTCATGTCGCCCGCGACGCCGGCCTGGTTGAGCGCGGCGACGGTGTCCCCGCCCCCGGCGACCGAGACCAAGGACCCTTCCTTGGTCAGCGCGGCGACGGTGTGGGCGAGCGCCATGGTGGCGGTGTCGAACGGCTTGGTCTCGAACGCGCCGAGCGGGCCGTTCCAGACCAGCGTGCGGCAATTCTTGAGCACGTCCGCCAGCGCCTCGCTCGCCGCCGGGCCGATGTCCAGGATCATCTCGTCGGCGGCGACTTCATGGACGTTGCAGGTGCGCAGCGACGGCGGGTTGGCGGCGAATTCCTTCGACACCATCACGTCATAGGGCAGATGGATCGTGCAATTGGCCTTGTCGGCGGCGTCGAAGATCTCATCCGCAGTGCCGGCCAGCTCATGCTCGCACAGCGACTTGCCGACATCGACGCCGCGCGCGGCGAGGAAGGTGTTGGCCATGCCGCCGCCGATGATGAGGTGATCGACCTTCCCCACCATGGCCTTGAGCACGTCGAGCTTGGTCGAGACCTTGGCCCCGCCGACCACTGCCGCGACGGGGTGGTCGGGGTTGCCGAGCGCCTTGTCGAGTGCGTCGAGTTCGGCCTCCATCTGGCGGCCGGCGAATGCGGGCAGGCGGTGCGCCAGCCCCTCGGTCGAGGCATGGGCGCGGTGCGCGGCGGAGAAGGCGTCGTTGACGTAGAGATCGCCGAGCGCGGCGAAGCGGTCGACCGTCGCCGGGTCGTTCTTCTCCTCGCCGCCGAAGAAGCGGGTGTTTTCGAGCAGGCCGATATCGCCGGGCTGAAGCGTGGCGACCGACTCGGCGTCGCCCTCCCAGTCGATGTACCGCACCGGGCGACCCAGCACCTGGCTGAACGGACGGGCAAGCTGAGCCGTCGAGAGTTCGGGGCTCGGCACCTTGGGGCGGCCGAAATGGGCGAGAATCAGCACGATTGCGCCGCGATCGGCGAGTTCGGCGACGGTCTGGACAGCCGCGCGGAAGCGGTTGTCGTCGGTGACCGCACCATCGGCCATCGGGACGTTCAGGTCTTCGCGCACCAGCACACGCTTGCCGGTAACGTCGCCCATATCGTCGAGGGTCTTGAAGGCTCGGGTCATTCTTCGATCCTGATGCTGTCGCCGACGGCAATGCTGCCGGGCGTGATGACTTTGGTGAGCGCGCCGCCGCGCCAATCGGGGGTGAGCGCGGCACGCAGCCCATCGGCCAGCGCCTCCATCCGCTCACAGGGTTCGGTCTCGCAGGTGATTTCGAGGACGACGTCCGCGCCGATGCGGATGCGGGTACCGGGGGTCTGGGGCAGGTCGAAATTCTCGACCAGCAGGTTGGCGCGACGCTGTTCCCACGGGATCGAGTGGCCGACCTGAGCCATCGCGGCGTCCCAGTCGTTCGCCTCGATCAGGCTGACCTGGCGCTTGTAGGGCTGGCCCTTCATCGCGCCGCGAAAATCGCCGCCGATACCGCCTTCGAGCGTGACGGTGGCGTGGTCGATGGTCTCCATCGGCCCCTTTGGGATGGCGTGGCGGGCAATGCCTGCAATCCGGCCGGTCATGCGATCGCTCCGGTTGAGCGGGTAATTTCATACCCGTTCCTGACAAGTCTGACGTTTTTCGCCATGTGTATGCGCGTGTCAGGCTGACACGTGGCGCTGCCGGTCGGGGTCGGGAGGGAGTGACTGTGCGTCATGGTTCGACCCTAACCGAAAGGGGCGGCTGTAGGAAAGCGGCCGCCTGCCAATCCGATGGTTCAGCGGGGTGACAGGCCCTCCCCCAGCCCCTCCCGCAAGCGGGAGGGGAGCATGTTGCGCCCTACCGCTTGCGGCAGTGTGGTTGTCGGGTTCAGCCCAGCTTCGCCATGGTGCTGGCGGTATCGACCATGCGGTTCGAGAAGCCCCATTCATTGTCGTACCAACTGACCACGCGGACCAGCTTGCCGTCGATGACTGCGGTTTCGAGGCTGTCGATGGTCGACGATGCCGGGTTGTGGACGATGTCGATCGACACCAGCGGCTCGTCGCTGAATGCGAGCACGCCGACCAGCGGGCCGCTTTCCGACGCGGCCTTGAGGATCGCGTTGACCTCTTCCTTGGTCGTGTCGCGCTTCGGCGTGAAGGTCAGGTCGATCAGCGAGCCGTCCGGCACGGGGACGCGCACCGACGAGCCGTCGAGCTTGCCCTTCAGCTCCGGAAGCACCTCACCCACGGCGCGCGCGGCGCCGGTGGTGGTCGGAATCATGCTCATCGCCGCAGCGCGGGCGCGGCGCATGTCGTCATGGATCTGGTCGAGGATCTTCTGATCGTTGGTGTAGGCGTGGATCGTGGTCATCAGGCCACGTTCGATGCCGATGCTGTCGTTCAGCACCTTGGCCACCGGCGCGAGGCAGTTGGTGGTGCACGATGCGTTCGACACGATCGTGTGGCCGGCCTCGAGCTTGTCGTGGTTGACGCCATAGACGACGGTCAGGTCGACATTCTTGCCCGGGGCCGAGATCAGCACCTTCTTCGCGCCGGCATCGATATGCTTCTGGGCCGACGCGCGGTCGGTGAAGAAGCCGGTGCATTCGAGGACGAGGTCGACGCCATTGGCGGCGTGCGGCAGGTTCGCGGGATCGCGCTCCTTGGTCACCTTCACGCGCTTGCCGTCGATGATCAGGTCATCGCCGTCCGCGCTCACGGTGCCGGGATATTTGCCGTGCACGCTATCACGGCTGAACAGCCAGGCGTTCGACTTGGCGTCCGCCAGGTCGTTGATCGTCACCAGTTCCAGACCGCTGTCGGGGCGCTCCAGAATGGCGCGCGCCACCAGACGGCCAATGCGTCCGAATCCGTTGATCGCAACCTTCGTCATTCGTCTCTCCTTAGACGGCAAGTTAGACGGCAAGCCGTTCGATAATCTGGGGCACGATCGCGTCGGCGGTCAGCCCGAAATGGCGGTAAAGATCCTCGGCCGGACCCGACGCGCCAAAGCCGTCGATGCCGAAATTGAGACCGTGGATGCCGGTGTAACGCTGCCAGCCAAAAGTGCTGCCCGCCTCGATCGAGACGCGGAGCACGTTGCGGGGCAGGATGTCGTCGCGATAGGCGGCGGGCATCGCGTCAAACGCCTCGGTGCAGGGCATCGAGACGACATCGGCACCGATCCCCTGCGCTTCAAGCGCGGCGCGGATATCGACCGCAATCTCGACTTCCGAACCGGTGGCGAGCAGGATGACCTTGCGCTCGGCCTGCGCTGCCTCGAGGCGATAGGCACCGTTGGCGATCTGGGCGACCTGCCCCTCAGCGACAAGCGGACGGAGATTCTGGCGAGTGAGGACCAGCATCGACGGGCCATCGGTGGTGCGCAGCGACAGGTGCCAGGCGGCGGCAGTTTCGACCGCGTCGCACGGACGCCAGACGTTGAGATTGGGCATCGCGCGCAGGCTCTGCAGATGCTCGATCGGCTGGTGCGTCGGGCCGTCTTCGCCGAGGCCGATGCTGTCATGCGTCATGACATAGACGACGCGCGCGCGCTGGAGTGCCGACAGGCGGATCGCGCCGCGCGCATAGTCGGAGAAGACGAGGAAGGTGCCGCCATAGGGGATGATACCGCCATGCAGCGCCATGCCGTTCATCGCGGCGGCCATGCCGAATTCGCGGATGCCGTAATAGACATAGCGGCCAGCATAGTTTTCGGCGGTGAGCGGGCCGGTCGCCTTGGTCTTGGTGTTGTTGGAGCCGGTGAGGTCGGCCGAGCCCCCGATCAGTTCGGGCAGGTTTTCGGTCAGCGGTTCGAGCGCCATTTCGCTCGACTTGCGCGTCGCGACCTTGGGCGGGTTGGCGAGCAGATCGGCAATGTAGCTGTCTAGGTTGAAGGCCGGGAGGTCGCCCGCCATGCGGCGCTCGAACTCGGCGCGGTCGGCATGGGCGGCGAGGCGTGCGGTCCACTCGGCCTTGGGCGCAGCGGCGCGCTTGCCCGCGTCGAGCCACGCGGCTGCAATGTCGGCGGGAATTTCAAACGGAGCGTGGTTCCAGCCGAGCGCTTCGCGGGCGGCGGCAACTTCCTCGGCACCCAGCGGCGAGCCGTGAACCTTGCTGGTCCCGCCCTTGTTCGGGGCGCCCTTGCCGATCACCGTCTTGCAGCGGACCAGCGAGGGGCGCGGGTCGGCGAGCGCGGCGTCGAACGCCGCAGCGATGCTGGCCGGATCGTGCCCGTCGCAGGCGACGACATGCCAGCCGGTCGCTTCGTAGCGGGCGGGGATATTCTCGCTCGACGACAGCGACACCTTGCCGTCGATGGTGATGTCGTTGTCGTCCCACAGCACGATCAGGCGACCGAGCTTGAGATGCCCGGCAAGGCCGATCGCCTCGTGGTTGATGCCCTCCATCAGGCAGCCGTCACCCGCGATCACCCAGGTGCGGTGATCAACGATCGAGTCATCGAATACGGCGTTGAGGTGACGCTCGGCGAGCGCCATGCCGACCGCCATGGCGAGGCCCTGACCGAGCGGGCCGGTGGTGCATTCGATCCCGGGCAGCTCGAAATTCTCGGGGTGCCCGGCGCAGGGCGACCCGACCTTGCGGAAGTTGCGGATGTCGTCGAGCGTCGGACGGGCATAGCCGGTCAGGTGCAGCAGCGAATAGATCAGCATCGAGCCGTGGCCTGCCGACAGCACGAAGCGGTCGCGGTCGGCCCATTTGGGGTCGGTCGGGTCGTACTTCAGATAGTCGCTGAACAGCACGGTCGCGACATCGGCCATGCCCATCGGCATGCCGGGATGGCCCGAATTGGCGGCCTCCACCGCGTCCATCGACAAGGCGCGGATGGCGTTGGCGCGGTCGGCGAATGAAATGGTCACGGCATATCCCCTTTCGGGCCTGCGCGCGTCGCGTTGAGTCTCGCCACGGCCCGGCGAATCGAAGTTGGCGTGCCAATGGGGCGCGCGGGCGCAGTCGTCAACCGCGCGGGGTTGCGGCGCGGGTAAAGCCCCCTATCCACCCCCGCATGGCGGATGCGGCACCTTCCGCGCTCGACCGGATCGAGCGCGCCCTTGCGCGGATCGAGGCTGCGGCGGCGCGCCGTGCCTTCGACGCCGAACGGCTGGAACAACGCCACGCGGCGCTGCGCGGGCGGGTCGAGGAGGCGATCGCGGCGCTCGATGCGGTGATCGCGCAGGAGGGCGAGGACTGATGGGTCAGGTGACGCTGACCATCGCAGGGCGCAACCATGTCATTGCCTGCCGCGATGGCGAGGAACTGCATCTCGAACGGCTCGGTGCGCTGCTCGAGCGGCATACCGACACCGCAATACGCGCATCGGGCGGGATGAGCAGCGAGCGGACCCTGCTGTTCCTGGCGCTGATCCTGGCCGATCAGGTCGATGAGGCAGAGCGCAACCCGCCGGGGGCGTGTCGCCGGTGCTGCTCGACAATCTGGCGGACCGGCTGGAAGCGGTCGCAACCGCTCTTGAGGATTCGGTCGCGAAGCCCTAAATTGACGGTGGCGGGTACTGCCCGGTGCGAGCTTTAGCGATTATCCCTGAGGCGATTCATCATCCATGGGGGCTGTCCCTGCTCAGGTCCTGGCCTGTGGCACATGGTCCCCACCTGACGTAAACGGCGTCAGAGGATATTCAAGCACACGGCCCATGGTGGTCCCGCCAACTGTTGATTTGGCAGCGAAGCTGCGCGGTTCCAGCTCGGAATGCGGGCTGGCACCGCCGCCTCGCCGGAGGCGAGACGCAGAAGGATGGCTGACGATAAACGGACCCTGCGCGCCCGGATGCGCGCGCTGCGCGACGAGTTTGCGATGACGATCGGGGGCGTGATCGAGCCGCCGCCCGCTTTGCTCGCACGGTTCGCGCCGGGGGTCGTCGTTTCCTCCTATGTCCCGGTCGGCAGCGAGGCCGATCCGACCGCGATCGCATGGGCGGCGCGCGAGGCGGGGTGCACCATCGTGCTGCCGCATGTCACAAGCCGCGAATCGCCGGTGCGCTTCTTTGCGTGGGAACCGGAGCATGTGCTGATCGACGGGCCGCTTGGCCTCCGCCAGCCGGACGACAACGGGCCGGAATGCGATCCCGATATCGTGCTGGCTCCCTTGCTGGCGTTCGATGCGGCGATGAACCGGCTGGGTCAGGGCGCGGGCCATTATGACCGGGTATTCGAGCGGCTGCCCGATGCGTGGCGAATCGGCATCGCCTGGTCGGTCCAGCAGGTCGAGGCCTTGGCGATCGATGTCTGGGACATGCCGCTGCATGGCGTCGTCACCGAAGCCGCCGCGCATGGCGAGGCGGCGGAATGACCCCGTCTTGGCGCAAGCCTGTCGGCGCGTTCGCAATCGTCGTGCTGATCATCATCTGGTGCGTCGCGGTGGCGAGCCTGTCGCGGATCGTCGGCCAGTGGCCGGTCCTCATCCAGCTGGTCTTCTACGTCTTTACCGGGATCGTGTGGATCCTGCCGCTCAAACCACTGCTGCGCTGGATGGAAACCGGCCGCTGGGGGCTGCCCAAACCCTAGAGGTACGGCACGCCGTAATAGGCGTACACTTCCTGCCCATAGGCGCGGTCGTAGCTCGGTTCGTCGCCTTCGCGGTCATAATAGGGCGCGTTTTCCAGCTTTTCCTTGCTGAGCGACACGACATAGCCGTCCTTGTCGGTATCGTAGGTCAGCGCCTGCCACGGCACCGGATAATGGCGGTGGCCGATGCCGAACAGGCCACCAAACGCCATCACGGCATATTCGGCCTTGCCCGACACCTTGTCGACCATGAAGCGTTCGACATGGCCGAGCTTTTCGCCGGAGGTGTCATAGACGGTCGTGCCTTCGACGCGGTCAGAGGCGATCAGGGGATTTGGGCTGTCGACGGTGGGATTCATCGCATCTCTCCTCGATTTTAGGGACTGGACGATCAACGCATGAGCGGCGCGCTTGTGCCGAGCGACCCGGGATCGTAGCAGATGCGACCATGCGTATCCTGACCCTCGCAGCCTTGCTGCTCGCCTCCACTGCCCCCGCCCTCGCCCAGACCGCCAAGGTCGCGCCGGTCCTGACCACGCCCGAGGCGAAGGATGTGTGGACCTATGCCCGTCCCGCCGAAGCGCGGGTGACTCATGTCGATCTCGACCTGCACCTTGATTTCGCGGCGAAGACGATCAGCGGGGTCGCGGTGCTGGATATCGAGGTGGCGAAGGGTGCGAAGGAGATCGTGCTCGACACGCTCGACCTCAATATCGCGGCGGTGACCAACGAGAATCACGTCAAGCTGTCGCACAAGGTCGGCCCGAAAGACCCGCAGCTCGGCAGCCCGCTGACCGTCCAGCTCGACGGGGCGAAGAAGATCCGCATCGCCTATGTCGCCAGCCCCGGTGCCCGCGCGCTGCAATGGCTCACCCCCGAGCAGACTCAGAGCAAGACCCTGCCCTTCCTGTTCAGCCAGGGGCAGTCGATCAACAATCGCAGCTGGATTCCAACGCAGGACAGTCCGGGTATCCGCCAGACCTGGTCGGCGACAATTACCGTTCCCGACGGCTTTGTTCCAGTCATGAGTGGCCAGATGCTGGATGGCGACAAGGGCGAGCTGGTCCCGCACTATCGCCGCAAGTTCCGCTTCCGGATGGACAATCCGGTCCCGCCCTATCTGATCGCGATCGCGGTGGGCGACCTCAAGTTCAAGGAAGTCGGACCGCGCACCGGGGTTTGGGCCGAGGCGGGGATGATCGACGCCGCCGTCTCCGAATTCGCCGATATCGAGAAGATGATCGATGCGGCCCAGGCGCTGTACGGCCCCTATCGCTGGGGCCGCTACGACATGCTCGTGCTGCCGCCGTCCTTCCCCTATGGCGGGATGGAGAACCCCAATCTCACCTTCTTTACCCCGACGATCATTACGGGCGACAAGTCGAACACCGACGTCCTCGCGCATGAGCTTGCGCATAGCTGGTCGGGGAACCTCGTCACCAACGCGACCTGGGCGGACGGGTGGCTGAACGAGGGCTTCACCACCTATTTCGAGAACCGGATCATGGAGGCGCTGTACGGCAAGGAGCGTGCGGCGATCTATTCCGACCTGGATTATGCGGGGATGCTGCGCGACGTGAAGAATGCAGGCGGCGAGGCGGCACCGTCGACGCGGCTGCGTGGCGAGCCGGGGGGCGATGCGGGGCAGCTCGCGTATCTGAAGGGCAGCATCTTCCTGCGCACGATCGAGGTCGCGGTGGGACGGACCCGCTGGGACGCCTATCTGCGCGGTTATTTCGACCGGTACGCCTTCCAGCCGCAGACCAGCGCGGGGTTCCTCGCCGATATCCGCACGCATCTGATCAAGGGCGACAAGGCGCTGGAGGCCAGGCTGCAGCTCGACCGCTGGGTCTATCAGCCGGGCGTGCCGTCGAACGCGGTACAGGTGAAATCGGCGACCTTGGCCAAGGTCGATGCGCAGCTCGCCGCGTTCAACGCGGGCGGACCGGCGTCGGCGATCGACGCCAAAGGATGGCAGACGCAGCAATGGCAGCGGCTGCTCGGCAACCTCCCCCGCCAGCAGAGCGCGGCGCGGCTGGCCGAGCTGGACGCGGCGCTGGGGCTGACGCGGTCGCAGAACGCCTATGTCCAGTCGGCATGGTTCGATCTGGCGATCGCCAACCGCTACGAACCCGTCGTGCCGGCGCTGGAGGAGTATCTGACCCGCGTCGGCCGCAATTTGCTGGTGACGCCGCTCTATCGCGGGCTGAAGGCACAGGGCGAATGGGGCGAACCGATCGCGCGGCAGATCTTTGCGAAGGCGAAGCCGGGCTACCATCCGGTGACGGTGGGGGGCGGTGACGCGAATCCTCGACCCGAAGTGACCTGACGCACGGCGTGACGAAATCTTCACGCATCTGGGGCAGCTTGCACCGGAAGGATCCATTATGGATGAGATCCCAAGCGGGGCACGCGCGATGTCGGAGAGTGAACAAGCCGTCCAGTCATCGGCGTTGCGCGAGATCATCGCGCACGCCAGCGACCGTTCGAGTCCCGACGCGGTCATCAGCCGCGCGTTACAGGCGGTACGCGCGCATCTCGGCCTGCAGGTCGCCTATGTCTCCGAATTCGTCGGCAATGATTCGGTGTTCCGCGTCGTCGATGCGCCGGGGCTGGAGCACCTCGCCAAGGCCGGCGACGTCCATTCGCTCGACGATGTCTATTGTCGGCATATCCTGGAGGGGCGGCTACCCGAACTGATCCCCGACACCGCCGCCGAACCGATCGCGGCAGCGATGCCGATTACCGGCGCGGTGCCGATCGGCGCGCATGTCAGCGTGCCGATCCGGCTGTCGGACGGGCGCACCTATGGCATGTTCTGCTGCCTCGGACCCTTCGCCAATCCATCCCTGAACCCGCGCGATCTGGGCATGATGCGCGCCTTTGCCGATCTGGCTGCGTTCGAGATCGAGCGTGACCTGGGCAATCGCGAAGAAACCGCCGCGTCGCGCGCGGCGATCGAACAGATCATTGCCGGTGAGTTGATGGAGATCCACTATCAGCCGATCTTCAGCCTCTCACAGGGACGGCCTGCCGGTTACGAGGCACTCGCGCGGATCAGCGTCGAACCCTATCGCTCGCCCGACAAATGGTTCGATCAGGCCAGTCGCATTGGCATGGGCGTGGCGTTCGAGCTGTTCGCGATCGACCGTGCGTTGCGCGGCCTGTCGCAGCTTCCCGACCATAGCTATCTGTCGGTCAACGCCAGCCCGGCCACGGCTATGTCGCCCGATCTGACCGATATCCTGCGCCGCGCGCCGCTCAACCGCGTCGTGCTGGAAGTCACCGAGCATGACCGGGTTTCGGACATCTGCACGCTGCTGGAGCGTCTCGCACCGCTGCGCGCCGAGGGGCTGAAGATCGCGGTGGACGATGCCGGATCGGGCTATAGCGGGCTGCAGCAGATCATCCAGATGCGCCCAGATCTGGTGAAGCTCGACCGGTTCCTGATCGAGGACATCCAGCATGATCCGGGCCGCCGCGCACTCGCCGCCGGACTGATGATGTTTGCGCGCGATACGGGCAGCCGGTTGATTGCCGAGGGTGTCGAACGCGAGGACGAACTGGCGGTGCTGCGCGCGCTCGGCATCGATCTGATCCAGGGCTATTTGCTGGGACGGCCGCAGCCGCTGGCGGCGATCGTTGCGGAAAATGCGGTCGGGCTGCGCGCGGCGAGCTGATCGCTACAGGCTACGCTTCCCCTTGGTCTGGCTGGTCAAATGGAAGCCGAAGCAGCGGTCGCAGCGATAGGGACGCAGGGGGATGTCGGCGGCAAGCGCGGCCTCCAGCGCCGCGTCGCCGTCCGCGAAGCGCCGCTTGCGGTAGCAGACGCTCAGCCTTGTCGTGCGTGCCACGCCAGCCACAGCCAGGCAGCGATCAGCGCGGCACCGCCGATCGGGGTGATTGCGCCGAGCCAGCGCGGTGCGCCGAGCGCCATGGCGTAGAGCGTCCCGGCAAAGAGCGCGCCGCCCGCGACGAACAGCCAGCCCGGTCCCTTCGCGCCCATCTGCACCGCGACCAGCGCCGCGACCGCGTGGATCAGCTGATAGGTGCCACCGGTGCGCAGCCATTCGGCGGCCTTGCCCTCCGCCCCATGCGCCCCGAACGCGCCTGCGCCGACGGCGATAGCGCCCGAGAGGGCGGCCAATGCGACGAGCCAGTTCATTGCAGCCACTCGATCCAGCTGTCCGATTGAGCGATCAACAGCGCCGCGCCTACCGCGACCGCCGCGACGCTGATCATCAGCACAGCTCCGGCCAGCATGTCCTTTGCAGCCTTGATCTCGGGATGGATGCCGGGGTGCAACGGGTCGATGACCGCCTCCAGCGCCGAGTTGATCAGCTCCAGCGCAAGCACCAGCGCAACCGTAACCGCGACAATGGCCCACCAGATTGGTGCCGGCCGCAGAACGATGAGGCCGATGAGCGCTGCTATGGCGACGGCTGCCTGGGTACGAAAGCTTGCCTCGCGTAGCCAGGCGGCGTGCCATCCTGCCAGAGCAAAGCCGACACGCTCACGAAGCTTGGGGTTCTTCACAGGCGATCGTCGTCCTCGACCGTGTCGGACGGCAGCGGATCGGGCGCGTCGCGACGGCCGGGGCGCCAGTCGAGGTCGGGATCGCCCATGATCGCTTCCCGCGCGGCGAGCAGGCTGCCCGCTTCATGCTGGATGCGCAGCCGTTCGCGGTCGCGACGGCGGTAGAGATCTTCGGTGCGGTCGATCTGTTCGAGGTCGATATCGACCGCCTCCATCGCCTTGCGCGCCATCAGGATCGCCGATTCCATCACTTCGCGCACTACGCCCTTGACCGGCGTACCCTTCAGCTTGAGCAGCGCGCGCCGATCGAAGGTGCGCACGAAGATCGATGCGTTGGGGAAGGATTCGTGCACCGCCTCGACCAGTTCCGGGCCGATCTTGTCGCCGTCGATGCAGAACAGGATCAGCTGCGCATCCGCCGCGCCCGCCTGTCGCAGCATGTCGATGCGGGTGCCGTCGCCATAATAGACCTTGGCCCCGAACTGGCCGGCGATGTCGATCATCTCGATATCGGTGTCGATCAGCGTGACCCCGATGCCCTGGGCATTGAGCATCTGACCCACCGTCTGGCCGAAGCGGCCATAGCCGACGATCAGCGCGTTCGACCCGTCGGACACCGGGCCTTCGCGCTCGCCGGTCGCTTCGCTCTCCTCGACGCGGAAGCGGGCGGTGAACATCATCAGGAACGGCGTGGTCGCCATCGACAGGGTGACGACCGCACTGAACACGCTGACCGCTTCGGGCGCGATCAGCAGCGCGTTCTGCGCCTGGGCGAACAGGACGAAGCCGAATTCGCCGCCCTGGCTGAGCAACAGGCCCAATGCGAGCGCCTGACGCCACGGCATGCGGAATGCCATGGCGAGGCCGGTGATAACCACTGTCTTGGTCGCAATCAGCGCGGCGGCCATGCCGAGCACGAACACCGGGCGCTCGGCGATGGCCGACAGGTCGAGCATCATGCCGACCGAAAGGAAGAACAGGCCGAGCAGAATCGAGCGGAACGGCTCGATGTCCGCCTCCAGCTCGTGCCGGTAGGGACTGTCGGCGAGCATCACGCCCGCGATGAATGCGCCGAGCGCCGTCGAGAGGCCGATCGACTGCATCAGCGCGGCGCTGCCGACGACGGTGAACAGGCCGGCAAATACGAACAATTCGCGCTCGCCCCAATTACCGATCAGCTTGAACAACGGGCGCAGCAGGTAGCGGCCCGCGAGTACCAGTCCGGTGATTGCGGCGACGGTGTAGATGGCGAGCAGCCAGCCGGAAGGGCCCTGCGCATCCGCCGGATTGCGGCTGAGGATCGCGATGATCGTGATCAGCGGGACGATCGAGATGTCCTGAAAGAGCAAGGTCGAGAAGGCGCGTTCGCCGAACGGGGTGCGCAGTCTCCCGGCGCTTTGCAGCATCGGCAGGACCTGTGCGGTCGAGGACAGAGCGAGCGGCAGGCCGAGCGCGAGCGCGGCGGGGAGCGAGAAATTCGCGCCGAATCCGATCACCACGCTGAGCGCCAGTCCGCACAGCACGACCTGCAGCAGGCCGAAGCCGAAAATGTCGCGCTTCATGCGCCACAGCCGCGACGGGCTGAGTTCGAGGCCGACGAGAAACAGCAGCAGGGCGATGCCGAATTCGGCGATGCCCATCTTGGTCTCCGCCTCACCCACCAGGTTGAGCAGTTGCGGCCCGACCAGAGCACCGGCGACGAGGTAGCCGAGCGTCGCGCCCAGCCCCATGCGGCGGAAGATCAGGACGAAGAGCAGCGCGAAGCCGAGCAGCGGCGCGCCCTCTGCGACGAAGCTGTGTGCGGCGCTGTGGTCCATCAGGCGGCCTTTTCGCGGAGGGCGAGTGCTGCAGCCTCGGCCACCGCTTCGAAGGCGAGGCGGATCGAGGGGTGGCGCGCGCTGTGCGGGAGTGCGGGGGTGAAGAGATCGAGACCGGGCCAATCGGGCGGCGTGTCGCACTCCCCGGCCAGCCAGTTTGTCAGCGCCGCGCGGGTCATATCGAGTTCTGCCGCCGTGCGACCGATGGCGTGCGCGCCCATCAGCGACGCCGATGCCTGACCGAGCGCGCAGGCGCGGACCTGCATGCCGAGCGCAACGACGCGGCCCTCGGCGTCGAGATCAACATCGACGGCCACCCGGCTGCCGCAGACCGGGGAGCGTTTCTCGATGCTCGCCATCGGACTGGCGAGGCGCTGGTGATGGGGGATGCTGGCAGCGAGCCGCAAAATCTGTGTATTGTAGAGCGGCTGGGTCATCGCTCCGATGTAACCACGTCCGACCCGTTCGCAAGCGCGTCGTCGTCGGCGTCGGTGTCGTTGCCGAATACCGGTTCGCCGCGGCGGCGGCGGTCGACGAATTCGGCGATGCTGGCGCTGGTAGCGTTGAGCAACGGATAGGTCCGTGCCTGGGTCATCCATTCGGGGCGCTGCGCCGGGCCGCCGCTGACCGTGTCGACGACCAGCGCGACGAGCAGGAAGGCGAGGCTGGCGAGGATCAGCCCCTTGATCGCACCGAACGCCACGCCGAGCGCGCGGTCGACCGGCCCGAGGAACCCGGAGCGGGTACGCGACCCGATCGAATTGGCAACCACGCGCCCACCGAAATAGGCGATGCCGCCGAGCAGCGCGAAGGCGAGCACCGCCGCCCCCTGCACCGTCCCGACCGGTTCGGCCAGCGCTGCGGCGACGGGGGTGTGGAGAAATCGAATCGCGGCGACGACGAGCAGCCACGCCATCAGCGACAGCACTTCGGTGACGAAGCCGCGCATGAACCCGGTGATCGCTGCGGCCCCGACGCCCAGCAGCACCAAGATGTCGATCGCCGTCAGTCCCATTGCCAAGCCCTTCCCGCAGCAGCCCGCTCAATAGCCCCGCCGCGTCGCCGGGCGAAGCGGGAAATCGCACTTTTGTCCCGCATCGGAAACCATATTGTTTTTCGATAAATTTTGTTGACAGGCATGGCCGACAAGATTATCGAATATCAATATCTCTCATATTGGAGATCGATACATGGCAACGTTAAAATCGGGCGACCCACTGCTGGGATTCACATTGCTCCTCCTTCGTCTGCTGATGGTCATCATGGGCATGCTGATCATCGCGGGGATCGTCGCGGTGGCTGCGCTGCTCGCCTTTCCCGACCAGCAATTCGCACCGCAGCTGACCGATGCGACGCGCGGAACGGTCTGGTGGGTGACCGCGGGGGCGGCGATGCTGGTCCTCATCCTTGGGCTCGGCATTGCGTTCATTCGCACGCTGATCCGGATCATCGACACGGTCGGCGACGGCGATCCGTTCGTTCCCGAAAACGCCGAACGGCTGGGCCGCATGGGGTGGATCGCATTGGCTCTGCAGGGGGCAATCTCGTCCTGGTGCCGCTGGTCGGGGTAATCGCCGAGCATCTCGGCACCCACAGCGGGGTCGATATGTCCTTTGACTCGCTGGTGCTGGCGCTGGTTCTGTTCATCCTCGCCCGGGTGTTCCGCCACGGCACGGCGCTGCGCGACGACCTGGAAGGGACGGTCTGATGGCGATCATCGTGACGCTCGACGAACTGCTGCATGCACGGCGAATGACGCTGACCGAACTGGCCGAGCGGATCGACCTGACGCTCGCCAACGCATCCATCCTCAAGACCGGCAAAGCCAAGGCGATCCGCTTCTCGACGCTGGAGGCGATCTGCCGTGAACTGGACTGCCAGCCGGGTGAACTGTTGCGCTATGACACGGAATGATCCGGCATCGCGGTTGGATCGCGCGGGATACTCGCCTATCTGACCGCGATGCCATTGCTTCGCCGCCTGTTTGTCCTCGCCTTCTGGGCGGCCCTGATCTTAGCCTTTGTGATGGCGGTGCTGCCTGAGCCACCCGTTTTGCCGGGCGAACCGGGGGACAAGGTCCAGCATATCCTCGCGTTCGTGACGCTGACGGGACTGGCGCGCCTGGCCTATCCGCGACTGCGCCCGGTAACGCTGCTGCTTGCCTTTGCCGCCTTTGGCGCACTGACCGAGTTCGCGCAGATGTACCCCGCACTGGGCCGGACCGCGTCGCTCGACGACTGGATCGCCGATGTCGCGGCGACCGCCGTGATGCTGGCGATACTCGACCCGGCACGGCACATTCTGGCGCGTCGGCGGAGCCGCTCAGCGACCGAGCATGTAATCGACGAACCCCGCGAGATTGCGGAATCCGCTTAACGTCACGCCGCCCTCCTTCGCCTGCGCCGCAGGAGCGATCGCGCGGGTGAAGCCAAGCTTGCCCGCTTCCTTCAGGCGCAGCGCGCCATGTGCGACCGGGCGCACCTCCCCCGACAGCGCAATCTCGCCGAACGCGACCATGTCCGTCGCGACAGGGCGTTCGGACAAAGCGGAGAGCAGCGCGGCGGCGACGGCGAGGTCGGCGGCGGGGTCCTGCACGCGATAGCCGCCGGCGATGTTGAGATAGACTTCGCTGGTCGCGAAGCTGAGGCCGCAGCGCGCCTCCAGCACCGCGAGGATCATCGCCAGCCGCCCGCTGTCCCAGCCCACGACCGCGCGGCGGGGGGTAGCGCCCGAGGCAAGGCGGACGACGAGCGCCTGGATCTCCACCAGCACCGGGCGGGTGCCCTCAAGCGCGGGGAACACCACGGTGCCGCTGACGCTCTCGTCGCGGCTGGTAAGGAACAGCGAGGACGGGTTGCCGACTTCGGTCAGCCCCTCGGTCTGCATCGCGAACACGCCGATCTCGTCGGTGCCGCCGAAGCGGTTCTTGACCGCGCGCAGGATGCGATACTGGTGGCTGCGCTCACCCTCGAACGCCAATACGGTGTCGACCATATGTTCGAGCACGCGCGGCCCGGCGAGGCTGCCGTCCTTGGTGACATGGCCGACCAGCACCAGCGCGGTGCCGCGCTCCTTGGCGAAGCGGATCAGCTCCTGCGACGATGCGCGGACCTGGCTGACCGTGCCGGGCGCGCCTTCAATCAGGTCGCTGTGCATCGTCTGGATCGAATCGATCACCAGCAGATCGGGCGGGGTCGCGCCGCCGAGTGTGGTCAATATGTCGCGCACGCTGGTTGCCGAGGCGAGCTGGACCGGGGCGTTGCCGAGACCGAGGCGGCGCGCGCGCAGCCGCACCTGGTCCGCCGCCTCCTCGCCCGAGACATAGGCGACGCTCTTCCCCGCCAGCGCCATCTTGGCCGCCGCCTGAAGTAGCAGCGTCGACTTGCCGATGCCGGGATCGCCACCGATCAGGGTCGCCGACGCCTCGACAAAGCCGCCGCCCAGCGCGCGGTCGAGCTCGGCGATGCCGGTGCTCATCCGCGCGGGCAGCGGGACATCGGCATCGAGCCCCGACATCAGGATCATCCGCCCGCCGCCCTGGAGGTTATGCTTGGCCTGAAACGGCGTGACGACGCCGCCGACATCCTCGACCAGCGTGTTCCATTCTCCGCAATCGGCGCATTGTCCCGCCCATTGCGCGGACACCGATCCGCATGCCTGACAGACGTAACGTTTCTTCGGTTTGGCCATGAGCTTTGCTTAGCAGCGACGGAACGAATTAGGAACGATAATTTGCTTAGAGCGTCTTGCGCCAGCGCGATTGCAACGCGGCAGGGCGGTACGGATAGCGTTCCTCGCGAAACGTCGCGTCCGCGATCCGGTCGATCCGGAAGCTGCGGAAGTCCTGTCGCAGCTCGCACCAGGCGAACACCATGCGCAGCGCATCGCGATAGCCGATCAGGAAGGGCCAGATCGTGCGCCGCGTCCGCCGCCCTTCGGCATCGCCATAATCGAGGTCTAGCTTGAACCCCTTTCGGCACCACAGGCGCAGCTGGGTCATGTCGACCGGCTCGGGTGCCTCGTCCCAGCGTGGCGGGGTTGCCACCACCGGCTCCAGCACCAGGTCACGCATCCCCTCCGGCACGGTCGCGGCGAGCTTGGCGATCAGATCGTCGGCCGCACGCGCCAACACCCGGTCGCCCTGCGCCTTGACCCATTGCGCGCCGAGCACCGCCGCCTCGACTTCATCGGTGGTCAGCATCAGCGGCGGGAGGTCGAAGCCGCTGTCGAGGACATAGCCGATCCCGGCCTCACCCCGGATCGGCACGCGCTGGGCCATCAGCGTGGCGATATCGCGATAGATTGTGCGTTTCGACGTCTCGAGTTCGTCGGCGATCGCGTCGGCGGTCACGGGCTTACGCTGCTGGCGGCGCAACAGCTGGATGATCTGAAAGAGGCGGTCGGCGCGGCGCATGGCGGTTCCTGTGCGATTGGATAATCCGGAGTAGCGCGATGCTGCTGACAGCATGTTGGCAGCAGGGTGGCAGTAACACGGGTTCGACGCCGGCGACAGTGCCGCGCCGAACAGGAAAGGACCTGCCATGCTGACCTTCTACCATTCACCGCAGACCCGATCGGGCCGCACCATGTGGCTGCTCGAGGAGAGCGGGCTGCCGTTCGAAACGCGTTATGTGACGATCGCGCAGATGGATGGCAGCGGCGCGATCGATCCCGCCAATCCGCATCCCGATGGCCGCGTGCCTGCGATCGTGCATGATCGCGTGCTGATCAGCGAAAGCTACGCCATCGCGATCTATATCTGCGATCTCGCCGCGAAAGCCGGGCTGGGCGCGCCGGAAGGTTCGGCCGAGCGGGGCCCGTTCCTCGCCTGGCTGATGTGGCTGGCGACCGAGATGGAACCGGTGATCTTCGCGCGGCTCTATGGCGGTGGCGGCGATCTGCGCGCCGAGCGCAACTATGATCAGGTAATCCGCCGGATCGAAAACGCGCTGGCCAAGGGGCCGTATCTGATGGGCGAGCGCTTCACCGCGGTCGATGTGATGGCTGGCGCAACGATTGGCTGGGCACGCCACGCCTTTCCCGAAAGCGCGGCGATCGACGCCTGGCTCGCCCGGATCGGCGAGCGGCCGGCCAACCAGCGCGCCTGCGCCAACGACGCCGAGCTTGTGCCCGCCTGATTTCGCCGGATGTCCTCCCCCGTCGCTGCGGGGGAGGATTGCCTGCCTCAACCCTTCGCCGTCACCATCAGCCCGCGCTGCACCGCCGGGCGGGCAAGGCCGCGGTCGAGCCATGCCGACACGTTCCCGAAATCGTCGAAACCGACAAGATCGCGTGCGCCGTAAAAGCCGATCAGGTTGCGGACCCAGCCGAGCGAGGCGATGTCGGCGATCGAATAATCGCCCATGATCCAGTCGCGGCCCTGAAGCTGCGCATCGAGCACGCCGAGCAATCGCTTCGACTCCGCGACATAGCGGTCGAGCGGGCGCTTGTCCTCGATCTCGCGGCCCGCGAATTTATGGAAATAGCCGAGCTGGCCAAACATCGGGCCGAGTCCGCCCATCTGCCACATCACCCATCCGATCGTTTCGTAGCGCTGGTCGGGGTCCAGGAACTGACCGGTCTTTTCGGCGAGGTAGAGCAGGATCGCGCCGCTTTCGAACAGAGCGAGCGGGTGGCCGTTGGGGCCGTTGGGGTCGAGGATCGCGGGGATCTTGCCGTTCGGGTTGAGGCTGAGGAATTCCGGCGTCTTCTGGTCGTCCGCGCCGATGTCGATCAAATGCGCCTCATAGGGCAGCCCGGTTTCCTCGAGCATGATTCCGGCCTTCACGCCATTAGGGGTGTTGAGCGAATAGAGCTGGATACGGTCGGGGTGCTGCGCGGGCCAGCGGGTGGTGATGGGGAAGCCGGACAGATCGGACATGCGGAAATCTCCTTTGCGGCGACATAGTAACGCCGTAATCGGATCGCTATGGGCGCGCCGATGACTCCGACCGATCTTCGCGTGGCGCTGTTCAGCGGCAATTATAATTATGTACGCGACGGCGCGAACCAGGCGCTGAACAAGCTGGTGCGCCATTTGCTGGATGCTGGCGTGACGGTGCGCGTCTATTCCCCGACCGTAGCGAAGCCGGCCTTTGCGCCGGAGGGCGATCTGGTCAGCGTCCCGGCCTTTGCCATGCCCGGCGGACGCGGCGAGTATAAGGTCGCGCTGGGCCTGCCGCATGCGCCGCGTGCGGATCTGGAGGCGTTCGCGCCGAGCCTCGTCCATGTCTCGGCGCCCGAATTTCTGGGCCATGCTGCGGTTGCCTGGGCGCGCAAGCAGGGGCTTCCGGCGGTGGCATCGCTCCATACGCGGTTCGAGACTTATCCGCGCTATTATGGGCTGGGCTTTATCGAGCCATGGCTGATCCGGCGGCTGACGCGGTTTTACAACAAGTTCGACCGTGTGATGGTGCCGGGCAATTCGATCGCGCAGCTGATCCAGAGCTGGGGTGTCACGACGCCGGTCAGCATATGGTCGCGGGGCGTGGATCATGCGCGGTTCAACCCGGCGCGTCGCGATCTGGAGTGGCGGCGGAGCCTGGGCATCGCCGACGACGTTCCGGCGATCGGGTTCCTGGGGCGGCTGGTGCTCGAAAAGGGGCTGGATATCTTTGCCGAGGTGGCGCGCGAGCTGACCCGGCGCGGGGTTCCGCACAAGATACTGGTGGTCGGCGAAGGTCCGGCGCGCGACTGGTTCGCGGGGCAGGTGCCCGAAGCGATCTTCACCGGCTTCCAGTCGGGCGATGCGCTGGGCCGCGCGGTCGCGTCGATGGACGTGTTCTTCAACCCCTCCGTCACCGAGACGTTCGGAAACGTGACGTCGGAGGCGATGGCGTGTGGCGTGCCGGTGGTCGCGGCGCGCGCGACCGGCGCGATGGATCTTGTGGTCGAGAATGAGACCGGCTTCCTGGTCCCGCCCCGCGACGTCACCGCCTATGCCGACGCGATCGAGCGGCTGGCGCGCGACGCGGAGATGCGCGCGCGGTTCGGGGCACTGGGGCATCAGCGGATGCAGGCGCAGGTCTGGCCGCAGGTGAACCAGGCGGTGCTGGATGCGTATCTTGAGGTGATGGGGGGACGGTAACTCCCCTCCCGCTTGCGATTGCGGGGTCGGCCATGCCCCCGGCATGGCCTGAACAGCGCGGGGCGCTGTTCACCCGGCAATGGGTCGGGGGCCTCCACCGGCCTGGCGACGTGTTGACAGGCCCTCCCTAGCCCCTCCCGCAAGCGGGAGGGGGACTTAGGACCAATCGTATTTCAGCCCTTCCTCGCGAAACGCGAAGCGGTCGATATGGCGTTCGATCGCGCCCTTCAGCCCCTCGACCTGCTCGGGTGCGCTGGCGTCGATGCAGATCGCGATGCCGTCGGGTTTGGCATCGAGCGTAACCAGCCCATCGCCGGGCCAGTTCGCGCCGCGCGCGTCCTTCGGGAAGACGATCGTGCCGTGGTCGGCGGTATAATCGACCTTGAGGTTGTGCTCCCAATGCTTGCAAAGCTGCTGGAGGTAACGCGACGCCTTGTCGGTCGCGGCGAAGCCGGTTGCGGTCGCAGTCATCAGAGGCGCTCCACCTTGCGCGCCGCGGCGTCGATGATGTCGATCACTGCGTCGACCGTTGCCTGATCCGCTTCGCCGTCGTTCAGCCGCTGCATTACCGCCATTTTGAGATTGCCCATCGCGCGCCGCACCGGGCTGCGCCCGCTCTGTTCGCGCTGCGTGCCGAGTTCGGCGAGGCGGCCCATCAGCAGGGTCACCTGTTCGGCGCTTTCCTCAAGATGCGCCTGCCCCGCCGGGGTGATCGCATAGAGCTTCTTGGCGCCCTCCGCCGCCTGTTCGGCGATATGGTCCATGTCGGCGAGCAGCGTCAGCGTCGGATAGACCACGCCCGGGCTGGGCGCATAGGCGCCGCCGGTCCGCTCCTCGATCTCGCGGATCAGGTCGTATCCGTGGCGCGGCTGATCGGCGATCAGCGCGAGCAGGACGAGGCGAAGCTCGTCGCCGCTGAACATGCGACGACGCCCGCCGCCGCGACCGCGCCCGCCCATCGCCTCTGCGTTGATATCCCATTCGACCGTGAACGGGCCCCATTGGCGGCGTCCGCGGCTGGCATGCATCCCGTGCGGCCCGAAGCCGCGATGATGTCTTCCAAACATTCTTGATCCTTCATATCCGAGTCGTGATGCGTCTAAGATATATCTTGAATGCATTTTGACAAGCCCCTTCGCGACTCCGGCCGAAGTTCCTATATCGTTCCGCATGACCGATCTGTTCGGCGGGACCGAACCCGCCGCCTCCCCATCCGAAATTTCCGCGTCCGCGCCGCTGGCCGACCGACTGCGCCCGGCGCGGCTGGAGGAGGTGGTGGGCCAGGAGCATCTGACCGGGGCAGAGGGCGCGATCGGGCGGATGGTGGCGGCGGGGAAGCTGTCGTCGATCATCCTGTGGGGACCGCCGGGGACGGGCAAGACGACGACCGCGCGGCTGCTCGCCGATGCGGTGGGATTGCGCTTCGTCGCGATCAGCGCGGTGTTTTCGGGCGTCGCGGACCTCAAAAAGGTGTTTGCCGAAGCGAAGGAATTCGCCCGTATCGGCCAGCGCACCTTGTTGTTCGTGGACGAGATCCACCGCTTCAACCGCGCGCAGCAGGACGGGTTTCTGCCGTTCGTCGAGGACGGGACGGTGACGCTGGTCGGCGCGACGACCGAAAATCCGTCGTTCGAACTGAATGCGGCTTTGCTCAGCCGGGCGCAGGTGCTGATCCTGCGACGGCTCGACCATCAAGCGCTGAGCCAGTTGCTCGACCGCGCCGAGGCGATCGAGGGCCGCCCCCTCCCCCTCACCCCCGAGGCGCGCGACGCGCTGGTGGCGAGTGCGGATGGCGACGGGCGCTTCCTGCTCAATCAGGCGGAGACGCTCTACTCGGTCAGCTTCGACGCGCCGCTCGACCCTGCGGGGCTGTCGGCGTTCCTCCAGCGCCGGGTCGCGGTGTACGACAAGGATCGCGAGGGGCATTACAACCTCATCTCCGCGCTGCACAAATCGCTGCGCGGGAGCGATCCGCAGGCGGCGCTCTATTATCTCGCACGGATGCTGGTAGCGGGTGAGGAGCCGCTCTACGTGCTGCGCCGGCTGGTGCGGTTCGCGAGCGAGGATATCGGCCTCGCCGACCCGCAGGCTTTGGTCCAGTGCCTCGCCGCCAAGGACAGCTACGAGTTTCTCGGCTCACCTGAGGGCGAGTTGGCGATCGTGCAGGCTTGCCTCTATTGCGCGACCGCGCCCAAATCGAACGCGGCTTATATGGCGATGAAGTCGGCGTGGCGCTCGGCCAAGGAGACCGGGTCGCTGATGCCGCCGCAGAACATCCTCAATGCGCCGACCAGGCTGATGAAGGAGATCGGCTATGGCAAGGACTATGCCTATGACCATGATGCCGAAGGCGGGTTCAGTGGCGCCAACTACTGGCCCGAGGAGATGACGCCGCAGACCTTCTATACGCCGACCGATCGCGGGCTGGAGAGGCGCATCGCCGAGCGGCTGGCGTGGTGGGACGAGCGGCGGGGGCGGTAGCCCTACCTCCCCTCCCTGAAAGGGAGGGGTAACAAATGGGGTCAGCGCACCCGATAGCGCAGCACGACATCGCCTTCACTGCGGCGTTCCCACACGCTCGGCCAGGCAACATCTGCGCGAACCAGTAGCGCGTCGAGCTCCTCCGCCGGCCACTTCATCTCCTTGTACGGCCACGCCTCGGCACGCCCACGATAGGCGGCGATGAAGTCGGTGGCGGCGCGGAGCGAGCGGCCCTTGCCGTCGGCCCAGCTGTAGAGATCGACACCGAGGCACGCGGCGGTGTCGGCGACGTGGTACGCGGGCTCGATCGCGTAGATCGAATAATGCGCGCTGCGGGTGCGGGCGAGTTCGTCGGGCAGCGCGCCGCCCGGCTGCATCTGCTTCTCGATGCGCCTTTTCGGGAAGTCGGCGACGATCTTGCGCGCGAGATCGGGGCGGCGCGCGAACAGCGCGAAACGGCTGACCTGGGCGTCGTACCAGATGCCGTGATTGTTGTTCTTCGCGCCCTCGCCCTTCCCGTTCGCGCTGGACAGCATCCAGTCGAGATAGCGGGAGAACCAGCCCTCCAGCGCCCTGACCTCATCCGGCGACAGCGCGCCCGAGGGACCGGCCAGCCCGACCGCGTCGATCACCCCGATGAACGTACTGGTGTCGAGCACGCCTTCGGGACGTCCGTTCGAGCGGCCGGGGACCATCTGGGCATAGTTCATGTTCGGGTTCATCGCCGTCGCGGGGTCGAGGAACCAGGCGCGGACGATCGCCGCCAGCTTGTCGGCATAGCGGCGGTCGCCGGTGTAATAATAGGCAAGGCCGAGCAGATCGGCGTCACTGCCCATGCGGCCGAGCGCGGTGCGGTCGAAGCGGTTGGTGTTGCGTTCCGGGTTCACCTCGCCGTCACGGCGGACATAGGGGCCGGTCGGGTTGGCGGGATCGGGCCACCAATAGGGGGCGAGGCTGATATAATCCTTGCGGTCGTTGGACGGCGGGATAGTGCGCTTGTCGAGCACGCTGCCGGGCTTGCGCGCGACCGCGGCGTCGGCGCGCTTCACCAGCGCGGCGAGTTCCCCCTTCGCTTTCGCGTCGCTCGGCAGTGCCGCCTTGATCGCGGTCAGTTCGGACGGGCGCAGCGTGAAGGTGCGGCGCCCTTCGAACGCAGCGGCATAGCCGTCGACGCCCGCGCACTGTTGCGTGGATGAAAAGGCCGCCGCCGGGGGTGGAGACCCCGCGGCGGCGACGGTGGCAAGGACCGAGAGAGGGATGGCCCAGCCGAGGTTGCGTGCGCTCACAGGCGGACCCGGAAGCCGAAGAAATATTGCGTGCCGCTGTTCGAGACCTCGGCGATATTGTCGTACGTACCCTTGTACATGATGTCCGGTTCACCGGTGACGTTGAGCGCCTGCAGCTTGATCTGGACGTTCTTGGTCAGGTTATATTGGGCCGACAGATTGAGATAGGTACCGGGCCGGATGTAGCGGTTGGTGCCGCCATTGGGCTTGTAATAGTCAGAGCGGTGGCGGACGTTCGCGCGCAGCGACATCCCCCATTTCTCGAACCACACCGATCCGCTGGCGGTCCACTTGGACAGGCCGATCAGGTTCGCGTCGTCGACATAGGCCGCGATCGGCGAGGTATCGGGATATTCGAAATTGGCGAAGGCGCGGTTGACCGATCCCTGAATTCCGAAGCCGTCGAGCGGGTCGGGCAGCCAGGTCAGGACATGGCTGAACGTCGCCTCCACGCCATAAAGGTGGCGCGTTTCCAGATCGTTGGCCGGGCCGACCGGCTCGATTTCGAACGTCTCGGTCGTCGGCGCACCGCCGTCTCGGATGGTGGTGACGGTGATGTCGGTCGGCACCGGCTCCGACCGCCCGATGACCGTGCCCTTGGCCCATTTGTAATAGCCCGCGACCGACAGCAACGTGTCCTTCGACGCATAGAGTTCGACGCTGGCATCTAGATTCCAGGCGCGCAGCGGCTTGAGGTTTGGGTTCCCGGTCGTCGCGTTGAAGATGATGTT
Organism: Sphingomonas sp. J315; assembly: GCF_024666595.1. Classification (NCBI taxonomy): domain Bacteria; kingdom Pseudomonadati; phylum Pseudomonadota; class Alphaproteobacteria; order Sphingomonadales; family Sphingomonadaceae; genus Sphingomonas; species Sphingomonas sp. J315. The sequence continues at coordinate 3,189,365 of NZ_CP088296.1, read as the reverse complement.
GTCGAGACCGGTGCCCGCCGAGGGGTTCAAGTTGATCCCCGCGCCGAAGCTCTCGATCCCCGATCGCGCAATGGCGCGATAGGCGGCGAGGCGCAGCTTCAGCTGGTCGCTGAGGTCGAACGCGATGTTCGCGCTGGGCAGCAGATATTCGTATTTGCCCTTGAGCGTGTTGGTCTGGAGCTGCCCCGCCGGATCGACGCTGACGGCGTAGCTGTCGCCCGGCGTGTCGATCACGATGCGATAGGCCTGGCGATAGCCGATCGAGGTGATGTCGGTGCGCACATAGCGCAGGCCGACATTGCCGCTGAACGGCAACGCGCCCTCATCCTGGCGGAAATTGGCCATGGCATAGGCCGACCAGATCCGCTCCCGCACATCGATGTCGCTCGGATCGCGGCCATCGGCGGGGATCGGAAGCGCGTCGTCGCTGCCGGTGAAGGTGCGGAACAGGCAGTCATTGTCGAACGTCGCCCAGCGCGTGACGTTGCCGCCCATGCCCGACATGTAGCTGCTGGTCGTGAACGGCACGCGGCATTGCTGGTTGGCCAGCGTGATGCGCGCCGCCACCTCTGCAGTGGTGCCGGGGATCGTGTTCAGATCGTTGTTGCGCGCATTGTCGTTGGTGCGGTGGTGGTCGGAGAAGCGACCGCCGATTTTCACCGAGGTGATGAACCCGTCCAGCTCACGCTCGACGTCGAAGCGCGCGGCCCAGATTTCGTCCTGCCGGTCGGTGACGAAGCGGTTGCGCGCATACACGGCGGTGTTGCCGGTCGCGAGGAAATTGGCGTGGTTGGTGATGTCGAACGTGCCGAAATCGACGGTCGGCACGACATTGTCGCCGTCATAGGTCAGCGTGTACGGCACGCGCGTTGTCGAGCGCATGCGCGTCTGCTTCTGCGTTTCGGTGCGGTGGCTGCGCGAATATGAGCCGTCGAGCGCGATGTTCCAGCGGTCGGGCGACCAGATCAGGTTGAGGCCGCCGCCCAGATACTCCTCATTCCCGCTGGCGCGTTTCGAGCTGGTTTTCGAGGTTGGAGTTGCCGCGATAGCTGAGCAGCGCGCCGGGGCGGTCGCCATTGGCGCCATCGCTGATCACGAGCGGCTGGACGCCGCGAAGGCCCTCGGTGATGCCCAGAACGTTACGGTCCTCAAGGCTGGCGCGGTTCGAATACTGGCCGTCGATCGCCACCTCGAAATCGCTGTGCGGCCGCCATTGCAGCGCGCCGATGATGCCGTCGCGGATTTCCGACGTCTGCTGGGTGCGGAAGCTGCGCGAGCTGTTGGCGAAATAGGCGTCGCCGCGTGTTTCGCCGATCACCGTGCCGCTAACGGTACGCGGGCCGGTGGCGTTGGTGCAGTTCTGCCCAGCCCCTGCCGCGTTCAGGGCGGCGGCGTTGCCGGTCAGAAGCCACGGATTGTTTGCCGAGGTATTGCACAGCTGGAAGGTCGAGTTCGCGTTGTAATAATCTTCCGGCGCAGTCGTATCCTGGCGCTGATAGCCGATCGAGATGCCGATATCGCCCAGCCCGGTCGAGAACTGGTCGGTGTAGGAGAAATTGGCGCGATAGCCGAGGCCGTCATGCTGATAGACGTCATCGTCCTTGGGCTGGAAATCGCCGCGGATCTCGAACTGGATGCGCCGTTTCCCGTAATCGAGCGGCTTCATCGACCGCAGCTCGATCACCCCGCCGACGCCGCCTTCGAGGAAATCGGCGCGCTGCGATTTATAGACCAGCACGCCGTTGACCAGCTCCGACGGGAATTGCTGGAAGGCAACCGAGCGGTCGGGGCCGGCGGTCGACACCTCGCGCCCGTTGAAGGTCGAAAAGCTGAGTGTGGGGCCAAGGCCGCGCACCGACAGTTCGTTCGCGTTGCCCTTGAACCGGTCGGCCGAGACGCCGACGATCCGCTCCAGCGTGTCGCCGACGCTGTTGTCCGGCGTCGCGCCGATCTCGTCGCTGACCAGTCCGTCAACGACGACGTCGGCGTTGCGCTTGAACTCGATCGATGTGCGCTGAGTCGCGCGAGAGCCGGTGACGAGGATTTCATCTTCGTCGGACTGAGCGGCAGTCGCAGGCGCATCTTCCTGCGCCACAGCCGGCGCGCATACCGCCAGAGCCGCCGATGCCAGCAGCGACCCGCGGATCGCGATGGCCGAAATCTTCCTCATCCCAACTCTCCCCGATTGCGGGATATCGGATCCCGGCCCGGCTGATACCGGTGTCAACGATGTGTATGACAACTAGCCCAATGCGCGTCAACTCCCCTTTCGGACTAGTTGTATGACAAAGACCAAACCGTCGCTATGGCGCGCGAGTCTATTTCAGCTGCGAAACGGCTGCATTTGACGACGGTAGAGAAGGGTCCGGTCGGCGACCGATACACCGGGTCCGACGCCGGTTGGGCATCGCAATCGCCATAGCCGGAGGCGACGAAGCGCTGCACCGCGCCGCGCGCGAACCGCACCCCGCCCGGCTGCTTTGCCGGATCGCCGGAGAAGGTCGCAAACTCCATGTCGATGCGGCCGATTTTCACGCCCTCCGCCGGGACGATGCGGTCGCGCCGCTCGATCTTGCCGGGCGAAAAGCGATAGTGCGTTTCGATGGACACCCGCGTGTCGAGTTGCGCATCATTGCCCCCCATCCGGTCGAGCGCAGTCTGGTGCCAGCGGACCTCGGTCACCGCGCCACGCCGCGTCACCCGCACATCCTTGAAGAAGGCGAGCGGCATCAGCACGGTGCCGTCGCCCAGGGTGACGCGCGGCAGCAGCTGCGGGAAGGCCGCGTCCGCCGACCCGGCGAGCATGCCGGGCGAGAAGGGGATCGGGAAATAGGGGTTGTTCATATGCTGCCCCTCTGCCCCGTTGATGATCGGCAACGAGATCATCCGATTGCCGTCGCGGATCGTCACCAGCCCGCGATCGTGCAGCCCGCGCGCGAACCAGGTCGTGGTCGAGCGCGGCAGCGTGCCCAACCAGCGCCCGAATCCCGGATCGGGCGCCTGACCGCGATAGCCGAGCCGGTTCCAGATCGCGTTGGTGTAGATATGCTGGCGCGCGAGGCTGAAATTCTCCCCCAGGATGCGCGCTTCGCCGCGATAGACATCGGTGCGCCGCCCCTGCCCCCCACGCCGTGCGACCCCACATGTCGACCGATCCGCTGACGGGGTCGATCCAGAAATCCATGTAGCGCGCCGTCACCCGGCTGGAGAAGGCATAGGCCATGCGCTCTTCCACCGGGGTCATCACCTTGAGCAAGGCGGCGGCGGTCAGCACCTCCAGGAACGCGGTGTCGCCATAAGTGCCGATGCTGCGGCCATATTCGAACCCCTCGCCATGCAGGTTGAAGCGCAGGAGCAGCAGGTCGACCGACTTGCGCAGCCACGCCTTGACCTCGTCGCTCGGCGTCATCCCGGTTTCGAGCAGGCGGTGCGCGATCTCGCCGATCAGCAGCACCGAATAACGGTCGAACCGCCCCTTCCCTTCGGTCTCGTCGGCAAAGCCATACTCGCCCGAATATTTCCGATAATGGTCGATCATCCGCGCGAGCAGCTGGTCGCCCGCGCTGGCATCCTCCCAGCCAAGCAAATGGCGAAAACGCGCGATCGAGAAGGCAACGCCGTAATAATTGTTGGGCAGGTTGATCAGGCTGAGATCGGGCCGCACGAAGCGGCGCCAGTCGAGCCGTTGGCGCAGCGTCGCGAGGGTCGCCGGGCGAACGGCGCGCTCGAGCAGGCCGCGCGCGTGCAGGTCGTGTAGGGCGTTGATATAGTAATAGAGGCCCCAGCTCTCATTGTCGTTGGCGAGCGTCAGCTCGGCCATGTCGGCGAACTCGCGCAGACGCTGGTCGAGCCGGGGGTCGTTGGCGTCGAGCGCGACGATGCGGTGCGCCATGGTCGCGGCGATCTTGCCGGGGAGGAACTTGTCCCCGCCCCCCGAACACCGCGACGCCGTCGATCTTCGTCGCCTTGCCGTCGCGCAGCAGCTGTTCGACCAGCGCCTCGACCTGCGGCATCAGGCGGGTGGTGACGGTCGCGTCCATCGGCGCAACGCTGTCGGTATAGATCGGCCCGGCGGGAGCCTCGGCTCGGCGATCGGCGGCCTGAGCCGAAAGCGGCGCGGCGAGCGCGAGCAGCAACAACGCCCGCATCAGTGCGCCTCCTTTCGCGCGAGATCCGCCATCGCGGTACCGGCGAGGATGAACGCGCCCGATCCGTAGAATTGCGTTTCCTTCGCCGACACGCTGTCGGGCCGGTCGCCGACCTGCTGGACCCAGCCGAGCATCCCGTCGGGCTGTACCGCACGGACGATCGCATTCCAGCCGCGCACCGCGGCGGCCTGATAGGTCGCACGGTCGAGCAGGCCCGCGTCGATCCCCCAGGCGAAGGCATAGGTGTAGAAGGCAGTCCCGCTGGTCTCGGTCGGGGTCGACGGATCGGTGTCGAGCAGAGACGGCGACCAATAGCCGTCCGCTTTTTGCAGCGTCAGCAACTTCGCCGCCATGTCGCGGAACAGCCCTTCATAGTAAGCGCGCTTGGGGTCCTTGCGCGGCATCGCGTCGAGCATGCGGACCATGCCGCCCATCACCCAGCCATTGCCCCGGCTCCAGAATTGCTTGCGCCCCTTCGCATCGCGCGTGTCGAAGAAACGGCTGTCGCGGAAATAGAGCTTCTCGACCGGGTCGTAGAGATAGTCGGTTGTCGCCTTGAACTCTTCATGCGCGAAGTCGGCATAGCGCTGGTCGCCGGTCTGGCGGGCGAGCTGGAGCAAAGTCGGCGGCGCCATGAAGATCGCGTCGCACCAGCACCAGCGATCGGTGCATTTCGACCAGCCCGCGCCGGGCGCGCCGGGGATGAACTCCAGGCTGCCGGTCGGGCGGTTGGCGAGTACGTTATCGAAATAGGCGATGGTCGGGGCGAGTGCCTCCCTGCCCGCGCCGTTACGTGCCGCCCAGATCCATGCCTGACCGATCAGCTGGTCGTCGGCGTGAAAGGGGTTGTCGCCCAGTTTCCACGCCATCTCACGGCCCAGCTCCATCAGCGGCGGGGCGTAGCGCGCATCGCGCTTGGCAAGTTCGGTCAGTGCGATCCAGAAGGTCGCCTGCTGCCAGTCGCGCGGGTTCTGCACGCTTTTGCGCGCGAGCGGCATCGTCGCCCAATTGGTCTTGTTCGCCAGCTGCCAGTCAGCGACACGACGCACCTGCGCCAGGATCGCGTCGGGCTTGGGCAGTTGCGCGCGCGTCTCGGCCGCCGGGACGGTCGCAATCGGGGCGGACGCAGCGGGAAGCGCTCCGGCAAGGGCAAGCAGAATCAACGACATCTCATTTCCTTCCGGGCATGGCGCGAGCCGTGACGGTCGCAGCCCCTCTCCTGACGGTCCGGCGCATCATGGTTGTTGACACCGGTGCCATAATCTTTCCAATTGACGAATGGCTGTCAATAAGGTTGTCACACAACTAAGCCGCGAAGTCGAGAGGATGGGATGCCGAAACCGCGAATGGCCCGAATGCCGCTCTATGCCGCGATGATCACGGCGCTTGTCGCGGGCGCGGCCTGGGCGCAGCAGCACAAACCGCTGCGCACCGCGACTGCCGAGGAACAGAAGGCGCGCGCTGCGGTGTCGATTGCCGACTATCGATTCGGCGACCTGTTGTTCGAGAACGACCGCATTGCCTTCCGCATCTACGGTCGTCCGCTCGAAGCCGCCGAGCCCCCCTCCTCCTCCGGCATCGACGCCTGGGGCAAGCGGGTGCGATGGCCGTTCATGGACCGCCAGCTGCGCACCGGCGACCAGCATCAGGACCAGGGCGAGGGCGTCGATTTCTACAATGTCGGTACCGGACGCGGGGTCGGCGGCCTGGGCATCTGGCACGACAACAAGCTGTGGACGTCGCGCAACTATGTGAACCCGCGGATCGCTGTGGCGGGGCCGGAGCGTGCGGCGTTCAGCGTCGACTATCCCGCCTGGCCGGTCGATACCGCGCGCACCGTCGCCGAGACACGGCAGTTCGCACTGGCACCGGGTAGCAACTTTATCCGCATGACATCGACCATCGCGTCGAGCAGCAGCCAACCGCTGACTGTCGCGATCGGCATTTCGAAGCGCCCGACCGGCACCGCGCTGGGCAGCATCCTCAAGGATGCGGACAAGGCGCGGCTGGTGTGGTGGGGGCCGGACACGCCCGACAAGGGCGCAATGGCGGCGGCGGTGATGGTCGATCCTGCGGCGTTTGCCGGATTTGCCGAGGATGCCGACAATTACCTGATCCTCGTCCGGGTCACGCCGGGCAAGCCTTTCGTCTATCATGCCGGCGCAGCGTGGAGCGGCGGTCCCGATTTCAAGCGCGAACCCGATTGGCAAGCCTATGTCCAGCAGCAGCAGCCCGATTTCAATCCCTAGTCATATGGCCACGGGCAATGCTATCCGTCCCGTGATGACGGTGACCAAGGCGGCATCGCTGGCCGACGATCTCGTCCAGCGGTTCGAGGAACAGATCGAACGCGGGGAGATGCCCCCGGGGTCGCGCTTTCCGACCGAAAAGGCGATTACCGAGAGCTTTGGCGTCAGTCGCACCGTCGTGCGGGAAGCCTATTCGCGCCTCGCCGCGCGCGGGCTGCTGGTGTCGCGGCGCGGATCGGGTGCCTATGTCGCGGAGGGGGCGCAATATCGTGCGTTTCAGGTGACCCCGGACGAGGTCAGCGCGATCGACGACGTGCTGCGCCTGCTCGAAATGCGCATGGGGTTCGAGGCGGAGATGGCCGATCTTGCCGCGCAACGCCGCACCGACGCCGATCTGAAGGACATCCGCGCCGCGCTCGCGGCGATGGATGCGAGCACCGAGGCGGAGGGATCGGTCGCCGCCGACGCGGCCTTCCACGCCGCGATCGCGCGCGCGACCGGCAACGCCTATTTCGTACGCTTTACACAGTTTCTCGGCGTGCGGCTGGTGCCATCGCGCAAGCTGTATCTGCAGGGCAACGACCCGAAAAAGCACCAGCGCTACGCCCGCATGATCAACCGCGACCATGAGGCGATCTACGCGGCGATCGCGGCGGGCGACCCGGCGGCGGCGCGGCGCGCGGCGCGGCGGCATATCCAGAAGTCGATCGACCGGCATGAAGCGCTGAAGGCGGGACGGAGTGCTGGCGAAGACTAGAGCTGACGCCTATCCGCAACCGCCTGAACTAACACGGGTTTCATCCGTTACGGCTGTCCAACTCAGGACGACCGGCATGTTCACGCAACTCAATCCCCCTATCCCGCTCAACGTGCTCGGCAAGGGTGAAGGCTATGCGATCGGCATGATCGATTATGGCCAGGAACATAATCTGATCTGGGTCACGGCGATCAATGAGACGGGGGAGATTTGGTGCGCCCCAAATCCATCCGTTCGACTGACCAAGAACTGGACGATGGGGCGGCCTTCACCGAAGCTGCCAAGCGCGTCGGGCGAGCGCGCTTTCGCCTGACGCAGGATTTCGAACAACAAAAAGGGGGGAGGGTTTCTCCCTCCCCCTCTTTGGAATGGCGGCGCTTCTGCGCCTCCCTTCCCTTTCCACGGCCCCCCGGCTGGGAAGGGGCTGCCCGTCCACGGCCCCCCGGCTGGGACGGGCAATCCTGTTGACTGCCCGCTTAGAACGGGAACAGCGCGTCGTAGATCTGTTGGCCCCAGCGTGCCTGCTGCGCGTCGGACAGCTGGCCGCGGCCGCCATAGCTGATCCGCGCTTCGGCGATCTGGCTGTGGCGCACCGAATTGTCGCGGCCGATATCCTGCGGGCGGACCACGCCGCTCACCACCAGTTCGCGCAATTCGTTGTTCACGCGCACTTCCTGACGGCCGCGGATGCCCAGATTGCCGTTGGGGAAAACGTTGGTGACGATCGCCGACATGGTCATGTTGATCGTTTCGGAACGGCTGATATTGCCACCGCCGCCCGACTGCGACTTGCTGTCGGTGCTGGCGAGGTTCGCCGGATTGAGCGCCTTGGGCAGCAGCTTTTCAAGGCCGAGCAGCGAGGCGATGCTGGCGCTTTCCGAACCGGTGCGGACGCGCGAGGTGTTGTTGCCCACCTCCGCCTTGTCGGCGATGTTGATCTTGATCGTCAGAATGTCGCCCATCCGGGCCGCGCGCTGATCGCTGAAGAACGCGCCCGCACCGGCGCGAAACAGCGACGCCGAGGCTGCGGGCGCCTGAACCGGAACGACTCCGGGTGCTGCCGGGGTGCCCGCGACGGCAGCGACCTGCGCCCCGCTGCGCAGGCCAGGGGTGCCAAGCGAGCGTTCGCCGCCGGGCATCGCCATCTCTTCAGGCGCGGTCATCTTGGGTGCCTTGCCGATGCGGCCAAGGCGTTCGACGCTGCCGCAGCCGGAAAGCAGGGACGCGGTGGTGATGGCGAGAACGATCTTCTTCATGGGTTTCTACTCCCTCAGTAAGCGATTCGGACCAGCCCGTTGCCGGCGACGAAACCGTCGAGCGTGCGCTGGGTGGCGGTGGCGACGACGCGGACCGGTTCTCCCGCCCCCGCGCTGGCCAGGGCGCGGCCCTGGGTGGTGATGGTGAGTGCGCCGGTCTTGTAGGCGATCAGCACCGGCTCGCCGCGACGGACCAGTCGCGGGGCGATGACGTCGCTGACCCGGACGATCGATCCGGGCGAGAGCGGGCGCACCGCTTCCAAGCCCTTGGCAGCCTCCGCCTCGATCGCGCCGCGGCCCATGTTGGGTGAGCGCTTCTCATAGACGAAGTCGTCGGCGGACAGGATCTCGCCACGCTGCACGGCGCGCGCAAGCACGGCGACCTCGACCTGAGCGGGTGCGACGCGCACCGGAGCGGGCGTCGGCGCAGCCGTCTGGGCGGGGGCCGGAACCGGCACCAGCGCCAGTGCCACAAAAGCGATGCGGTAAACCATCAGCGCAGCTGGCTGGTCGTGGCCAGCATCTCGTCCGCGGTCTTCACGACGCGGCTGTTCATTTCATAGGCGCGTTGCGCGGTGATCAGCGCGGTGATTTCGGCCACCGGATTGACGTTCGACGCTTCGACAAAGCCCTGCTGGAGTACGCCGAAGCCCGGCTCGCCCGGATTGGCGATGGTCGGCTGGCCCGATGCTGCGGTTTCGAGGAAGAGGTTGCCGCCCTGTGCCTCAAGCCCGGCCTCGTTGATGAAGGTCGCGAGCTGGAGCTGGCCGACATTCTGCGGCTCGGGCTGGCCGGCGAGGATCACCTGGACCTCGCCCGTCTTCGAGATGGTGACGTCGATCGCCTCGGCGGGAATCGTGATCCCGGGCTGAACCGGGAAGCCGTCGGCGTTGACCAGTTCACCCTGGTCGGACAGCTGGAACGATCCATCGCGGGTATAGGCGGTCTCACCCGACGGCAGGGTAATCGCGAAATAGCCACGGCCCTGGATTGCCGTGTCGTAGCGATTGTCGGTCTGGGTCATCGCGCCCTGGGTCGCGATGCGATAGACGCCGCCGGTCTTGACGCCTGCGCCGATCTGGATGCCGGTCGGCACGCGGCTGTCGGGACCGGACGAACCACCGGGACGGGTCACCTGCTGATAGAGCAGGTCCTGAAACTCGGCACGCTGGCGCTTGTACGCCGTCGTGTTCATGTTCGCGATATTGTTCGAGATGACATCGACATTGGTCTGCTGCGCGAGCATGCCCGTGCCGGCGATGGAGAGGGTACGCATGGATCAGTCTCCGTGGAAATGGGGTCAGCCGAAGCGGCCAAGCTTGTCGATCGCGGTCTTGCGCATGTCGCCCAGCGCCTCCGACATCTTCATGCTCGTCTGATAGGCGCGCAGGATCTCGACCATGTTGGTGGTCTCGACGATTGCCTGGACGTTCGATCCTTCGACGCCGCCGGATTTGAGTTTGGTCTGCTCCGCGCCGAGCTCGCGCCCGCCGGTGCCGGCAAAGGTGCCGTCGCCGCGCGGGTCGACCATGCGCTCGTCGTCGAACACCGTTACCGCGACGCGCCCGACCTGCGCGTCGCCCGCGCTGACGGTGCCGTCCTTGCCGATGCTGACCTGCCCCGCCTGTTCAGGGGGAATGGCGATCGGGCGACCGCCCTCGCCGAGCAGGGTCAGCCCGCCCGCAGTCTGCAGCGTGCCGTCCTCGCCGACCTTCAGATATCCGGCGCGCGTGTAGGCGATGCCGCCCTCGGGCGTTTCCACGGCCAGATAGCCGGGCCCGTCGATCATCACGTCGAGCGAGTTGCCGGTGACGGTGAACGCGCCCGCGCTCTGGTCATGCACCGCGCCATAGTCGAGCACCATCGACGTCGTCTTGACGGGCGCGTCCGCGCCGCCCCCGGCCTGCTCCACATACTCGCGGAACACCGGTGCCTCGCGCTTGAACCCGGCCGTCGAGATATTGGCCATATTATTCGCGCTCACGTCGAGACGACGCCTTAGCGCCTGCTCGTGACTCAGCAGCACATAGGATGAGATATCCATCGCCACCGCCCCTTCAAAAAATTCGTCCAATTTTTTGCGGCTAGGCAAATGTTGCCGACCCGCCCCTCTATAATAGGAACATTCCGCCGGTCCGGTCGCGGATGGGCAAAGAGATTGGGGCACAGACAATGAGCGACGAAATCATCGTCGAGGCCACGGACGGAACGGCTCCCGCCAAGGGGAAGATGGGCAAGAAGAAGCTGCTCATCATCGCTGGCGCAGCCCTGCTCGTGCTGGGCGGCGGCGGCGGCGGAGCGGCCTGGTTCCTGCTCGGGTCCGACGACGCGGCGGCAAAAACTGCCGGGGGCGAAGAGGCCGAGACGGACGAAGGCGCCAAGGAAGAGGGCAAGGGCGGCGAGAAGAAGGACGGCAAGTCCGGCAACTACCTCGACGTCCCCCCGCTGGTCGTGAACCTGCGCAGCGCGGACGGTGCCGCGCGGTTCCTCAAGATCCATTTCGTGCTGGTTCCCGGTCCCGCCGGTTCGGTCGACAAGCTGCAGGAAAAGCTCCCGCTCGTCATCGACGCCTATCAGCCCTTCCTGCGCGAGCTGCGCCCCGAAGACCTCAACGGGTCGGGCGCGGTCTATCGCGTGAAAGAAGAGCTGCTGATCCGCGCCACCCAGATCCTGGGGCACGATCAGGTGAAGGACGTCCTCATCCAGGACTTGGTTCAGCAATGAGCGACGATTTCGAAGATTTCGATCTGCCCGAGCCGCCGCGGCTCGATCCGGGCGCGGACGCACTGCTTGACCAGGCGGGGATCGACGCGCTGTTCGGCCAGGTGGGCGGGTTCAGCCAGCCCAAGGAGGGGCTGCGCGCGGTCATCGAATCCAACGTCATCAGCCGCGAGCGGCTGCCGATGCTGGAGGTGGTGTTCGACCGCATGGTCCGGATCTTCGCGACGTCGATGCGCAACCTCACCTCAGACGCGATCGACGTCAGCCTTGAGGAAGTGACCTCGATCCGCTTCGGCGACTATCTCAACCACATCATGCTCCCCGCGATGATCGGCGTGTTCCGCGTCGAAGAGTGGGAAAATTACGGCCTGGTCTCGGTCGACTCGAGCCTGATCTATGCCGTGGTCGACGCGCTGCTCGGCGGGCGTCGCGGCGGGGGCGATCAGGTGATGATCGACGGGCGTGGCTTTACCACGATCGAGACCGACCTTGTCTCGCGCATGCTGGGCCATGTGCTCAACGACCTGTCGATCTCGATGGCGCCGATCACCCCGACCACGATCGAGCTGGAGCGTGTCGAGAGCAGCCCGCGCTTCGTCGCGATCGCCGGCACCACCAACGTCTGCGCCGTCGCGACCTTCCGCGTCAGCATGGACGAGCGCGGCGGATGTTTCAGCATCCTGCTGCCCTATGCGACGATCGAGCCCGTTCGCCACCTGCTCAACCAGCGGTTCATGGGCGAAAAGCTGGGCCGTGACACGATCTGGGAAGTCCATATGGCGTCGGAGGTCCGCAAGGTCGACGTGACGCTCGACGTGGTACTGGGCGAGCGCGACATGCCGCTGGGCGCGGTGCGCGACTTCAAGGTCGGGCAGACGATCCCGCTGTTCGCCGACCCCGACCAGCCGCTCGACATGCAATGCAGCGGCGTGACCATCGGTCGCGCCCAGATCGGCCAGCGGTCGAACAAGATCGCGGTGCGGCTGGTGTCCGACATCGCCAAGGAGAAGCGCGCATGACCTATTCGCTGATCGCGAACGTGCTGACGATGCTGTTCTGCACGGTGACCATCATCCAGAGCATTCGCATGATGCGCGCGCTCAACGCGCTCAAGAAGAACGATCTGGGACAGGTCGTCTCGACGCTGGACCAGGCGACGGTGCAGGCGCGGCTGGTGCTGTCCGAACTGAAGGGCACGCTTACGCAATATGCTCGCGGCACGCATGACGCGGCGCGCGCCAAGGCGGTGGCGGACGAGCTGAAAATGATGATCGAGATCGCGGACTCGACCGCCGAACGGCTGGTCGATGTCGCCGCCGCCGCGCGGCGAGCCGAGCTGGTGGATCGTTACTGATGCGCGTCCCCTTCCTGCTTCTCACCGCCGCCGCCGCCACGCTTGGCGCGGTGGCAAACGGCGTTGATGCAGCGGTCACGGTCGGTGAGTCCGCCGTCCCCAAGACCCGGCTGGGCAGCCAGATCGAAGGCGAACTGAACGACGCCCAGCGCAAGGAGGCAGAACGCCGCCGCGCGCTGGACCTGCGCGAACAGGCGCTGAAGGCGGCGCGGCTGCGGCTGAAGCGCCAGCAGGCAGAGGCGGAAGCCAAGGCTGCAGCGGAAGGCAAACCGGCAGCGGGCGCGCCCGCCCCGGGTGCGCCAGCTGGCCAGCCACCCGCCGAGGAAAAGCGCTACAGCGACCTCGCCCGCATCTTCCAGTCGATGAAGCCGGCCAAGGCCGCGCCGGTGTTCGAGAAGCTGAGCCCCGACGTCCAGTTCCAGGTGGCGCAGCGGATGCGCGACCGCAACGCCGCGCTGATGATGCAGGCGATGTCGCCCGAAGCCGCCGCCGCGCTGGGAATGGCGCTGGCCAGAGGCGGATCGCAACAGGCAAAAGGTGCCGCAGCGGCCCCGGCCCGGGGCACGCGACCCGCCGCAAGATGATATCGGGACAGCCTACTGTAGTTCTACAATACTGACAGACCCGCTCCGCGAAGACCAATCTGCAACAAGCGGGGTTCTTGAGCGGAGAATGCAGTGACGGTCCCCGACGCGGACGACGTCCCCTTGTCGAGCGAAGATGCGCTGCGCCGCGCTGCGCTGTTCGCATCGGGATTGCTCGCGCTGCGGGAATCACCGCAATTTGCGGAACTGCTGGAAGAACTGACCGAAGCGCTGGACGCGCCGATTGGTGGCGTCAGCCTGATCGACCGTGGCTATTGCTGGCTTCCGGTTCTTCGCGGCATCGAACTCGACGCCGTCCCGCTTGCGGACTCGCTATGTGTCGAGGTGGTCGAAACGCTGGTCCCGATGGCCGAGCCCGACCTGCCCGCCAATCCACAATTCGCGCACAATCGCTTCGTTGCCGGACCGCTCGCGCTTCGTGCTTATGCCGCCGTTCCCCTCTGTGGGGTGCAGGGCGCGAAGCTCGGCACATTGTTCGTCGCGGATCGCCGCGTGCGACGTGACTTTGCCGATCATGCGATCCCGCGCCTTGAGCGCACGGCGTTGCGGATCCTGGATGAGGCGGCTGCACCGCACCATATGCGCCGCGTCGGTCGCACGACCGTCGAAGGACTGGAGGCGCTGATCCGACGCGCTACCCGGGACGGCGACGACGGGCTGGTTACCGCGATCGACCGATTGATGCGCGATATATTGCCGCTGACCGGTGTCCGGGAGAGTTAGGGAGCGCTTGGGGCCGTACTGGTCCGTACTTCCAGGATAAGGACGTTTCCGGCATGGGGGTCGGCGGCGTGAGCAGCTGTGTTCAATGCCTGGGCCAGCGCCTCGGCGTCGACTGCGACACGGGGTGACGCGCGCAGCTGCGCAAAATCCAGCAATGCCGACAACATCGCCGCGCGTAGTGCCGGTTGGGCGCTGCCGAGTTGGGCCGGATCGGCGCCCTCGGCTGGCGTGATCGCGAGGTCGAGTTCGAGATTCCCGTCCAGGCGTCCGGCGTCGATGATCGGCACCCGGAACTTGCCCAGTGGAACCACCGAGGAATCACCACTGCCCCCGCCAGCGGCCCCTGCAGGCGCAGCCACGGCCAGCAGGGCGGCGGCGGCGGTGAGTCGGGCAGCGGATCGGCGCATGGGATCTCCGTCAAAGGCAGGTGGCGCGGACCGCACATGGCCTCGCCCTCCTATAATAGAGGCAAAACCCCGTGTTGGGACTTGCCCCCGTTGGGAATTGAATGAGCTACGATCAAAAACCAGCGCGGGTGCGCGTCGTCGCCGGTAACCCAGCGGATCGCGGCCGCAGTCCGGCGGGAGGACCGCTCAACGGCGGCTTTGCCGCTGGTCCCGCGCCGCGTCGCCCTGGTCGCGCGCGCACGGCAGGGGCGAACCAAGGGATCGGGCGGACAATGATCGCCATCCTCTTTCTTTCCGCCGCGCTGATCGGCGGCGCGGTGCAGGCATGGCTGCTGCTGCGCCCATGACCCGTTCCGCGCGTCTGCTCGCCACGCTTCTGCTCGCCGGAACCGCCAGTGCCGCGGTGGCGGCCGGCGATGGCCGGACAAGCGCACCCGCCGCGCCGACCGGCGCGGTCGCCAAACCGCCACCCTTCGCCGCACAGCTCGCCGAGATGCCGCGTGCTGCGCCGGGCGCACATCCCGCAGTCGATGTCCCGCTCGCCTGGTCGATCATCGCGCGCAGCACGGCCAAGACGCGGCAGGCCGCGCGCTGGAAACTGGCCACGGCACTGCTTTCGGAGCGGCGCGGCGCGGAAGCGCTCGGCGTCCTGGAAACGATGCAGCGCGACGATAATGCGCTCGACATGGTCCCTGCCTGGCGTCTCGCGATCGGCAAGGCGAACGTCATGGCCGCGCGCGGCAACGCTGCGCTGACCTGGTTCAACGCGCCCGAACTGATGGCCGATCCTGAAGCCTGTGCCTGGCGAATCCGCGCCGGTGCGGCGATCGACGGTGCGGCGGGCAGCGCACTGCTGAAATGTGCGGTGCCGGGTATTCTGGCGCATCGCGGGGCGGAGCGCGCAGCGTTCCTGCTCGACACAGCGACCGGCCTGAACCGGGCGGGGCACCATGGCCGCGCGTTGAAATTTCTGGCTGCGCTTCCCGACCAGCATTCCGCCGCCAACTTGCAGCGCGGGATCGCGTTGATCGCGACTGGGCAGCAGGATGCGGGCAAGCTGCGGCTTGAACGGGTGATGTTGTCGGGAACCGCCGCCGAGCGGGCCGCCGCCGAACTGACGCTGATCCGCGACGGGTTTGAGCGCGGAGCTCTGAAGCCCGCTGCGGCAGCCAAGCGGCTGGACACGCTTACCTTTCGCTGGCGCGGTGGCGAGGTCGAGCGCACGGCGCTTGAGCTGAAATGGCAGATTGCCGAGCGCGCGCATGACCCGGTGATGGCGCTGGTCGCATCGGCCACCTTGTTCCGTCATTTCGACCTCGGCGCACAGACCGGTCCGACGCTGACGCGGATTCAGGCCGGACTGCTGGCGCTGGTCAACGACGCCAAGCGCCCGATCGCGCAATCGGCCGGGCTGTTCTGGGAGTATCGCGACCTGTCACCGACGGGAGCGCCGGGCGACCTGCTGGTCAGCAACCTTGCCGACCGGCTGTCCGCCGCCGGGCTCCACGTCCGAGCCGCCGAATTGCTGCAGCACCAGATGCAGAACCGCGCGATCGACATCGCCAAGGGGCCGCTGTCGGTGCGCATCGCCCGACTGCTGCTGCTTGCCGACAAGCCCGATCAGGTGCTGGCAATCCTGCGCCGCAGCGACGGGCCGGATTATCCCGCACCGATCGCACAGGATCGGCGGCGCATGCAGGTCATCGCGACCTGGCGCATGGGCCGACGCGAAGATGCGCTGGCGATGCTCGACCATGTCGACGGAGCTGCGGACCTTCGCGCCGAAATGCTGTGGCAGGCGCGCGACTGGAAGCGGTTCGTCGAGGCCAATCGCGATGTCATTGCCCCGGCACGAAAGGGCGCGGTGCTGCGTCAGGCGGTTGCGCTGGTGATGCTGGGCGACGAGCCGGGCCTCGCCGCGTTGCGCCAGCGATACCTCCCCGCGTTGAAGGGGACAAAGGCCGGCGAGGCGCTGGGGGCGCTTGCCTCGCCGAACGGCGCGGCCAACCCCGCCGCACTTGATGCAGCGATGGCCGGCGTGTCCGAGACCACCGCCGACGGCGACCTGCTGCTGCTCGCGCGCGGGTAAGCTTCCTGTAATTCCGCCCTGCCCCACAGGGAGGTATCAGCCTAGCTGAGGGTAAGGGCGGCCGCGGCAAGCGGCGGAATTTTAGCGAGGTCGCTCACGGCCGTCTGCGCGGCCGCCCCTCCACCACTCGCTGCGCGAGCGGTCCCCCTCCCCTGCTGCGCAGGGGAGGAATTCCATCACCACACAAAGAAAAGCGGCGGCGCCCACAGGGCACCGCCGCGAGGTCAAACCGTCCGGGAGGAAGCGACCGGTCGGCTCGGGGATCAGCGTTCGCGGATCAGAATTCATCCCAGTCGTCGTTGCGGCGCACCAGCGACGCGACCGCAGCGGCCGGGAGTGGCTTGATCGGCGACTGATAGACGCGCTCGCTGGGCTGGGGCACAGCCTTGACCTCGATCTTCGGTGCGGGCGCGGCGGCCTTTACCGGGGCCTTGGAGACCGGCTTTGCGACGCGGACCGGCGCGGCTGGCGCAGCACCGCCGACGGTGCGGAAGCTGTCGGCACGTTCGCCGAGCACGCGGACTTCGGAGTTCAGGCTGCGCGCGGCGGCCGAGGTCTGTTCGACCATCGCCGCGTTCTGCTGCGTCGATTCATCCATGGTGCCGATTGCCGACGCGATCTGCTGGACCGCCGCGGCCTGGGCCTGGTTGTCCTGCGCCATCGCGCTCAGGAGCTCATGCACCGCCGACACGTCGGACGAGATGCCGACAAGCGCGCCATCGACGCGCTCGACCGCACCGACCGCGAGTTCGACATCGTTCTGGGTGGTGGTCAGCTGTTCGCGGGCGCGCTTGGCCTCTTCTTCCGAGCGCATCGCGAGCTGACCGACCAAGTCGGCGACGACCGCAAAGCCACGGCCCGCCTCACCGGCGCGGCCGGCCTCGACCGCCGCGTTCATCGCCAGGACGCGGGTCTGGAAGGCAATCTTGTCGAGCCCTTCGATCACGCTGTCGATGCCCTTGGCGCTGTCGGCGACGCGGCCCATCGCGGCAACCGCTTCCTCGGCGGTGCCACGACCGGTGCCGACGGTGACCATCGCCTGATCGGCGCGACCCACGGTCTGGGTCGCGGATTCGGCACCATTGCGCAGACGATCGTTGATCTGGGCGACAGCGGCCGAGGTTTCCTCGAGCGAAGCGGCAGCGCTTTCGGTGCGGCGCGCCAGGTCTTCTGAAGCCGCCTCGATCTCGCCCGAACCGGCACCGATCGAACGGACGCTTTCCTTGACCGACTGGATCAGCGTGCTGAGCGAGGACAGCGCGCCATTAAAATTGTCCTTGAGCGCGACATAGGCACCGCTGAACTGCGCGTCGATCGGACGGGTCAAGTCGCCCTGCGCCAGCGATTCAAGATGCGAGGAGACGGTATCGATCACCATCTTCTGCTCTGCATCTGCGGCGGCCTTCGCGGCGGTCAGGCGCTCCTGCTCCTGCGCGGCGTCGCGGAAGACGAGCACGGCCTTGGCCATGCCGCCCACTTCGTCGATGCGATCGGTGCCGGCAACATCGACCTTATTGTTGCCGCCCGCGAGGGCGCGCATCGTGCCTTCAAGGCCGAGCAGCGGCGCGATGATCGTCTTGCGCGCGACCAAGATGCCGATGCCGACAGCGAACACCACGCCGAGCACGCCGATCACCAGCATGGTGGTGATGGTGGTGGCGGTGGTCGCGGAGAGATTCTCGGTCTCGGCAGTCGCAGCTTCGGCGCGAGCGATCGTCACTTTGCGCAGTTCAGCGCGGACCTCGTTCGCCTTGGCATCAGCGGGCACCATCGCCGCGCGCGCCTCGTCATTGCGGTTGGCCAGGCCGAACTTGAACGACTCACCGACAAGGGCGTGGAGCTCATCCAGCTTCTGAATCGCCGGCTCGATCGCCCCCTTGGTGTCGGGCTCTGCCTTGACGATATCCTCAAGGCGCTTGCGCGCCGTCACGTGCGCCTCTTTCTCGCGCTCCACCGCCGCGCGTGCCTCAGCACTATGCGCCGGGTAGGCGGTCAGCTGATAACCCGAATAGACCATATCGATCACGCCCTGGTTGGTGCGCGCGAGTTCGGTGTTGTTGGGCAGCACGGTACCGGCGAGGTGCGAATAGTCCTTGTCGACCTTGCTCAGCGAAACGGTGCCGTTGATGGCAATCGCGAGCGTCACGGCGCCGAGCATCAGCATCAGCGCGGCGATCTTGTAGGCGATCTTGAGGTTGGTGAAGGCGTTCATGCGAGTAGCACTTTCTATTTTTTCTGAGTGCGGGTCAGTGAAAGGCGAAGGGGCGCGCATGCGCCGCCTCACCGCAGATAGTTGAGCAGGCTGAGCTCATTGAGCTGGGTGAAGACCGAGTAGCTGGCCTCCAACGTCGTCTTATGCATCGCCAGGTCCATCGCGACCTGGGCGAGATCGGCGTCTTCGTTACGGCTGATGATATCCTTAAGCACCAGCGCGCGCTCGTTGGAGCGATCCACCAGCGTCTCCGCCTGGGCGAGGCGGCGGCCATTCTCCGCATTCACGGTACGGATACCGGTGACGGCGTCGTCAAGCTGGTCCTTGATACTCGTCAGCGCGGTCTTCTGCGCGTCGGTCAAGCGGTCGCCATATGGACCGGCCTCAACCAGCTGGCGGTAGATGTCGGTCATTGCGAGCCCGATCTCGCTCGCGGTGATCCCGTAATTGAGGTCGAGCCCGTCGCCAACACGCGCACGCGCAATCGCGTCGCCATCGTCGAAATGGTCCGCCGCAGCGGTCCCGGAGAGTTGGTCGATCGTCGTCGCGGTCACCGGCGAGGTGGCGATCCCGCCGCCAAAGAGTGGCAGCCCCCCTCGGTCGTGTTGAGCATCGCGCGAAACTGGTCGAACGCTGCCGAAATTGCCTCGCCCAGACCTGCGGATTCGCCGGTGCCTACCGCAGTGGCGAGCCGCGTGCCGAGGTCCATCGATCCGTTCTCGATCGCGGTGATCGAGGTTTCGTACAGCGTCAGCGTGGTGCCGAGCCGGGTCGCGGTTTCGGCATGCGCCTCCTGCTTGGCGAGCAAGGTATGCGCAGAAAGGGTGCGAACGGCCTCGCTGCCCAGGGCGGCGAGGTCGGGTGCCTTCTTGCCAGTCGACAGCTGCGCCTGGGTGACCGCGAGCTTTTGCTGCGCGCGCTGAATCGAGATCGCAGTGGTCTGCTGCAGGGGAATAGTGGCGACGCGCATCTATACGATCCTCATCTCACGGTCCCGAGCAGGGCCTGGTACATTTCGTCCGCGACGCGCACGACGCGCGCGGCGGCGGAATAGCTGTTCTGCAGGACGATCATCAGCGAGAGTTCCTCGTCGATGTTGACGCCCGAATAGGAGTCGCGACGATTGATCGCGTCCTGGCTGCGCGCCGAAGCGTCCTCGTACCGCGTCTGCG
This sequence comes from Sphingomonas sp. J315, assembly GCF_024666595.1. Lineage (NCBI taxonomy): Bacteria > Pseudomonadati > Pseudomonadota > Alphaproteobacteria > Sphingomonadales > Sphingomonadaceae > Sphingomonas > Sphingomonas sp. J315. The sequence continues at coordinate 3,169,672 of NZ_CP088296.1, read as the reverse complement.
CATTGGCCGCGTTGGTGCCCGTCTCGCCCAAGATCAGCGAAGCGTAGCGCTCCAGCGAGACATTTCCCTCCTTGCCGAGGTCGTTCACCTTGCCGAAGCTGTCGACATAGAATTGCGCGGCGCGTGTATCGGTCGGTAGCAGTCCCCGCTCGCCCACGACCGCGCTAGTGTCGAAGAGAGCGAGGGGAAGGCGCCCAGGGCTGTTGCGCAGCTCTGGCTTGATCTCACCATGCGCCAGCCCGTTCGCGCCACCCGTCAGACCCGACAGCGCAGTAAAGGTGATGCCGGTGCCGTGGCGGCTGGTGGAATCGGCGGGGATCGAGATCGTCGTTCCACTGACCCCAGCCGCCTGGTCGAAGCGGAAGCGGCCTGCGGAATCAATCGAGAAGGTGCCGAAGCTGCCGATCTCGCTGGCGTTGAGCTGGGTGACGAGGTCGCCCATCGTTCCGCCAGCCGCCGCAGTCATCGTGGTCCGCGCGATCACTCGACCCGATGAATCGCGCAACATGATGTCGGAGGTGCTGCCGGCGTCGAAGCCGTGCTGATCGCCGCTTGAAAATCCGGCGGGACTGAGCAGCGCCCCCTCGGTCTGGACGATGTCATTGAGACCGAAATACTGACTGAAGCCAACGCCGCCGCGGTTGCTGGGCGCAGCCGGATCGTCTGCGACCACAACGCCGCGTCCGGTGGCACCCGCAGTGATTGTCATGCGACCGTCGGCGAAGCTCGCCGTGCCTGTCCCTCCAAGCCCCGCATTGATCGCCGCAAGCGCATCATCAACAGTAGCCCCCGGCCCCATCGCATCAAAGTCGATGCGCGTGCGCGCGAGGATCGTACCACTTGAGTCGGTAATGGCGAAAATCGTGGCGCCGGTGAAACCGAGCCGGTCGGTGGTCGCAAGCGCGGTTGTCGACCCGTCCAGTCGCGACGGCGCGGGAACCGCACTCGCCGCGTTCGATGCGCCGTTGAGCGCGCGGGCGAGGCCGCCGAACAAGGTTCCAAGCTGGTCGCGAAAGCCCGGCAGCGCGCGGTCGCGCAGGTCGAGCAGGCCGCCAAGCTTTGCGCCCACCGCCGAGGATTCGATGCGGTCACCGGTCGCTGCACCCGGCTCGCCCGCGTCGGTCGCAAAGCGGATGTCGATGCCGGGATATTCAGCAAGCGCAGCACCCGACCCGGATTTGGAGGTCGGATAGGACAGCAACCGCATCCGCGTGTCGAGCAACGGCGCACCGCCCGCGGTCTCGATCATCAACCGGCCATTGGGCTGTTCGCGCACGGTGATCGCGATCAGGCTGCTGAGTTCCTGCACCGCGTTGTTGCGCTGATCGGCGGTGCCCGCCGCGCTGCGGCCGAGGCCGTCAAGCCGCGAGACCGCGTCATTGAGCGAATGGACCTGCTTGAGCAGCGCATTGATCCGCTCGACGGTCAGACCGATCTCGGCATCGGCATCGGCGGCAAGCGTCGCGATATCGGTGTCGAGCCGCTGGATTGTGCCGATCGCGTCGGTCGCGCGGGCGACGAAGTCCGATGCATTCTGCTCGACCCCCAGCGCGCCCGACATCGCGATCGCCGCGCTGGTGATCGCGTCGAGCCGGGTGGGCAGCGACGATTCACCACTTGGCGAACCGAGCAGCGCCTGCATCCGATCGAGATAATTGGCCTGGACTTCGGACATGCCAAGGTCTTGCGCGCGGCGGTAGACTGCAGCTTCCAGGAACTTGTCGGCGATGCGGGTCGGTTCGCCGACCAGCACGCCGCTGACTCCGCCATTGTGAACGGCGGCGGACTGGTTCGCGCGTTCCCGAGCATAACCGGGGGTGCCGACGTTCGCGATGTTCGTCGACACGGTCTTGAGCCCGGCCTGCGCCGCGCTCATGCCCGATACGGCAGCCCCCAGAATCTCGGTAATCGACACGTCAGTCCCCCCGCCCGGTCAGTTATCAGCGCTTGAGGTTGCTGACTTCCGCCAGCATGTCGTCCACCGTGGTGATGATCTTCGACGCGGCGCTGTAGGCGCGCTGGAAGCGGATCATGTTACTGAACTCCTGCGCCAGATCGACGGTGGAGGCTTCCAGCGTGCTCGACCGGATCGTGCCTGCGCCAAGCGCGCCCGCAACGTCGATCGATGCGTTGCCCGACTTGTCCGACAGCAGATAGGCGTTGCCCGAAATGCGCGTCAGGCCATCCGGGTTGGGGAAGGTCGCAACCGGAAGCTGGAACACCGGGCGCGTCACGCCATTGTCGAACACAGCGCTGAGCAGTCCCGCCTCCGACACCTGGATTGACGCGATGTTGCCTAACACGCCGCCGTCGGTGGTAGCGGCGATCATCGCCGATTCCGACCCGAACTGGCTGAGACCGCTGATCGTGCCATTCTCGCCCAGACCCAGACGGATCGGCACCGAACCGGCCGCGTTGCTCCAGGTCACGTCGACCGGATCAAACAAGTCCGAAGTATAAACCGCGTCGTCGCGGATCAGGCTGCCGTCAGGGTTGAAGCGCAGTTCGCCGCTGGCCAGCACGCCGTTCGGGGTGGTGACGTCGGTGGCCGGCTCGGCATACAGCTCGCCCTGCCAGGTGTTCGGGCCGGTGCGGACATAGGCCATTGTCACGCGGTGCGACGTGCCCTGCGCATCGAAAATATCGAACGAGCGGCTGAAGCTCGGGGTGACGACGCCGGTCGCCATGTCGCCCGAGTTGTAGACGCCGGTGAACGCAGTCGCGGTCGACTGAAGATTGGCGCGGACGTCGATCTTGGTCGTCGGCGCGGCCGCACCGGTCAGATCGCTGACGCGGACCGGTGTCAGCGCCTGGACGTTGCCGGTGTTGGTGAACTCGCCGAAGCTGTCGAGACGCCAGCCCTGAAGATACATCCCCGACGCATTGCGCAGAAAGCCAAATTCGTCGGGTCGGAAGGAGCCCGCACGGGTGAAGGCGACGTCGTCCCCGTCCAGCGATTGGCGCACTACGAAAAAGCCGCCGCCCTCGATGCCGAGGTCGGTGGTGTTGCTCGAGGCCTGAAGCAGGCCCTGCTTCGAGATCAGCGCCTGAGGCGCGGCCATCACACCGCCTGCGGTATAGGTCGACTTGGCGCGACCGTCGCTGACCAGGGTGCGGAACTGGATGTCGTTCCCCTTGTAGCCAATGGTGTTGATGTTACTGATGTTGTCGGCGACGACGGCCATAGCAGTCGCTTCGGCGCCGAGACCTGCAACACCGGCATAAAGTGCGGAATAAAGGCTCAAGGACTGTCTCCGGTTCGCGCCCAATGGGGCAATTCATGGCCATCATAGGAGAGCGCCCGACCCGCCGGTCTGCACGGCTGCGCAAAATTTGCTGGGCGGCAATTTTTTCCGGGTGCGGGACCGCGCACGTCGCCGCCTTCCTATGAAAGCAGCAACGCACAATACGAGGACGTGACGATGCTGCGAATTTCCCTGCGCGATGGAGAGGCTCTGGTGGTCAATGGCGCCATGTTGCGCGCCAAGGGTCGCACCGAGCTGGTGATCGAGAACAAGGTCGCGCTGCTGCGCGGTCGCGAGATCATGTCGGCCGAGGAAGCCACCACCACCGCACGCCGCCTCTATCACGCGACGATGATGGCATATCTGGGCGACGAGCCTGAGGCGCACAAGAACCAGGTGATCGACGAGCTGACGCTGCTGATTCCCGCGATGGCGACCGACGAAGGCCGCGCGGCGTGCGTGCGCTTTGCCCGACAGGTCGCCGAGGGCAGCTATTATCGCGGGCTCGGCACATGCCGCACGCTGATCGAACTTGAGGATGCGGCCGCCGCTCCGGCAGACGAAGCCGCCTGAGACCTCGGGCAATGCACAGCCTGTCCTCCGCCGCCCGCACGATCGCCGCACTGCCGCTGGAAAAGCGGCACGGGCGCGTGACCGCCGTGCGTGGCGCGCTGATCGAGGTCGAGGGCCTTGCGGGTGCCGCGCAGATCGGCGCGCGGATCGATATCGAGACGCCGGAGGGGATGATCCCTTCGGAAGTGACCGGAATCGAGGCCGGCCTTGCCCAGTGCATGCCGTTCCGCGAGCCACAGGGATTGCGGTCTGGCACCATAGCCTGGCTCCACCCCGGCGCGCTGTCGCTCCGTCCGTGCGACGCCTGGCTCGGCCGGATGGTCGATGGGCTGGGCCGCCCGGTCGATGGCAAGGGCGAGTTGCCACTGGGCGCGACGCGCCAGCCGATCAAGGCCCCCCCGCCCCCCGCCGCATCGCGCGCCCGCGTTGGCGACCGGATCGAGACCGGGGTACGTGCGCTGGACCTGTTCGTACCGCTTTGCACTGGCCAGCGGCTGGGTCTTTTCGCAGGCTCGGGTGTCGGAAAGTCGGTGCTGCTCTCGATGCTCGCCCGCTGGACGGAATGCGATGTCGCGATCATCGGCCTGATCGGCGAGCGTGGCCGCGAAGTGCAGGAATTCGTCGAGGACGATCTGGGGCCGGAAGGACTTGCCCGCAGCATTGTCGTCGTCGCGACGTCGGACGAACCCGCGCTGATGCGCCGTCAGGCCGCCTGGACCACCCTCGCGCTTGCCGAACATTTCCGCGACCGGGGCTTGCGCGTGCTGTGCCTGATGGACTCGGTCACGCGCTTTGCGATGGCACAGCGCGAGATCGGTCTGGCCAATGGTGAGCCGCCCGCGACGCGCGGCTATACCCCCACCGTCTTTGCCGAGCTGCCCCGGCTGCTCGAACGCGCCGGTCCCGGCCTGCCCGGACAAGGGTCGATCACCGGGCTGTTCACCGTGCTGGTCGATGGCGACGATCATAACGAGCCGGTCGCCGATGCGGTGCGCGGCATCCTTGACGGTCACGTCGTCATCACCCGGCGCATTGCCGAGCGCGGACGCTATCCCGCGATCGACCTGCTCAAGTCAGTGTCGCGGACCCTGCCCCGCTGTTTGAACGAGGATCAGAACTCGACCCGGCTCGCCGCGCGGCGCGTGCTCGGCACCTATGCCGATATGGAAGAGATCGTGCGGCTCGGCGCGTACAAGGCCGGGTCGAACCCCGAGGTCGACCGCGCCGTCGCGATCGCGCCGCAGATTGAGGCACTGCTGACCCAAAGCAAGGGCGATCGCGGCCACGCCGATCAGGCCTTTGCCGATCTGAACGCACTGGTGGAGGAAGCGCATGCGCACGCCCTATGACGCCGCGCTTCGCGCGCTCGACCGCGACATGGATGCCCTCAAGGGGCTGATCGCCGACGCGACGATCCGGCTCGACGAGATGCAGTCGCTGCACGAGGCGCTGAGTGCCAAGATCGTGCGCGAACGCCAGCTGAGCGCAATCGACTGGCAACTTTATGCCGACGCCTATCTCGAACGCGCCCGCGCCGAGCGCCGTCGGCTGGAGCAATTGCGCCACGATGCCGAAGTCGAGCTTGCCATGCTGCGCCGTCAGGCCGCGCAGCAATATGCGTCGATGAAAGCGATCGGCAATGCCGCCGACCAGTACAAGGCCGAGGCCGAGCGCGTCGCTCAGACCGCCGAGCAGACGATGCTCGACGATCTGACCGCCGCCCGCTTTGTCCGGCGCGCGCGCGAAATGCGCAGGAGCATCCGTCGATGATGACGATCCACACCCGTCCGCTCGGCTCGCCCGACACCGCCGCGACCGCCGCCGCAATCCACCGCAACGCGCTGGGATCGGCCCAGAAGCGGCTGTGGCAGGCGGCGATGGGCACGGTGATGCCCGACGCCGAGGCGAAGGTGCCGCAGAACCCCGACATGGAGAAGCTCGACCTCGACGCTCTGCTCGAACTGGCGGGCCGTGCGACCCAGCCACGTCCGATGGCGGCGGTGCTGCACAGCCCCGACTACCGCTCCCAAATCCGCGACCCCGACTTGCGATCGGTCGAGGCGAGCACGCCCGTCATGGGCGAAATCGCGCTCGATCCCGCACGGCTCGGTGCCAATGCCCGGCACGCACCCGCGCTCGAGCGCGCGGCGGACCGCACCGGCATTCCGGCCACTGCGCTCGCTGCGATCGTCAATGCCGAAGCGGCGAAGGACAGTGCGGGTCAGTGGAATATCTATTCGCGCAACAGCCGCTCGTCAGCGGCTGGCCTTGGCCAGTTCCTCAGCCGCACCTGGGAAGGGATGGCCGAGACGCGCGGCACCTGGCTCAACCAGACGGCGCAGGCAAAGGGCTGGCTCGACCGGTCCGGCCAGGTTCGCCCCGCCGCGCGCGCCGAGTTGCTTCAGCTGCGCTACAATGCGACGGCGTCGATCGAGACGACCGCCGACTATGCGCGGGCAAATCTGAAGACGCTCGAGCGGTCGGGGGTCGCCACCGGCGAGGATGCCTCCGCTGTCGCTCGCACCGCGTATCTCGCCCATCATCTGGGCCCTGGCGACGCGATCAAATACCTCAAGACCGGATTGACCGACGAACGCGCAGGGCTGTTGCTACGCGCCCAGATCGGCGGCGGGCGCGCCAGCCAAGCGATCGCGCGCACCGGCGACGCCAGCGCGGCGCACCGCGCCTGGCTGGACAATTATGTCGGCAGCCGGGTGCGGCCGGAGCGCTTTGCTTAACAGCTAAGTAAGAACGCGGATGCCGACCGGGCGACCGGGGATTCTCCTATATGGGTAGGAACTCCGTCGGGATGAAAGGGTCCTGAAATGTCCGTCAGCGCCGAACTTGTCGAACGTCTAGCCTTTGCCGGTTTCACCGATTCGCAGCGCGCCGCGCTGACCAAGTTCATGCCGACGCTGGAGCGCGAGCTTCCGGGCATCCTCGACAAATTCTACGCAAACCTGCGCGGCTGGCCCCAGCTCGCGGCGATGTTCAAGGGCGCCGAGGCCATGCCGCGCGCCGCGAACGCCCAGGCGGCACACTGGAAGATGCTGTTCAGCGGCCGGTTCGACGACGCCTATGTTGTGTCGGTCAAGAAGATAGGCCTGATGCACAGCAAGATCGGGCTCGACCCGCGCTGGTATATCGGCGGCTACACCTTCATCCTGCGCCATCTGTTCGACCTCGCCGCACGCAGCACCTGTCGCTCGCTGAGCGGCGCCGGAGCGGCGCGTACGGCGGACCTGTGCACCGCGATCAACATGGCGGTGATGATCGACATGGATCTCGCCATCTCCTGCTATATCGCCGAGAACAAGGTCGCCTATGACCAGAAGCTCGCCGCGCTCGCGGAGGACTTCCAGGCACAGGTCGCAGGACTTGTCGACCAGTTGAGCGTCGCGTCGAACGAGCTGGAAGCCAGCGCCCAGTCGATGACCGCCAATACCGGCGAGGCAAACAACCGTGCGCTTGCCGTCGCGGCCGCCGCCGAACAGGCCAGCGCCGGGGTGCAGACCGTCGCATCGGCCGCCGAGCAGTTGTCGGCATCGATCCAGATGATCGCGGCGCAGGTTACCGAATCGACCCACACCACGCAGCGGGCCGTGACCGACGCCGAGCAGACCGACCAGGTCGTGCGCGCGCTCGACGAAGCTGCGGAGCGCATCGGCACCGTGGTCGGTCTGATCGGGCAAATTGCCGGCAAGACCAACATGCTGGCGCTCAACGCCTCGATCGAGGCGGCGCGTGCGGGTGAGGCCGGCAAGGCGTTCGAGGTCGTGGCAGCCGAAGTGAAGGCGCTGGCAAGCCAGACCGAACGGATGACGGAGGATGTCGAGGGCCAGGTCCGCGAGATCCAGGACGCGACTCGGCGCGCGGTTGCGGGACTTGGAAATATTACCGCGACCATCGGTCAGGTCGCCGAAATCAGCACCAGTATCGCAAGCGCGGTTAACCAGCAGAATAGCGCCACCGCCGATATCAGCCGCAACATCCAGCAAACCGCCCAGGCGGCGCATGAGGTGTCCGCCAACATCGTCGGGGTCAGCCAGGCGTCGGAAGCCACTGGAACCGCGGCAAATCAGGTCTTCTCCTCCGCGAGCTCGCTGTCGGGCCAGGCCAGCACCCTCTCCGCCCAGGTTCACCGTTTCGTCAGCCAGGTGCGCGCCGCCTGAACGAATATGGTTACCGTATTTCTACTTATTGTGGAATTACGTATAGGAGTGGTTTACTCCTATTTACCGCAATCGGCGATCATTCCCCTGTAGCCGGAGCAAGCACTGCACTGGCGAAGACGATCGAGGGGACGATCATGTCGAACACCACTGCCGCGCTCGAAGTTGCTGTTGCCGCTGTCATCGAGAACATGGCCAAGGACGGCCAGACGCAGACCAACCGCCAGCGCGTCTATGGCGAGCGGGCCTTTGCCCAGGTGCTCAAGCTGCTCGCCCCGCGCATCCGCCACTTCATCCGCCAGTATGGCCTTGCCGGCCACTGGGACGATGCCGAGCAGTGCTGCGCGATCGGTGTTCACCGTGCGATCCAGGCCTATGACTCCGAGCGCGCCCAGTTCACGACCTTCGTCAACTGGCAGCTGCGCGGCGAGCTGCAGAGCCTCCGCTTCCGCGTCATGACCGACCAGCGCCCCTCGGCGAAGAAGGTCGAAGCCACCACCGTCTCGCTGCATGCGATGAGCCTGGGTGCCGAGGGCGAGGCCAATACGCTGGAGAGCATGGTCGAGGACGAATACGCCCTTGAGCGCACCGAGGCCGCAGCCGGCGAGCACCTCGCGATCAAGACCCGTGAAGCGCTGCTCGACGCCTATGTCGATCATCTGCGCGGCGTCGCGATGGAGCAGCTCAGGCGCCGCGCCCGCAATACCCGGTCGGTGCAGGTTCAGGATCCGCGCCTTCCCCGTTATCGCGCCGGTGCCGCGATCATCGATCCGGCTGAAATCGCCGAGCTCGAGGAGAAGCTGGAAGCGCAGCGCCGCACCGTCGCGCGCCGCCTGTCCGACGATGCCGCCGATATCGAGGTGGAGGCCGATCCGCAGGAGCGTGAGCGTCAGCGTCAGGTCGCCAAGCGCGCCGCCAAGACGATCGCAGACATCGCCGCCAACGATCCGCGCTTCGGCGGCATGTTCGAACGCCCCGCCGCGACGCCGCGCCGCCGCGCGAGCGACAAGGTCGAGACGCCCGCCGTCAGCGTCCTTCCCGATCACAATGCGCCGCACAACCGGCTCAGCCGCGTGATCGCGGTCACCCCGACACCTCAGGAGGCCCCAGCCGTCGAGCTGGACGAGCGCGAAATCGCGCTGGTCCCCGGCAGCACCCGTTCGCGCTGAGTCGAAATCCGTGATCCGCGAGAGCACTATGACCGCTCAGGGCAGCGCCGACGGCCTCATGCCGTTCATCGATCCGGGCCTGGACGACCTGTCCCGGGAATTTTGTCACAACGCCCGCTACTGGCTTGACCATTCGGGGCACCTGATTGCGATCTGGGGCATTGGCACCAACGGCAATTTCGGCGCGAGCTGGGATCGCTGGCTGAAGCGTCACGACATCGCCGCCCAACGCAATGCGCGGTCGTGCGAACGGCTCGCCCGGCAATTGCTGGAACGTGTCCGCCAACGCTGGCCAGTTGGAATGGCTCCCAACAGCATCGGCCTGATCACCGACGGCACCGGCGTCGCGGTAGCACCGGAAGATCCCTGGCCGCTCGCGCCGGGCTGGCTCGACCGTCGTATCGCCCGCCCGGGGAGCCTCGTCGCGCTGCGTCGCTTTGACCCCTCCGGCAATTGGGCACTGATCTCGCACCCGCCTCGCTCGACCGCGCGTCAGGCCGGATAGTTCTTTCAATTCAATATGCTTGGAAGCGTCTGGGATGCCTGCTATCCTATATCCATCGGGATATAGGAGACCGAGATATGGACGCGCCCGTCAAGCTTTTGGCTGCGACCGGTCCGGCCAATGTGCCGGTCGACCCCTATCGTGGCTTCGTCTTTCCCAACCATATCCGCGACTATCGCCGCCGTGCAGGCCACCAGAAGCTGATCGGCCTGTCCCACCGGCTGCCCGGTATCACCTATATCCGCCTGTCCAAGATCGAGCGCGGCGAGGTGACGGCGCGGGCGCATGAGCTGGTCGAAATCGCCAACGTCCTCGGCGTCGCGCCCGACGCACTGCTGGTCGACGTCGACGCCGACGGGTTCTCGATCGAAAGTTGGGCGACCCCGTTCGTCAACATGCCGATGCTGGATCTGGAGCGCGAACGCTTCGCGGTCCTGCTCGCCGCTGCGGTTCGGCACTTGCGCTCAACCGATCGTGGGCTGACGATCCAGATGATCGCCGAGCGGTACGAGATCGCGCCGGTGAACCTGTCGCGCATCGAGAACGCTCAGCGCAGCTTCGAGGAATGGAACGCGCCCACGCGCCAGGCAATCGCCGCCCTGTTCGACACCGCGAACGAAACGGCGCTGCGGGCGCGGATCGATCAGTTGCACCGTGCCGGCGATCTCGACCCCTGGATGTCCTCGGTCAGCGACCCAGCGGAGCGCATGCGCCGCACGCGCGAGCGGATCGCAGCTTTGCGCGCCGAACTTCGCGGCGAGGCCGTCACCCCGGAGGCCTCTGCCCCGCCTCATCCGGGGGCCATGCCCGACAGCATGGCGACAATCCCGGTGCGTGGCCTTGCCGGCGCGGACGGGCTGATCCTCGATCAGGAGACTGGCGAGCGGGTTCAGGTACCGCCAGGGTGTGGCGCGCACGTCATCGCGTTGCGGCTATGCCGCGCAACATTGGGCGCGGGGCTGCCCGGTCAGGCGATTCTCTTCATCGACCCTGATCGCTATCCGATCGCCGGCGGCCTGGCCGCAGTGCGCGAGCCCGGCGGCTTTCGTATCCTGGCGGTTGCGACCGGAATGGATGGCACCTTGACGGGACACAGCCTGTTTCCACAAAAATCCCTTCATATCAGTGAGTTAAATCAAGACACAGCCCATGCTGTCGTCGCCGCACGCTTTGTGTAAGCGGTTGTAACCTCATCCATTATGGGTAAGACTGTAGGCCTGAACCGCGTTGAGGCTGTAATGGGGGAAGCGTGACGCCAAACGGTCTCTGGTTCCCAAGGGGGTCGTTGCGCGGCCGCGTGGCTGCGGGCTGTTTCGTCGCGGCGGGCTTGATCTGCATCATCGGCATATTGGGGTGGGCACTGGACGTACCGGTGATGCGCTCGCCCCTGCCCGGCTTCGCTGCAGCCTGGCCTCCTGCGCTGGCCACCAATCTATTGCTTGCCGCCACGTTGCTTGCGCTCAGCGTGCGCAATCGCGACTGGGTGCCGCCGACGCGCGCCGGAGCGGTGGGCATCGCGGTGACGCTGCTCGCGCTGCAACTGCTCGCGCTGTCCCTGTTTACGGACATCGGCGGCAGCCCGGTGTCCTGCATGCTGATCCTTCTGCTCGGCGTGGCGACGATCATCCTGTTCCGCAATGATCGCGAAGGCGCGCCGATCGCCGCCCTTGTCGCGGCGCTGGTCATCAGCTTTGCATTGCTGTTGCTGGCCGGACAGATCCTGGCGACCGAAGTCCGCGGCGGTCTGGTCCAGCCCTGGCATATTCCGATCCTGACCAATGTCGCCGAACTGCTGCTGGGTGTCGGGCTGCTGCTCACCGCCACCGATCGGGCGCTGTCCGGCTATCAGGCGGGGAGCGACGAGGAGTGGCCGATGCCGCTGCGCGCGGTCCCGGCGCTGATGGTTGCGCCCGCACTTGTGCTTGCCGTGGACCTGGTCTTTTTCGGCGACCGCGACTTCCCCGAAAGTGCCGAAATCTGGGGAATGCTCGCCAATACGCTGATCGTCGGATCCGTGCTGCTATGGGCAATCGCGCGGCTGACCCGCCAACGATCGACGCTGCGCATCTATGCCCAGACGCTGGATGCCCAGCCGATCGCGATGCTCGACGCCGACGGTCGCATCATCCATTGGTCGAAGGGGTGCGAGGCGCTGTACGGGTTCACCGAAGACGAAGCGATCGGCCGGATCAAGACGGACCTGCTCCACAGCCGCGCGGCGGAAGGTGCCGATGCCGGCGCGACACCTGACCCCGGCGCAGGCGCGTGGCCCCAACGTCGTCTGGTCCAGATCACCCGGGACGGGCGCGAGCTTCAGGTTCTGGAACATGAGCAGCAGGTCGAGGACCGCCTGCGCGGCAGCGTCACCGTCCTGTCGGCTACCGACCTGAGCCCATTGTTGCGTGCGGAGAGTGCAACGGCAGAGAGCGACGTGCGGCTGCTGCTCGCGGCCGAGGCGCACAAGATCGGTATCTTCGAATGGGAGGTCGCAACCGGCAAGCTGAACTGGTTCGCCGATACCGAGCCGCTTCTGGGCCTGCCTTCCGGGACACTCGGCGATTATGACAGCTGGCAGCAGGCGATCCTGCCCGAGGACCGCGACCTGTTCGCCAAGCGCCTCGACGCGGCGGTATGGGCGAAGGCGGACCAGATCAGTTTCTTCTATCGCCTGCGCCTGCCGGACGGACTGGTGCGCGCGATCGAGGGGTCGGCGCGCTGCTTCTATGACGACGACGGTCACCTTGCCCGCATCGTCGGCGTCAATATCGACGTCACCGATCGCGTGCAGCAGACGACGCAACTCGCCGCGCGTGAGGCGCAAATGCGATCGATCCTGGAAACCGTTCCCAGCGCAATGCTGGTGATCGACATTCATGGACGGATACTGAGCTTCAGCCCGGCCGCGGAACGGCTGTTCGGCCATGCCGCGAACGATGTGATCGGCTCTAACGTGTCGATCCTGATGAACGACGATTTCGGCCTTCGGCACAACTCGTTCCTCGAACGCTATCTGTGCACGGGCGAGCGTCGGATCATCGGGCGGCCGCGCATCCTGACCGCCTTGCACGCCGATGGCAGCGAGTTCCCGATCGAGCTGCATGTCGGAGAAGCGGTGTATGAGGACAATCGCGTCTTCACCGGATTCATCACCGACCTGTCCGAACGGTTGCGCGGCGAGGAGCGGCTGGAGCAACTGGCGAACGAACTGACGCAGATCGGGCGGATCAACGCGATGGGCGAGCTTGCCGCCGCGCTTGCGCACGAAATCAACCAGCCGCTCGCCGCCATCGCCAACCATATCGCAACCGCCGAAGTCATCCTGGAAAGCGATGAGGTTCCCGACCCGATCTATGAACGCCTCCTCGCCCAGCTCTGCACGACGCGCGAGCAGACGTTGCGCGCGGGCGAGATCATTCGGCGGCTGCGCGATTTCGTATCGCGCCGCGATGTCGACCTGCGCGTAGAAGCGGTCGAAACTGCAATTCGCGAGGCCAGCGCTTTGGTACTTGTGGGAACGCAGCGATTGGACGTATCGGTAGCCTATGATCTTGCACCAGAGGCGCCGTACATGTTCGCCGACAAGATCCAGATCCAACAGGTTCTGGTCAATCTGATGCGCAACGCGCTGGAGGCGTTACGCGCAACCGCGGCAGACCAGCGCAGCATTCGCGTCGCGACCCGTAAGCTGGACGGCGACCGTATCGAGTTTTCGGTGTCCGACAATGGACCAGGTCTGGCGAAACCGATTCTCGAACAGATGTTTCTTCCGTTCAATTCCACCAAGGGTGAGGGCAGTATGGGTATTGGCCTGCTGATCTGTCGCAGGATCGTGGAAGCGCACGGGGGAACGATGTCGGCGCAGAATAACGACCAGGGCGGCGCCACATTCCGCTTTACAGTCCCGGGTATCGAGCGGAGTTTGGGGGAGGAGTGATGCAGAGCGTATATATCGTCGACGACGACCAGGCCGTCCGTCAATCGCTGCACGGATTGCTGTCCGAACGCCCCAATCTGGTGATCCGCGTTTTCGCATCGGGCGATGCGTTTCTCGACAATATCGAACCGAGCGACGGCGGCGTGCTGCTGCTCGACTTCCAGATGCCGGGACGCAACGGGATTGAGGTCATGCGCGAGCTGCAGGACCGCACCGCCAAGTTCCTCACGATCATGTTGACCGGCCAGGGTGACATTTCGCTCGCGGTCCAGGCAATGAAGGCGGGCGCGACCGACTTTCTCGAAAAGCCCTATGACCCCCATCATCTCCTCAATCTGCTGGATGAGGCGTTCGCGCGGTTCAGCGAGACCAGTGGCATCGCCGAGCGGCGCGAACAGGCGCGCGAGCGGATCGCCCGTTTGTCACCGCGCGAGCATGAAGTGCTGATGGGCCTGATCGAAGGGCGACCGAACAAGGTGATCGCACATCAGCTCGACCTGTCACCGCGCACGGTGGAAATCTATCGCGCCAACATGATGGAAAAGCTGGACGTCAGCAGCCTGTCCGAAGCGCTGCGCCTCGCTTATGCTGCGGAGGTTGCTGCACCGGTGTAGCGTTCGATCAACTCAGCCGCTTCGACACCGGCCCGCTAAAGGCGGATCACGCCGCCATCCGGCCTTCGCCGAGTCCTTCGAGCAGCGAGCGGTTGACCTCGATCAAAGGCTCGATCGACTCGCGACCCTTCATCACTTCGCTCGCATGGCGATTGACCCACAGAGCGATCGAAATGATCGACGCCCGCAGCGCATCGGGAAGTCCGTTGCCGGGCGCGCCACAGGCGCTGGCGAACGTGTCCCACATCTCGCGGTTCCAGTGCAGCACGTCCATCAGCTTGCCACCGGCATAGCCCAGGTCGCGCGCCTCCATCAGCGCCGCGGTAACGTCACGGATCAATCTTTGTTCGGTGGCGCGGGGAGTTTCGACGAGCGTGCGGGCACGTTGATAGGCGCTAAGCGACATGCAGATTCCTCGTTCGCGTTTGCCTCTATCTAGAAGCTTTGCTGCCGCTTCGGTCGCGCTCGAGACATTGCGTGTGGTAAATACGTAAAAGATCACAGCTGCGTCCGCCGCCCCTGCCCCCGGCCTATAATCCACGGGAACATCGAACACGGCAGGGGACCGCCAACGTCATGATTAACGGCGTCGGATTCATCATCATCATGATCTGCGTCTTCGGCAGCTACATCATGGCTGGCGGCAAGATGGAGGTTATCCTCCACGCGCTGCCCCACGAGATGATGGCGATCGGGGGCGCTTCGATCGGTGCATTTCTGGTGGCCAACCAGATGTCCGTGGTCAAGGCCGCGGGCAAGGGCATCGGCAAGGCGTTCAAGGGCAGTCGCTGGAAGGACAGCGACTATCGCGACCTGCTGACGCTGATGTTCGGCTTGCTGTCGGCGTTCAAGAAGGGCGGCGCGACCGCGATCGAGCCGCATCTGGATTCGCCTAAGGACAGCCCGATCTTCAGCCGGTTCCCGCGCCTGATCGCCGACCATCACCTGACCGAGTTCATCTGCGACTATCTGCGCATGATGACGGTGAATTTCGAGGATCCGCACCAGATCGCCGAGGCGATGGAAAACGATATCGAGGCGCACCACCATCACGAGATGCACCCGCAGCATGCGCTGCAGCAGATGGCCGACGGCCTGCCCGCGATCGGCATCGTCGCCGCAGTGCTGGGCGTCATCAAGACGATGGGGTCGATCGACCAGCCGGTCGAGATCCTGGGTGCGATGATCGGCGGTGCGCTGGTCGGCACTTTCCTCGGCGTGCTGCTGTCCTACTGCTTCGTTGGCCCGCTGGCCTCCAAGCTGGGTCAGGTGATCGAGGCCGACTGCAAACCCTTCACCATCGCCAAGACCGCCATCGTCGCGCACGCCCAGGGCATGCCGACCCAGGTGGCGATCGAAATCGCCCGTCGCGCGACGCCTTCGGACAAGGCGCCGAGCTTCCAGCAACTTGAAACCGCGCTTGAGGAGGCAAAGAGTGACTTCGCAGCCCAACCAGCTTGAACTCGCCCCGTCGCCGGGCGGGGTCGTCGAACTGCCCGTACATGGCGTCACCGTCACCGCCGAGGAGCTGAGGGTCCGCCTCGTGCTCGCCGCCGATTTCGGCGACGGCGTCATCGTCGACGCGAGCGCCGTGGAAAGCGTCGGCCAGGCCGTGCTGCAGCTGTTGCTGGCCGCGCGTGCCGAGGCCGAAGCGGACGGGAACCGCTTCCACATCCTGAACCCCAGCCCCGCTTTCCTGGCCCGGATCGAGGCGCTTGGTCTGAGCGACCGATTGGGCCTGAGCAAGACAGAGGAAATGCAATCGTGAGCAAGCTGATTCTTACCGTCGACGATTCCGCCAGCATGCGCATGCTGCTCAAGGCATCGCTCAGCGCACAGGGGTTCAAGATCGAGGCCGCCAACGATGGTCGCCACGGTCTGGAGCGGATGCAGGAGGTCAAGCCCGACCTGCTCATCACCGACATCAACATGCCCGAAATGGACGGCTTCGAGCTGATCGAAGCGGTGCGTGGCCTGCCCGAATTCCGTGGCACGCCGATCCTGGTCCTCTCGACCGAATTCTCGGACGAGAAGAAGGCACGCGCCCGCTCAGCCGGAGCCACCGGCTGGATCACCAAGCCGTTCGAGGCCGAAAAGCTGGGAGCGGCGATCCGCCGCGTCTGCCCATGAGCGACGATATGGACGATATCCAGGCGATCTTCTTTGAAGAATGCGCCGAGGGGCTGGCTGCCGCCGAACAGGGGCTGTCGGCGATGCAGGCGGGCGACGTGTCGCCCGGCACGATCGCGGCGGTGTTCCGCGCGGTCCACTCGATCAAGGGTGGCGCGGGTGCATTCGGCCATGTCGCGCTGACCGCCTTTGCGCACAAATTCGAAAACCTGCTCGACGAAGTGCGCGCGGGCCGGATCGACCCGACCCCGGGAACCGTCGGCGTGATGCTGTCGGCGCTCGATGTCCTGTCCGACCATGTCGGTGCGTCGCAGGGCACGGTGCCGCTGCCCGATGACGCTGCGTCGCTGGATGCGATCCAGGCGATCCTCGATGGTGAGGCCGCGCCCGCCGCGACCGCGCCCGCGCCGGTCGAAGTTGCGCCCGTCGTCGAGGCCGCGCCGATGGATGTCGATCCGTTCGGCTTCGAGCCCGTCGCGGTTGCGCTCGACTTCGACTTCGATGCTGCCGAGGAAGCCCCGGCCACGCCGGAAGCCGCCGCGGCCGAAGCCGTTTGGCGCGTCGAATTCGGCCCGTCGCGCGACGCGATGGCCGCTGGTGCCGAGCCGATCCTGGTCATCCGCGAACTCGAGGACAATGGCGGCCGCGTCGTCGGCGTGGACAGCAGCGCGCTGCCCAGCCTGCGCGACCTCGACCCCGAAATGGCCTATCTGCGCTGGACGATCGAGCTGCCCGGCTGGACCGAGGAAGCCCGTATCAACGATGCGTTCGACTTTGTCGCACCGGATTCGCACATCGCGATCTCGCGGGTCGAGCCGCCCATGGTCGAGGCTGCTCCGCAGGTCGAAGCCCGCACCGAGCGACTGGACGATGCGCGCGCGCTGATCGAGCAGGTCGCTGCCGCCACCGCCGCTGCGCCGACGCTGGCCGTCGTGCCCGCCGCGCCCCCCGCCCGCCGGGGACTCGGGCTCGCAGACGATCCGCGTCGACCTGGTCAAGCTCGACATGCTGCTCAACCTGGTCGGTGAGCTGGTCATCCGCAACTCGATCCTGTCCGATCGCTTGAGCGCGAAGGATCAGGAGCGGGTCGAACTGCCCGAACTCGCCCGTCTGACGCGCGAGATTCAGGACAATGTGATGAGCCTGCGCGCGCAGCCGATCAAACAGGCGTTCAGCCGCGTGCCGCGGATGCTGCGCGACCTGATGGCCGAGACCGGCAAGCAGGTGAATTTGCAGACGTTCGGCGAGATGACCGAAGTCGACAAGGGCGTGATCGAGAAGATCGGCGACCCGTTGACGCACCTCATCCGCAACGCGGTCGATCACGGGCTGGAAAGCACGGAGGAGCGTCTGCGCGCCGGCAAGTCGGCCCAGGGTACGATCGTCCTGTCCGCCGAACAGAAGGGTGCTCGGATCATCGTCACCGTGTCAGACGACGGCAAGGGCATCGATCGCGCCCGGGTCCGCGCCAAGGCAATCGAAAAGGGTATTGTCCCCCCCGATGCGGTACTGACCGACGAGGAAATCGATCAGCTGATCTGCGCCCCCGGTTTCTCCACCGCGGCGACGATCTCGAACATTTCGGGTCGCGGCGTGGGCATGGACGTTGTCCGCTCGAACGTCGAGGCGCTGGGTGGCCGGGTCGAGATCGCTTCGGTTCCGGGCAAGGGAACCAGCTTTACGCTGGTCCTCCCGCTGACCCTCGCAATCCTCGACGGCATGGTCGTTCGCCTTGCCGGACAGCGCTTCGTGCTCCCGCTCGCCACCGTGATCGAGGCAATCCGCCCCGAGCCGGGCCAGGTCAGCGCGACCACGCCGGGCAGCGAAGTGATCGAGATCCGTGGCGACTATCTCCCGGTGCGCCGCCTGACCCAGGTGTTCGGGCTGCACGCCAACGAAGATCGACCGGTGCACGAAAGCCTGGTCATCATCGTCGAGAGCGAGAGCGCCGGCCGCGTCGGCCTGCTCGTCGACACGATCGACGACCGCCGCGAGGTGGTGATCAAGAGCCTCGAACAGAATCTCCACCCGATCCGCGGTCTGGGCGGCGCCACCATCCTGGGTGACGGTTCGATCGCACTCATCCTCGACGTCGAGGCGCTCGTCGCCCCGGCCGGCCAGACCCGCAACCTCCTGAGAGGACTCGCAGCATGAACGACCAAGAAACCCCTGCCGACGAGATCAAGATCGTCACCTTCACCCTGGGCAACCGCGCGTTCGGCATCGACATGCGCTCGCTGATCGAAATCCGCGAATGGGCCGAGCCGACGCCGCTGCCCGGCGTTCCCGGCTACATCCTGGGCGTCACCAACCTGCGCGGCACCGTGGTGCCGGTGGTCGGTCTTGCCGAGCGCCTCGGCTGGACCCCGAGCGAGATCCACGCGCGTTCGTGCGTGCTGGTCGTCAACATCGCGGGCAAGCAGGCCGGATTCCTGGTGGACGAGGTCGATGACATCGTCGCGATCCAGGAAAGCGCGATTCAGGCGGCACCCGATGTCGAACTGCAGGAATCGAACGTGATCTCGGGCCTGGTCCAGATCACCGCCCGCGCCCGCGATGGAAGCGAGCCGAGCGCCCAGATGGTGCTGCTGCTCGATCTCGACGCGCTGTCGATCACCCGTCACCTGGACCTGGCTGCCTGATATGAGCACGTCGCTGGCGCCTGCGCCCATGAACCCGCTGCTGTCCGACGGTGCTCCGCCGCTGGGCGACAGCGAGTTCGCGGCAATCGCGCGGATCATGATGACCGAGGCACGCATCAGCCTGCCATCGACGAAGAAGGTGCTGGTGCACTCGCGCCTGTCGCGCCGCCTTCGCGAACGCGGACTGGCGTCGTTCAAGGACTATATCGCCTTTGCCGAGAAGGATGCGGAGGAACTGCGGCTGCTGGTGACGGCGCTGACGACGAACCACACGCATTTCTTCCGTGAGAGCCATCACTTCGACCATCTGCGCGATGTGCTGGTGCCGAAGCTGAAGAGCGATCCGAGCCGCGCGCCCGTGCGGATCTGGTCGGCCGGCTGCTCGAGCGGCGAGGAAGTCTATACGCTGGCCATGACGCTGATGGGCACCGACCGTGCCCAGGCGGAATGGATGCGCAACCGCGACATCCGTCTGCTGGCGACGGATATCTCGGAGCCGGTAGTCAACGCCTGTGCCGAAGGCTTCTATGCCGCGCAGGGCGTGGACGGCGTACCCGAAGCCTATCGCAAGGCGTGGATGGTGCCCGAAGGCAGCGGCTATCGCATGGCAGAGGCGGCGCGTGCGCTGGTGACGGCGCGGGTGCTCAACCTGTTCGGCGAATGGCCGATGCGGCAGCGCTACGATGCTATTTTTTGCCGCAACGTGATGATCTATTTCGACGATACTGCGAAGGCGGAGCTTGAGGCGCGCCTGGTCGAGCTGCTCAAGCCCGGCGGCTATTTGTACATCGGTCACAGCGAGCGGCTGATCGGCCCGGCGGTGGCGCGGATGAAAAGCTGTGGCAACACGATCTATCAGCGCACGGACGGTGCCGCATGAACCGGGTCCGTGCACTGATCGTCGACGACAGCGCGTCGATGCGGGCGGCATTGACGCGCATCCTGTCCGGTGACCCCGAGATCGAGGTGATCGGGGCGGCCCCCGAGCCGCACACGGCGCGTGAGATGATCAAGGAGCTCAACCCCGACGTGCTGACACTGGACGTCGAAATGCCGGGGATGGACGGACTGTCGTTCCTTGAGCGGATCATGCGGCTGCGCCCGATGCCGGTTGTCATGTGCTCGTCCCTGACGGCGGCGGGTGCCGAGGTCACGATCGAGGCACTGCGCCTCGGCGCGGTCGACTGCATCGCCAAGCCAGCGGGCGGCCCGGTCGAGTTGGCGCTGGGCGCGGAGCAACTGCGCGCGACGGTGAAGGGTGCCGCACGCTCGCAAGCGCGCCGCGGCCAGCCCGCGCCCGCCGCGACGCGCCAGCCCCCTGCCCCGGCCCCGGGCCAGCCGCCGTTCCGCGATGTCGTGATTGCGATCGGCGCTTCGACCGGGGGCGTAGAAGCGCTGTTCCACGTTCTGGGCGAACTGCCGCAGGACTGCCCGCCGGTGCTCGTCGTCCAGCATATGCCGGCTGCATTCACCGCCAGCTTCGCCGCCCGGCTTGACCGCGGCTGCGCGGTGCGGGTGGTCGAGGCTACCGACGGTGCGCAGCTCCAGCGCGGCACGGTTTATATCGCGCCGGGCGGGTCGCATCACATGGTGCTCGACGGCGGCACACGCGGCCGCATCAAGCTGGTCGCAGCCGATCCGGTCAACGGCCACCGCCCGTCGGTGGACATGCTGTTCGATTCGGTTGCCAAGCTGGGCAGGTCGGCGGTCGCCGCGATCCTGACCGGCATGGGCAGCGATGGCGCGAACGGCATGCTGGCGATGCGCCAGGCCGGTGCGCGCACCTTTGGCCAGTCCCGAGACGATTGCGTCGTGTGGGGAATGCCGCGTGCGGCGCTCCTGACCGGCGCAGTCGAAACCGAAACCAGCCTGTCCTCTATGGCAGGTGCCATCCTCGCCGCTTCGCGCGGCAAGCATCAGGAGCGTTAAATGCCCGCCGCGTCAGCTATCCGAGTCATGGTCGTTGACGACCAGACGAGTATGCGCGCGATGATTCGTCGCGCCCTTCAGGATTTTGGGTTCAAGGACATCCGCGACAAGGGGACCGCGCCCGAAGCGCTGTCCGCGATGCGCGCCGATCGCGTTCACCTCATCATCTCGGACTATAACATGCCCGAGATGGACGGCCTCGAATTCCTCGAGACCGTCCGCAACGACGCGGTCCTCGCCAAGACCGTGTTCATCATGCTCACCGGATCGTCCGACCGTGAGGTCGTGGCGAAGGCGGCGGCATTGGGGGTCAACAATTATCTCGTGAAGCCCTTTGCGCCGGCAGCGCTGAAGGAAAAGATCGAGCGCGTGTTCGGCGATCTGACATGACCGTCGCGACCGCCAGCAAGATCACGATCATTCAGGGCGAGTTTGCGGTCATCTCCAAACCGGAGACCGTGATCTCGACCCTGTTGGGATCGTGCATCGCCGTATGCCTGCACGACGCCCGTGCACGCATCGGCGGGATGAATCATTTCCTGCTGGGGGAGCCGAGTCCGGATCACAAGGTCAGCCAGTCCGAGCTGCAACGCTATGGCGTGCATGCGATGGAACTGCTCATCAACGGGATGATGAAGGCCGGGTCGGAACGGTCGCAGTTGCGCGCGCACCTCTATGGCGGCGCAAACATCATCGCCGGCCTGGGCGGGATCGGGACGGCCAACGCCGCCTTCGCGCTGCGCTTTCTGCAGACCGAAGGGATCGCCATCGGCCTCAATGACACTGGCGGCACACAGCCGCGCAAGGTGGAGTTCCGGCCCTATGACGGGAAGATCCGGTGCACCTATGTCGCCGAGCCGCCGCCCGTCACCCTGCCGCCCAAAATGCCCGCTCATGGCGGCGAAATCGACCTCTTCTGAAGGGTTTAGCAATGCACGACCAGAGCAAGATCCCCGGCACCGGCCAAGACCGGCTGATCAGCGCGCTGCACGGCGCGGTGGCCGGCGAGCTGCGCCATGTGCGGGTGCTGATCGAGGAACTTGCCGAGGCGCTGGTTTCCGACGAGCATTTCGTCGACCGCTACCTCGACAAGCTCCAGGCGTTCGACCTGCTGGTCCAGTGTACCGAGGAAAGCGCTGCGGTGCTCGACCGGCTGGCTGCGGGCGCCTGTACCCAGAGCGCGATCGCACCCGTTCGGCTCGGCCAGATCCATGAACGGCTCCAGGCCGCTCTGCACGCGGCGCACTGATCATGGCGAGCTACGCCCCCAATACCCGACCGATCGTCATCCGAAAGGTCAAGAAGGTGGTCGGCGGCCATCATGGTGGCGCGTGGAAAGTTGCCTATGCCGATTTCGTGACCGCGATGATGGCGTTCTTCATGCTGTTGTGGCTGATCAGCACCCCCGAAAAGGAAAAGCTGAAGGGGCTGGCCGAGTATTTCTCGCCCGGTCCGCCGATGGTGGGCAGCGCAGGCAGCGCTGCAGGCGGCGCGCAGTCGGGATCGGGCGGGCATGGCCGCGCCAGGAACGCCGACCAGGCCAAGGCGGCCGGCGTCCCGGCGATGGAGGCCCAGAGCATCGGCACCGCGCGCGGCGGCACCGCGACGATCCCCGACGCGACGATGCGCGTGCTTGCGCAGGAACTGCGCATCTCGCTCGACGCCATCGCAAGCGATGAAAGCGCCCAGCAAAAGATCGAGTCGGACGAGGACGGGTTGCGCATCACGCTGATGGACAGCGTGCGCCAGCCGATGTTTCGCCCGGGCACCGCCCAGCTCAACGATTTTGCCCGCCGTCAGCTCGGCGCGGTCGCCGACAAGCTGGTCAAGTCCGGCGCTCGGCTGACGATCGAGGGGCATACCGACGGCGCAGGCGGCGACAATGAGGCCAATTGGCGGCTGTCGGGCGAGCGTGCGCTGGCGGCGCGCACGGTGCTGCTCGGCGGCGGGATCACCGCAGACCGCATCGCGGGCGTGATGGCGCGCGGCGCAAGCCAGCCCATCTATCCGGGGGAGCCAGGTCGCGCCGAAAACCGCCGCATCACGATCATCGTCAAGGGCGAGTCCCCCGCCACCCCTGCCGATTCAAGTTTCAAGCTGTGAGCCGAGGACAATGAAGAAGATCCTGTTCCCCCTCGTCCTGTTGATCACGGGCGGCGCGATCGGCGCCGGAAGCGGCTATGCCACCAACTTTCTTCTCGGCACCCCGGCCGGGGCGACCACGGCCAAGCCGGAGCCGGTAGTGGAAGAGCCGGGCACGTTCGTCGCGCTGCCGCCGATGACCGCACCGCTCGTTCTGAAGGACGGCAAGCTGTCGGGCTATGCGACGTTCGAGGTCCAGCTCGAAGTCGGCGAGGGCGAGGCCGAGGCGGTAACCGCACGCCTCCCCTTCCTGCAGCATGCGATCAACCTGCGCACCTTCAAGGTTCCCCTGGCTGCGGGCGCCGACGGCATGCTGCCCGATCTGGACAATTTCCGGCGCGTCGTCATCGAAGCCGCGCGCGAAGCAGTCGGCCCGGGCAAGATCCGCAAGGTCGCGATCACCAAGGCGGAGCCGGCATGATGTACAGCGACAGTCCGCAATCCTGGGAAGCCGATTCCGCCGCGGTCAATGACCGCCGCAGCGGCGGCGATACACGCCTCGTCACCACGCTGCTCGTCGGGCGGCTGGTAACCCCGCGCGGTGACGTGGTGTGCCGCGTCCGCAACATCTCCGAAAATGGCGCGCGCGTCGAATGCGCGTTGCCGCTGTCGCGTGACGACAAGGTGCAACTGGAGCTGCGCGGGGCCGAACTGCTTGAGGCCGAAGTCGCCTGGGCACAGGGCGGTGCTTGCGGGCTGCGGTTTCTGTCACCGGTTCCGGCGGAGCTGATCCTGAAGCCGTCGCCACAGGAAAAGGGCTGGCACAACCGCTTGCCGCGGCTGGAGACCGAATGCGCGGTGCTGGTGACATGCGACGGGCGTCGCCTGTCCGCGACGCTGCGCGACATCAATCAGCTCGGGATGCGGGTCGAGGGACTCAACCGTCCGCTGACCCAGGGGACGCTGTCGGTCCACATCCCGGAGCTGGGGACGGTCAACGCCGCGATCCGCTGGCAGCGCGAGGACGCCGCAGGGTTGCAGTTCCTGACCCCGCTGCGGTTCGAGACGCTGTCGGCCTGGCTGATCAATCCCGCGAGCCGGTTCGGGCGGCGGGACTAGCTCTATCCCCCTCCCTGCGTGCTGGGAGGGGTCGGGGTGGCTGCGCGCGCCTGCGCGCCGAACAGACTTGGTGCCTTGACGGCAAAGCGGCGGACGAGGCATCGAGCTTCGTCCGCCGCAAACCCACCCCTAGCCGCTCCCTTCCAGGGAGAGGAACTCTACCCCGACCCGAAACTTCGGATCAGGCTGCCCGCGACCAGTGCCCAGCCATCGACCAGCACGAAGAAGATGATCTTGCACGGCAAGGCAATCGTCGTTGGTGGCAGCATCATCATGCCCATCGCCATCAGGACCGCCGCAACGGCAAGGTCGATGACGAGGAAGGGCAACAGTAGAAGGAAGCCAATTTCGAACGCGCGCCGCAGTTCGGAGATCATGAAGGCGGGGATCAGCGTACCGAGCGGCACCTCCGCGCGGGTTTTGGCGGGTTCGGCGGCAAGACCGTTGAACAACGCGATATCGTCGTCGCGAACCTGACTCAGCATGAACTTGCGGAACGGCGCGGCGGTCTTTTCGAACGCCACGTCCTCGCTGATCTTGCCTTCGGTATAAGGCTTGATCCCCGCTGTCCATGCCGACTCCAGAGTTGGCGTCATCACGAACATCGACAGGAACAGCGCTAGGCTGATGATCACCGGGTTCGGCGGCACGCCCTGTGCGCCAAGGCCCGTACGCAGCAGCGACAGCGCGACGACGATGCGGGTGAACGAGGTCACCGTCATCAGGATGCCGGGCGCGAGGCTGAGCACGGTGAGCAGCGCGACCATGCCGATCGCCTTACCGCTCATCGACCCGCCCGCCAGATCCAGAGGCGAGCCGCCGGCCCCCGCGCCCGCTGCAGCGGCGGCAGTGGCAGGGGCGAGCAGCAGGACCGCCGCGATGCCGTAGCGCAGCAGCTTAGGCATGTCCGGCGATCCGAGCGTTCGCGAAGCTCTGGAAGCGTTCGAGGTTGCTGAGGAACGCGGTCGATCCGGCATCGTCACCGCCGTCGCGGGCTGCGTCGAACATCGGGGTCATCGCCACCGGCGCGGCCTCGACCGACGCGGCAATGACAGGCTGGGGTGCCGGCGCGTCGAGCAGGCGCAGCGCGGGCGCGTCGGTGCGCGCCTCATGCAGCACGACGTTGCCCTCAGGTGCCATCAGTACGAGATGCTCGACATTGTCGCGGCGCACGAGCAGCAGCGAGCGCTTTGGATCGACGGTCAGCCGCTCCACCACTTCGAGGCGCTTGTCCGGCGTGCCGCCCGTTCCGAGCCGTCCGGGCAGGCGGATGTCGAAGCGACGCACCGCCCACAGCGCACCACCAAGCAGGCCGAGCACCATGGCGAGCGCACCGAACATGCGCAGCAGGGCGAGCGCGGTCATGCGACTGCACTCGCGGGGAGGACTTCGGAAATCTCGATCGACATGTGCTCGCCGCTCACGATCACCCGCCCCCGCGCGACCAGCGTGTCGTTGACGTAGATCAGCGTCGGATCGGCGTCGGTGCTGTCGAGCGCAACGATCGCGCCGCGGCTCATCTTGAGCACCTCGCGGATCGGCAGCCGGGTGGACCCCAGCACGATCGACAGTTCGACCATGATATCGTTGAGCACGGCATTCCCCTGCGTGTTCGTCATGCGATGTTTATAGGCGGCAGAAATTGCCCCCGGTCCGACCGACCCGGAAAAACTTGCCTATAAGGAAAGCGTCGGGGGCAATTCCTGCCCGCCGCGCCGGATTTGGGAACATGGACCTCAA
The DNA here is from genome assembly GCF_024666595.1 of Sphingomonas sp. J315. NCBI lineage: Bacteria > Pseudomonadati > Pseudomonadota > Alphaproteobacteria > Sphingomonadales > Sphingomonadaceae > Sphingomonas > Sphingomonas sp. J315. Next base: position 3,143,818 of record NZ_CP088296.1, on the reverse strand, counting down.
AAGTGCCGTCTCGGTCTCCGCCTCGGGCCTGCGTGCCCAGTCGCTGCGGATGCGCGTGATCGCCGAGAACCTCGCCAACCAGAGCTCGGTGTCGCAGACCCCGGGCGGCGACCCCTATCGCCGTCGCGTGGCAACTTTTGCCGCCGAGGTGGATCGCGCGACCGGCGCGACCAAGGTATCGGTCAAGGGGGTCGCGACCGACAAGTCCGCGTTCCAGCGCGTCTATCAGCCGGGCAACCCCGCTGCCGACGCCAAGGGCTATGTGAACATGCCCAACGTCAACGGGCTCGTCGAGACCGCCGACCTCAAGGCCGCACAACGCTCTTACGAAGCCAATCTCAGCGCCATCGAAGCCGCCAAGGGCATGACGATGCGCACCATCGACCTGCTGAAATAAGGATCGCAGCCATGTCCATCGGAGCACTCGACGCCGCCAGCGCCTATGGCCGTGCCGCCGGCATCTCGCCGCTCTCGCGCGGCCCCGGCATCGGCGGTCCCGGCGCGGCCGACGCCCCCGTCGCGGGTGGCTTTGGCCAACTCGTTCAGGGCATGGTCGGCGATGCGACATCGAGCCTCAAGGCCGCCGAGACCGCATCGGCGCGCCAGATCGCAGGCAAGGGCGACCTGATCGACGTGGTGACCGCGATGGGCGCCGCCGAAGTCGCGCTCGACACCGTGGTCGCGGTGCGCGACCGTGTCGTGAACGCCTATTCCGAAATCATGCGGATGCAGATCTAGTGGACGCGAACGCCGCCATCGAGATCGGGCGCGCCGCGCTGATCCTGACGCTGACCGTCGCCGGGCCGTTGCTGTTCGCCGCGCTGTTCACCGGCGTCGCGATCGGCTTGCTCCAGGCGCTGACCCAGATCCAGGAACAGACGCTGACCTTCGTGCCCAAGATTATCATCATGGGGATCACCCTGCTGCTCAGCTTTCCGATGATCGGCTCCGCGCTCGGCGACTTCATGCACGTGCTGGGCGACAAGATCGTCCAGGGCGGCTGACGCGCCGATGATCGAAGACCTGCCGCTGCACGCCACCGCCTTCCTCATCCTGTTCGCGCGGGTCGGGTCGGTACTGATGCTGCTGCCGGTCTTTTCCGAAGACGCCGTCCCCGCGCAGATCCGCCTGTTCGCGGGAATGGGCATGACGCTGGGCCTGTGGGGTTTTCTGTCGGCCAAGGTCATCCCGATGGCGGCGGTCACCGATCTTCAGCTTGCCGCGATCCTTGTCGCCGAGTTGCTGGTCGGCATTGGCCTCGGCCTTATCATGCGGATGATGTACCAGGCGATCTCGATCGCCGGGTCGCTGATCAGCCTTCAGATCGGACTGACCTCAGCGATAGTGTTCGACCCCGGCCAGTCGGGGCAGGCACCGTTGCTGTCGCGGTTCGTGGGTGTCGCCGCAGCGGTCGTCTGCTTCGCGATGGCGGTCCACCATTTGTGGATCGGTGCGCTGATCAAGTCATACGGCCTGTTCCCGATCGGGGCCATTCCCAACAGCCAGGATTTCGCTGACCTTGCGGTGCGCGTCGCGGGCAATTCGCTCGCGCTCGGCGTCTCGCTCGCCGCGCCGCTGCTGGTCTATGGCATCGTGTTCAACACCGTTCTCGGCCTCGTCGCGCGCGTCGCGCCGGCGTTGCAGGTCTTCTTCATCGCGCAGCCGCTCAACCTGCTGCTCGGCATCACCATTACCGCCGCGACCTTGGGGGCGACGCTCGTCACCTTCGCGAACAGCATCGCGGCGTGGATGAACATGGGCTGGAGCTGACGCGATGGCCGGTGGATCGGAGTCGGAAGACAAGGACTCGAAAACATTCGCCCCCAGTCAGAAGCGCATCGACGATGCGCGGAAAAGGGCGATGTGCCGATGGCACCGGAGATGCGCCAGGCCGCGATGTTCGCCGGGCTGGTCGTCGTCACCGGAGGACTCGGCGCGCACGCGATCTCCAACCTCGCCGGATCGCTCGCGCGCATCTGGGGCCGCGCCGACAGCTTTCTGTTCGAGCCCCAGGGAGCGCAGGCGTTCGGCGGCTTCATTCTCGGCGAGGTCGCCATGGGCATCCTTCCGCTGCTCGGGGCCCTGTTCGGCTTCGCGCTGCTGGGAGGTCTGATGTCCGGGCGCCCGATGATCAGCTTCAGCCGGATTGCGCCCAAATGGTCGAAGATCAATCCGATCTCCGGTTTCGGGCGCATGTTCGGGATGAAGGGGCTGGTCGAGTTCGCCAAGACGCTCGCCAAGCTGATCGCTGTCGCCGGGATCGGCGGGCTGATCCTCTGGCCCTTTCTACCCGGTTTCGAAAAGATGGTCGGGATCGGCCCCGGCACGATCATCGACCTGGCGCAGACCATGGTGTGGAATGTTCTCGTCATCGTCGTCGTGCTGGTCGCAGCGATCGCCGGATCCGACTTTATCTACCAGCGGCACAACTGGACCAAGCAGAAGATGATGTCCCTCAAGGACATGAAGGACGAGCACAAGGAACAGGAGGGCGATCCCAAGGTCAAGGGCAGGATGCGCCAGATCGGGATGAAGCGGTCGCGCCAGCGGATGATGCAGGCGGTCCCTACCGCCACTGTCGTCATCACCAACCCGACCCATTATGCGGTCGCGCTGCGTTACGATCACGGCGCGATGAACGCGCCGATCGTGGTGGCCAAGGGCACCGACGCCATCGCGCTCAAGATCCGCGAGATCGCCACCGCCAACGGGGTTCCGCTGGTCGAAAACCGCCCGCTTGCCCGCGCGCTGCACGCCAGCGCCGAGATCGACCACCCGATCCCGCTGGAGCATTATCAGGCGGTGGCCGAGGTCATCAGCTATGTGATGAAGCTGGCACGGGGTGGAGCGTAGCTTTGTACGACATTCAATGTCCCCTCCGTTGGAGGGAGGTGAGCCAGCAGATCACCCGTTAACCATCTCTCTTGAGATTCGGGGTCAGACCGTGCGGTCGTGCTTCGCCAGCTCGACGCGGACGCGCAGCTCGATTTCGCGGGCGATGTCGGCGAGCGCTGGGTCTTCGGGCATCTCGAACGCGGCCGCCCATTGAGCGAGCGCATCGAGTGCTTTTTCCTCGGGCACGCCCTTCACCCCCGCAGCATGAAGCTGGTCGAGAATCTCGAGCCCGCGTGCGGCCGGGCGCGCCTCGCGGCGGCGCTTTTCCTGCGGGGTTTCCAATGCGGTGGCTGCGGCGAGCAGGACATGGACCGTGGTCGATGCCTGCAAGGTCGGGGCGGCCTGCTGCCCCTGCTGGGGCGCTTCGGGCATCTCCATTTTCGGGAGCGTCAGGCGCAGGGCGGCGTCGGACTTCGACAGTGCATTGAGCACCATCTGGACCGGCATCGGGACACCCTCGATACGCACTGCTTCTGTTCTCCGCGAAGACCGGAAGGGCCTTTCCCTTTCTATAAGAAGATTAACGCGGTTCCGGAGACGATGGACAGGTTTATGCGCATTTTGACACTCCTGATGCTGGCCCTCGCGCTCGCGGTGCCCGGCACTGCCGCTGCGAACAGCACGCACCGGATCAAGGACATCGTCGATATCGAGAATGTCCGCCCCAACCAGCTGGTCGGATATGGCCTCGTCGTCGGCCTCGCCGGCACTGGCGACCGCACGCGAAACACCCCCTTCACCGAGGAATCGATGCAGGCGATGCTGGAGCGGATGGGTGTCAATGTGCGCGGATCGCAGCTCAAGACGATGAACGTCGCGGCGGTATCGATCACCGCGACCATGCCGCCCTTCGCGCGCGCTGGATCGCGGATCGACGTCACCGTATCCGCAATCGGCGATTCCACCAGTCTTCAGGGCGGGACGCTGATCGCCTCGTCGCTCCGTGCACTCGACGGCGAAATCTACGCGGTCGCGCAGGGCCAGGTCTCGGTCTCCGGCTTCAAGGCACAGGGCGCGGCGGCGAGCATCAGCCGTGGCGTCTCCACCTCTGCCCGAATCGCGGATGGCGCGATCATCGAGCGCGAAGTACCCTTTGCGCTGCGCAGCTCGACCAGCCTCAAGCTGGCGCTCAAGAATCCCGATTTCACCACCGCGAACATGATTGCGGGCACGATCAACGGGGCCTTTGCGGGGACCGCCGAGGTGCTCGACCCCGCGACGGTCGAAATCAAGCCCGGCCCCGGCTTTCCCGGATCGGTGGTCGACCTGGTCGCGCGGATCGAAAACCTGCCGGTCCGTGTCGATCAGCCGGCGAAGGTGATTGTCAACGAAGCCTCGGGCACGGTGGTGATGGGCGCCAATGTCCGCGTCAGCCCGGTCGCGATCGCGCAGGGCGGCTTGACCATCAGCGTCGCGGAATCGCCGCAAGTGTCGCAGCCCGCGCCGCTGTCACAGGGCCAGACCCAGGTCGTGCCGCGCACCCAGGTCACGGTCGATGACGGCACCGGTCGTTCGCTCGGAACGCTGGGCGGCGAAACCTCTCTCGCCGCGCTGGTTGCGGGCCTCAACGCGCTCGGCGTCAGCCCCCGCGACCTGATTACCATCCTTCAGGCTATCAAGAGCGCCGGCGCGCTCCAGGCCGACATCGAGGTGCAATGATGAGCCCCCTTTCCACACCCGCCGCCGCGACCACCGGCACCGCGCCCAGCGTCCCCAAACCCAAGAGCAAGGAGACCGCGCAGGCGTTCGAAGCGGTGTTCATCGGCCAGATGACCCAGTTGATGCTCGAAAGCGTCGAGGAGGGCGAGTTTTCCGGCGGGCATGGCGAACAGATGTTCCGCGGCGTGCTCGCCGAGAACCTGGGGACCGCGATCGCCGCCAAGGGCGGCATCGGCCTCGCGCCCGCAGTCATGGACCAGATCATCAAGCTCCAGGGGGCAATCCGGATGGAAACTGAACTCCTCGACCTGTTCCGCTCACTGGCGTCGATCAGCGCGGAGGAAACATTGCTGCTTCAGCATGGCCGTCGCGGCGAAATCGCCGAGCTGGTCCAGGCCAAGTCCCGCCTGGTCGGCGCGGTCGACACAGAAGTCGCACGGCTCGACCGGACCAACCCCGCCTGGCGCGAGGCGCTGGACGCTGACACCCGCGCCGAGCTGGCAACGCTCGCCGGGCAGCTGCGCGATATTTGCGCCACCAACGGCGCGACGCTCAAGCGCCAGATCGACCTGTCGAACGAAATGATGGGGGAAATCGCCGCCGACGCCCGCCGCCGCCACGGTAGCGGCAGCGCCGCCTATGGCGCGTCGGGCGCGATGACGGGAACCGGGGTGGCGGTGCCGATCTCGGTCAACGCCAGCTTTTGAAGCCCGGTCTGATCGCCGCGCTGGCGGTGCCGCTCGCAGTTCCGTTGATCGCCACGGCCGCTCCCCCGCGCACGGGTGCGATGCTGATCGTGCCGGTCATGCCTGCGCGTCAGGCCGAGATGATCGACTGGATTGCTCGCGCCGATGCGGATCTGCTCGGCACGGGACCGGTGCGCGGATCGCTGATCGTCACCGGAAACAGGGATGCAATCATGCGGGAGACGTGGAGCCACGGCGCCATCGTACTCGCCGCGCGGCCTGTGGGCTGCACCGGAAGGAACGGATGGAATGACTGAGCTGACGCTAGATGCAATCCGCAAGGCGGGTTTGACGCTGGTGATGGCGGTTGCCGCCGCCCTGTCGGTCGCGCTGCTCGCAGGGATGCTGGTGACCGGTGCCGACAGCTTTGTGACCGTCGCAATCGCGCTGGTCGCACTGCTCGCCTACCCCACCTGGCTCTGGAGAAAGGGTGCGACCGACAGCACCGCGCGCATCGCCGTCAGCATGGCGGTCGTCGCGATCCCCGCGCTGATGCTGTTCGCGTTTCGCGGCATGGCGTGGCAGGTCGACCTGCACATGGCGTTCTTTGCCGCACTCGCGATCACCGCAGTGCTGTGCGACTGGCGAGCGATCATCGGCGCCACGCTGGTCGTCGCGGTACATCACCTGATCCTTGGCATGGCGGTGCCCGACTGGGTGTTCCTTGGCGGCACATCGATCGTGCGCATCCTGATGCACGCCGCGATTCTGCTGGCCGAAGCCGGAGCGCTGGTCTTCATCTCCGCGCGCGTCGTCGCCCTGCTCGACGCGGTCGCGCAGAAGGATGCGGCGCAGCGTGCAACCGAAGCCGCAATCACCGCCGAGCGCGAATTGCGCATGTCCGAACTCGAAAGCGCCACCGCCGCGCTGGCACGCGGGCTGGAGGGGCTGAGCCGGGGCGAACTCTATCATCGCATCGCGGGCACGATGCCGGTGAGCTATGCGGCAATTCAAGCGCACTTCAACCAGGCGATCGAGGTCGCTGCGCATGCTGGTTCAAGCGGTGTCGAGCGGAGCATCACAGCTCGACGGCAATTCGACACAGATCGCGCACGCCGCCGGTGATCTCGCCGCGCGCAGCGAACGCACCAGCGCGCGGATCGAGGAGGCTTCAGCCGCCATCGTCCAGATCGACACGCGGCTGAGCAACGGCAACGCCACCGTGCGTGAGACTGTGGAACGCGCCGACGAGGCGATCGACAGCGTACGGCTAGGCCGCAGCGTCACTGACGGCGCAGTGCAACAGATGGAGCAGGTTGCGGTGAGCGCCAGGGGTATCGACGGTGTCATCGAAGGGCTCGACAAGATCGCGTTCCAGACCCGCGTCCTTGCGATGAACGCTGCCGTCGAGGCGGGACGCGCGGGCGAGGCCGGGCGCGGATTTGCGGTGGTCGCCGACCTTGTCGGCCAGCTCGCGATGCGCTCGGAGGAAGAGGCCAAACGCGCGCGCGAACAGCTCACCTCTACCCAGGATCAGGTGGCGAATGCGGTCACCGCGATCGGCCAGGTCGATGGTGCACTCAACGGCATCGAACAGGTGGTCGAGGGCGTCCACCGGCTGCTGACCGGCATGGCCGAGGATTACGGATCGCACGCCAGCGCGCTGAGTGAGGTCAGTTCGGCGTTCACCACGCTCAACGAGCTCACCCAGCAGAATGCGGCGATGGTCGAGGAAAGCAATGCAGCCGCACGTGCCCTGTCCGACGAGGCACGCGCGCTGGCACGGCTGACCGAGCGGTTCGCGCTCGAGGACGATGCGGCACCCGGACTGCGCCACGCGGCCTGAACCTCGGGACCGGCAAACAAAAAGGGGCCGCCCCAGCCGGGACGGCCCCCTTTTGTGTGTTCGGAAACGGTGTCAGCCGCCGCCCTTGCGGCCAAGCGCCGACTGCATCAGTCCCTGGCTCTTGCGGTAGAGGCTGGTCATCGCGGCGAAGTCGGCCTGGATCTGGCCCATCTTGAGCAACTGATCTTCCAGCGTCACATTGTTGCCGTCGGGCTTGGTCTCGCTGGTGTTCGCATCGAGCATCATGCTCCCCGCCGAAATCGGCGCGCGCGCGCCGAGTGCGGCCATGCTGCCGGTGATCTGAACCCGCGGTCGCGCGATCCCGGCGCTGCTGGCACCGGCATTGACCAGGTCGCTAAAGTCAGGCGTGCGCACGTCACGCGCCTTGAAACCCGGCGTTTCGCTGTTCGCGATATTCTCGGAAATCACCCGCTGGCGTTCCGAGAGGTGCTTCATGTTGCGGGCGATCCCGCCGATCAGGTCGGTCATGGTTTCAGAACCCTATGGAAGTCGAGGGACCGGAGCCGAGCCGACTCAGCGCCGCCTGGTAGTTGGCGAGCTGCGCCTGTTCGCGCGCGGTGCTTCCGCCCTTTCGGGCGCCCTCGACCATCGCGAGCTTGGTATCATCCCAATATAGCGAGCGATAACCCGTCTGGGACATGGACAGCGCGGATTTGAGCTTGGCGAGCGTCTCTTTCGCGGACTTGGTGTCGGCGATCGACAGCGACGGATTGAGGCCAAGGCCAAAGCTGCCGCCCGGGCGCACCCGCGGCCCCTTGGGGTCGAGCGGTTCCATGCCCGATACGCGTGCGGCGGGAAGGCCGAGCTTTTCGAGCGCGTCGCGGCCCGCCGGACCGGCGATAAACTCGATATCGACCCCCGCCTTGGGCGAAACGCGCAGCATCGCGCCATCGTCCTTTCTGGGCGTGGTCACCAGCGCCTTGGCCCCGGTGATCTTGCGCACCTTGTCGGCCAGCGTGGTCAGCGTTTCGTCCTTGCCGATCGTGATCGTGCGCAGGACGCCACCGGCGACGCGCATCTGGAAGCTGTCACCCGCGCGCAGGCTGGTCCCGGTAGTGAGCTTGAGCGACCCGTCGGGGGTGGCCACACCGCGCCCGAAGCCGAGGGCATCGACTTTGCTCGTCCCGCCCTGTGAGGCGGCGAGGCGGACCGGTTCGGTGCGCAAGGTCGGCTGGCCGAACTGGGTGATCTTCTCGATTCCGCCCGTCGCCGGATCGATCCGCGCGACGAAGCCATCAGTCGGACCGCTGCGCGTCCCGCCGAGATCGCCGGTGGTACGACCGCCCACATAAAGCTTGCCATTGGAAAAGGCGACGCTGTCGACCTGTTCGTTGCCCGCAGTGCCGAGATAGGTCACCGCCATGCCCGATCCGTCTGCGGCGAGACGCGCGACAAAACCGTCGCGGCCACCGCTGGTGCCGTTGACCTGCGCTCCGGGCAGCGCCGAAAGCGTCGTCCCGCCGATCGCGATCGATCCGTCGGGCGCAATCGCGATGGCACGCGCGTCGGCGGTACCCAGATCCACCGTACCCAGGACGGTCGCGGGATTTGCGGGGTCGAGGAAATGCAGCTTCGAAGTCGCGCCTTCCTTGGTGAGGGCAGCGAGGCGGCCATCGGCGGTCATCGCCATTGCCGTGATGCTCTCGTCCCCGGCGCCGGGGAGCTTGACCCGCGCGCTCACCGCGCCGGTGCCGCTGAGCCGGGCGACAAAGGCGTCGCCCCCGCCCTGCCCCGCGCGCCCGCCGACCAGGATCGCGCCGTCGTCGGCGATCGCGATGCTGGTCGCGCGATCCTCACCAACCGATCGGATGCGGCTGGCGAACATCTCGTCGCCATTGCTGCCATAGCGCGCAACGAGCATATCCGCGTCGGCGCTGGTCCCGTCGAAATTGCCTGACACAGTGCCGGCGACGACCACATCGCCATTTTCCGCCACCGTGACTGCCGCGCCCGAGGCGCTGTCGGCGGCACCCAAAGCGCGTTGCCAGACAACATTGCCGAGGCTGTCCATCTTGGTGAGGTACAGATCCTGCGTCCCGGCGGCCCGCAGTTCGTCGAGATCGCCCGACGCGGTGCCGACGACATAGGCAAAGCCATCGGCATCGGTCGCAATGGCGTCGGTGGTGGTCGCCACCGCCTTGGTCGTCAGGCGATCCTTCGCCTCGATCGTTGCCAGCGTCTTGTTGGTCATCGCCGCTTCGGGATCGTCGATGCGCAACACGCGCGCGGCGGTCGGTGTTTCGAGTCCCGTGCGGCCGGTGGCAACGATCAGCGAGGTCTGGGGCGTCGACCTGATCGATCGACACCGTCTCCAGCCCCTGACGGTTGATGCTCATCGCCCAGCCGTCTTCGGTCTTCTTCGGCTCGAAACTGACCTTCCATTTGGGGGTCGGGTCGCCATTGGTGTCGAGCACGACATCGCCATTGGCATCGCGCATCGGAATGTTGGCGATCGCCTGGTTGACGAGATTGGCGATGCTGTCGAGCGTCGGCGGCTCGGGCAACGTACCCAGGTCGATCACCACCGTGTCGATCGAGCTGCCGCGCTCCAGCGTCACCCGGAACCGCTCGGTCCCCGACATTTGCGACAGCACCTCATCGCGTTTCGCGACGACGCCCTTGCCGGTGACGCTGACGCTCAGCCGATCGGTACCCGGCACCACGGCCGCGCTGTCGGCACGCCGCACCGGCTGGCCGAACGACAGCTCCAACTTATCGGATGGCGCCGTGCCCATATAGGTCTGGAGATCGGCCAGCCCCTTGGCGAAGGTCGTGGCGAGTTGCGTTCGCTCCTTCGCGCTCAACCCCGGCTTGGCAGCTGTCTCGGCGAGAAGGTTGAGCCGGTCGAGCGCCTTCCAGGTCGTAAACGCGGTCTGGACATCGGTGGGCAGCGCGCGGTGGCCGGTCAGCGGCTTGTCGATGATCGTGGCAAGACGGCGGATTTCGGCGACCTGGGTCGAAATCGAGCCCGAGGGGCCGGCCTGACGCCAGGGCGGCGTCGTTTCGGGCAAGGTGAACTGGGCCTTGGCCTCACGTACGGCCTTGCTCTCGATCGTCAGGCCCCCCGACGCCGAAAACCAGCTCGTATCGGCACCCAGCAGGGTCAACCCTGCCAATCCCGAATTGATGTTCATCTTGCTGTCCTCACGCGACCGGGAACCCCCTTTCGAGTCCATAATAGAGGGGTCGTGCGCGATCCCGACGGGTTAACCACGAATAAATGCAGGGGACTATAACGATGATGATGACTCCGGTCGTGGAACCGCCAGAATTTAAGCGGTTGAACATGCGCGAGCGTGCCGCCGCGCTGATGCTGGCGCTCGGCCAGGAACACGGCGCCCCGATCTGGGAACAGCTGTCGATCGACGAGGTTAAGGAGCTGTCGCAGAGCATGTCGCAGCTCGGCCGGATCCCGTCGAACCTGGTCGAACACCTGCTCAACCAGTTCCAGGCCGAAATGTCGTCGATGACCTCGTGCCACGGCTCCTACGAGACGACCGAACGGCTGCTCAACAGCGTGCTCGATTCCGACCGGGTCAAGGAGATCATGGAGGATATCCGTGGTCCGTCGGGCCGGACGATGTGGGACAAGCTGTCCAACGTCAACGAAGGCGTGCTGGCTGGATATCTGCGCAACGAATATCCCCAGACCATCGCCGTCATCCTGTCCAAGCTGAAGTCCGACCATGCAGCGCGCGTGCTCGGCGCGCTGCCGCGCGACATCGCGGTCGACGTGGTGCAACGAATGCTGCGCATGGAAACGGTGCAGAAGGAAGTTCTGGCGCAGGTCGAGGCGACGCTGAAGACCGAATTCATGGCCAACTTCGCCCGCGCCCAGCGCCGCGACCCGCATGAAGCGATGGCCGAGATCTTCAATGCGATGGATCGCTCAACCGAGGAAAGCATGCTCTCCGCGCTCGACGGTCGCTCACCCGATTCCGCGGACCGTATCCGATCGCTGATGTTCACCTTCGAGGATCTGGGCGGCCTGTTGCCCGCGTCGATCGCGGTCATCGTCCGCCAGGCCGACAAGCGTCAGATGGCGCTGGCGCTGAAGGGCGCGCCGGAGAATATCCGCTCGCTGTTCTTCTCCACGATGACTGAACGCTCGGCAAAGCTGCTGCGCGAGGACATGTCCTCGATGGGACCGGTGCGCGCGCGCGATTGCGAAGAGGCACAGACTGCCTTGGTCCGCCTTGCCAAGAACCTCGCCGATATGGGGGAGATCGTGCTGGTCGATCCCAAGAGCGACGACACGATGATCATCTGAGGTGCGCCCCATGGATATGTCTTTCAGCACCCGGCCCTTCGGCTTCGACCGCGTGTTCACCGCGCGCGAGGTCAACCGCACCGTCGAACATGACGACACGATCTCGCTGGTCATCAAGATCGAGTCGCTTGAGGACGAGCTGGCGCATTTGCGCAAGATGCAGAATGAAGAGTTGGCGCGGGCGCGCGCCGACGCCTTTCAGGCGGGAATGGACGCCGCCCGGTCGGATCGCGAGACCGCGCTGCTCGCTGCGATGGACGCGCTCCATTCAGAAGTGGAGGGCATGGTCGAGGAGCGCGCCGGTTTCCGAGCGGACACCGCGCGCGAGGCCGCCGAACTGGTGCTGACGGTGGCACAACATCTTGCCGGTCATCCGTTGCTCGCCTCTCCCGCCCAGGCAATCGACGACGCGATTGGCCGCGCGCTGGCGCAGGTCGCACGCGGAACCGAATTGATCGTGCGCGTTCACCCCGACATGGCCGTGCAGATCGAGGAGCGGATCGCGGACCGCCAGGCCAATGACCGCCGCCGCCTCAACCTGCACGTCACCCATGACGCGACCCTGGCGCCTGGTGACGCGCGGATCGAATGGGACGAGGGCGGGATGGTGCTCGACCGGGGAATGCGCGAAGCCGCAGTGCTGCACGAACTCAACAATCTTTTTCCCGTCGACGACAGGAAGGCGGCCTGATCCTCTATACTTAATGTGTCGGACGGCTCGGCTCCCCTGCCCGGCCCCCTCCGCATTCGAACGCCCCCGGACTCCCCCGTCCGGGGGCGTTTTTGCTTCGAGACAACTCCGCTGGATGAGGTGCGGCACCGGTCCGAAACCCACTCGGCAATTTTTTCCCACCGGCAAAACCTGCCGCCCGCGACGCATCTATAATTGATCCGAGGGACATGCCGTCCCGGGTCGCTGATAGGGTGCCGCTTGGAGCAGGTTAAAGGGCTGATCGCGCAATTGGGGGCCAAGCGGCTCATCATCATGGGCGGCGTCGCGGCATTGATCATGGCGGCGCTGGCGATGGTCGCGCTGCGTGGCGAGAACACCACCATGGGGTTCCTCTACACCGATCTTGATCCCTCGGCCGCAGCTGCGATCACCGAAAAGCTCAAGTCGCAGAACGTCCCCTTCGAACTGTCCGCCGACGGCACCGCCGTGATGGCACCGGTCGACAAGCTCGCCGAGCTGCGCATGGCGATGGCCGGCGAGAAGCTGGGCGGCAAGATCGGCTATGAAGTGCTCGACCAGGAACAGCCGTTCGGCGTTTCGGCGAGCCGCGCCAAGATGAACGAAACCCGCGCAATCGAGGGCGAGCTTGTCCGCTCGATCCAGAGCCTCGATGCGGTGTCGGGCGCGCGCGTCCATATCGTCATGCCCGAGCGCGCAATGTTCGCCGCCGAGGCACGCGCGGCGACCGCATCGGTCACGGTCAAGACCAAGGGCCGCCTGCCCGCCGAAACGATTCAGGCGATCCGCTACCTTGTTTCCTCCGCCGTTCCCGAATTGTCGCCCGAATCGGTGTCAATCGTCGACCAGTCGGGTGCGTTGCTTGCTCGCGCGGGCGAACAGGGCGCGGCAGGCGGCGGCAGCGTCGACGAGCGCCAGGCACAGATCGAGGCGAAGATGCGCGAGGAAATCATCGCGCTGCTCGAGCCCGTCGTCGGCCAGGGCAAGGTCCGCGCCGAAGTCGCCGCACAGATTGATCGCGACGCGACCCGCGAGGAATCCAACGTCTATGATCCCGACAAGCAGGTGATCGCACGCCAGGTGACGGTCGAGAGCGACGATCAGAGCCGCGAGAACAACGAAGAACAGGCCGTCACCGTCGGCAACCAGTTGCCCGAGGCGCAGCAGCAGCCGGTCGGCGCGGCGGGTGGCCAGACCAGCCAGCAGGCGCGCAAGGAAAACTCCGAAGACACGACCTATGCCAACAGCTCGACCCGCAGCATCGTCACGCGCGAACCGGGCAAGCTGACCCGCCTGTCGGTCGCGGTCACCATCGACGGCGGTGCGGCCGGCCTGCCCGAAGCGCGCAAGGCGCAGCTGACCCGGCTGGTCGAGAATGCCGTGGGCATCGACACCGAGCGCGGCGACAGCGTCGTGGTCGAAAGCCTGGCCTTTGCCGCCCCTGCGGAACCGGCCGATGCGCAGTCCAGCTGGTACTCTTACTTCACGTCGGACCAGGTGGTTGGACTGCTCAAGATCCTGCTGGTCGGCGCGATCGGCCTGATCGTGCTGCGCATGCTCCGCTCGCGTGCCAACAAGGAGGCGGCGGGCGATCCCGCCGCACCGCCGATGCTGCCGAGCGACAAGAATGCCGAGATGCTGGCCATCGCGCAGCAGGCCGCCGATGGCGACCCCGAGGCACTCAAGCAGCTGGAGGCGATGCAGGGCACAAAGCCCGACGTCCCGCTGCTCGACCACGATGTCCAGCTCAACAATGTCGATGGCCAGATCAAGGCGTCGCATCTGCGCAAGGTGGGCGACATGGTCGCCGGCAACGCGCCTGAAGCGACCGCAGTGATCCGCCAGTGGATGAACGCATGATGGAGACCCCGATGTCCGAAACCGGCGACCCGTTCAGCAGCCCCGAGCCCGGTGCGATGATCGAAACCGACACGCCGCCATCGTTCGAGGAATTCGATCTCGACGGCCCTTCCGCCGAACTCGGCAACGGCACCTCGCTGTCCGCCGTCAACGAAGTCCCGGTGCGCGTTCAGGCGGTGCTCGGTCGCGCCCGCGTGCCGGTCGGCGAGCTGATCCGGATGAAGTCTGGCATGGTGCTCGAACTCGACCGCCGCGTCGGCGAGCCGGTCGACGTCTATGTCAACAACCGGCTGGTAGCGCGCGGCGAAGTGATGCTGGTCGACCACGCACTCGGCGTGACGCTCACCGAAATCGTGCGCCAGGACGGCTGATCATGCAGCTTCGCCTGATGATCGTCGGTGCCAGCAGCGGTCCGTTCGGCGAGGCCGCGCGCATGGCGCAAAGCCTAGGTGCCGAGGTGATGATCGCCGAGACGGCGACCGAAGCGCTTGTGCACCTGCGCGAGACCGGCGCGGGGCTGGTGATGATCGACGTCGACAGCGACGTGCCGAGTTTCATGCGCGCGCTGATCGTCGAGCGGTTCGCGGTGCCCGTCCTCGCCTGTGGCATCGACGCCCCGGCCGAGCGCGCGGTCGCCGCGATCCGCGCCGGCGCGCGCGACTACATTCCCCTGCCCCCCGACCGCGAGCTGATCGCCGCTGCCATCGCGCAGATGGCACAGGCCGATTTCGCGCCGATGGTGGGCGAAGATCCTAGCTGGCTGCGCGCGCTGGAGTTCGCCCGCGCAATGGCACCGGCGCACGCCCCGATCCTGATCAGCGGCGAGCGCGGCACGGGTAAGGAGCGCGTCGCGCACGCCACCCACGCCGCGTCGGGCCGCAGCGGGTTCATCACCGTCGAATGCAACGGCGTCGCCGCCGACGTTCTTGAATCCGAACTGTTCGGACATGCAGCGGGAGCGTTCGAAGGCGCGCTGGCTGGTCGTCGTGGCGCCTTTTCGACCGCGACCGGCGGCACGCTGTTCATCCGCGACATCGACCGCCTTCCCGCCCCGCTTCAGCTGCGCGTGCTGAAGACAATGACCGCGCCGGGTGCGCCCAACGTCATCGCCAGCACGCGTCGCGACCTGGCCGCTCTTGTCGATGCGGGACAGTTTCGCAGCGACCTGCTCGCCCGCTTCGCGCTTGCCACCGTCGCGCTGCCGCCGCTGCGCGCGCGCGGCGGCGACATCCGCCTGCTCGCAGCGACCTTCGCAGCGCGCTTCGCGGCGATGCAGTGCCTGCCCTCGCCGCTGATCGACCCGGCGACCGAAACGCTGCTGACCAGCTATGAATGGCCGGGCAATGTCGCCGAACTGCAGGATGCGATGCACCGCGCGGTGTTGCTCTCGCCCGACGGCTATATCGGGCCGGAGGCGATCGTGCTCGCCGACGGGTCGCGGCTCGCGCCGCCCGCTTCGGCGGCGGGCAAGCCGCTGATCGCGTCGTTCGTCGGCCAGACGGTCGAGGAAGTCGAACGCCAGCTGATCCTCGAAACGCTGGAGCGGTGCCAGGGCAACCGCACTTCGGCCTCGCAGATCCTGGGCATTTCGGTGCGCACGATGCGCAACAAGCTCAAAGCCTTTGTCGAGGCCGGCATCGCCGTCGTCCCGGCAACCTGACGAAAGCTGAATCATGGACTCGATCTCTGCTTTCCTGACCCGTATCGGCGCAACGCGCGACATCGCGCTGGCGGTCGGCGTCATCTCGATTATCGGCATGCTGATCCTGCCAATGCCGGGCTGGCTACTCGACCTTGGGCTTGCGCTCTCGATCACGCTGTCGGCGATGATCCTGATGACCGCGCTGTTCATCGAAAAGCCGCTCCAGCTGTCGTCCTTCCCGACAATCCTGCTGATTGCGACGATGCTGCGCCTCGGTCTCAACCTGGCCTCGACCCGCCTGATCCTGTCGCACGGGCATGAAGGGCCGCATGCGGCGGGCGGCGTGATCGCGGCGTTCGGCGACTTTCTGATCGGCGGGCAGATGGTGATCGGCCTCACCATCTTCGCGATTCTGGTGGTCATCAACTTTGTCGTGATCACCAAGGGTGCAGGACGCATCGCCGAAGTGGCCGCGCGCTTCAGCCTCGACGCGATGCCCGGCAAGCAGATGGCAATCGACGCCGACCTGTCAGCCGGCATGATCACCGAGGAACAGGCGCGCGCGCGCCGAAGCGAAGTTGAGGCCGAGAGCGGCTTCTTCGGTTCGATGGACGGTGCATCGAAATTCGTGAAGGGCGATGCGATCGCCGGCCTGCTGATCACCGCGATCAATGTGATCGTCGGCCTGATCATCGGCGTCGCAATCCATGGCGTCGATTTCGGCACCGCCTTCCAGAGCTACACGCTCCTGACCGTCGGCGATGGCCTGGTTAGCCAGATCCCCGCGCTGATCGTCTCGACAGCAGCCGGCCTGCTGGTGTCGAAGGGTAGCCAGGCGGGCAAGACTGGCGCGGCGCTGGGCGAGCAGCTCGGTCGCTACCCGCAGGCATTCGGCATGGTCGCGGTGCTGATGGGCCTGCTTGCGCTGATGCCGGGCCTGCCGTTCATCCCATTCTTCGCCTTTGCGGCAGCATCGGGCTATGCCGCGTGGTATCTATCGAAGAAGGCCAAGGAGCGCGCCCGCGTTGCCGAGCGAATGGCGCAGGTCGAGGAAGCCGAAGCCGCTGCGGTCGTGGAGGAGCCTATCTCGCGCACGCTCGCGATCGACGCGGTGCGGATCGAGATCGGCTATGGCCTGCTCCCGATCATCAATGACGCAGCGCGCGAACCGCGCCTCGACGATCAGGTCCGCGCGCTGCGCCGCCAGATGGCGACCGAATATGGCTTCGTCCTCCCCTCGGTCCGCATCATCGACAATATGGGGCTGCAGGCGAACCAGTACATCATCTACATCAAGGAGACCGAGGCGGCGCGCGGCGAGATCCGGCTCGATCGTCTGCTGGTGATCAACCCCGGCGAAGGCCCGGCGGGCATTCCAGGCGAGCCGACGCGCGAGCCGGTGTTCAACCTGCCTGCGCTCTGGATCGACCGCGAGCTGCGCGAGGAAGCGGGATTCCGAGGCCTCACCGTCGTCGATGCGGGCACGATCATCACCACGCACCTGACCGAACTGGTCAAGGACAATATCGCCGATATGCTGAGCTACACCGAGGTGCAGAAGCTGCTCAACGAGGTCCATACCGACTCGGCCAAGCTGGTCGCAGAGATCATCCCGGCGCGCATCTCGATCTCGGGCGTGCAGCGTATCCTGCAGAATCTTCTCGGCGAAGGCGTGTCGATCCGCGATGTGCCGACGATCCTTGAGGGTATCGCTGAAGCCGCGCCGATCACCCAGAATCTGACGCAGATCACCGAACATGTCCGCGCACGGCTCGCCCGCCAGATCTCGGCGCATCAGGCGCGCGATGGTTCGATCCCGATTCTGACCCTGTCGCCCGAATGGGATGCCGCATTCGCGGAGAACATCCTGGGCATGGGCGACGAGCGCCACCTCGCGATGCCGCCGTCGATGCTTCAGGGCTTCATCGTTGCGGTCCGCGACACCTATGACCGGATGGCGAACAGCGGGGAAATTCCCTGCCTCCTCACCAATCCCACGATCCGACCGTTCGTTCGCAGCGTGATCGAGCGTGTCCGCCCTGCGACCGTCGTCCTGTCGCAGAACGAGATCCATGCCCGCGCCCGGGTGCGCGCGCTCGGCACGATTGGCTAAGCCGTGCGACCGGAAACCGTCCCACACTTCTATGATCCGTCTATGGTGCCGAACCTTCTGCCCTTTTCCGCGTCCGTCACGACGGGTGCTGGATCGCCCCCGAGCTTGACCGCGATGCCGCAGGCCGATCCCGGATTCGCGGCAATGCTGGGGCTGGGCACGACACCGGTGACGCAAGCGGCCACGGGGAACCCGGTGACGGTTTCGGTGGTGCCCCAGGGCACGACGCCCTATCTGGGCCTCGCCGATGGTGCGGTGGCACAGCCGGTCGAGACCGCGCTGCCCGAATTGCAAAGTATTGCCGATCAGGTAGCAGCGCCAATCGTGCTGGAAGCCGCAGCCGTCGCCCCTGTCGCAACGCCGGTTTCCGAGACGCCCGCAATGCCGATGGCAGCGCCGCTTCCCGATACATCCGCGCTGCCGACGGCGACGCTTCCCGAAGCACACGTCCCGATGGCCCGGCCCGCGCCCTCGCCCGCAGATGAGAGCATGACTGCGCGCGACGCGCCACGCACGATGCCAGAACCCGTGCCTGGACCTGTTCTCGAGACAGTAGCGGCGGTCGACCACCCAGATCAGGGCGCAAAGGCGACCCAGACTGAGGCTGTCCCGATGCCTGTCCCCGTCCCTGCACCTGTCCCTGTGCTGGTCACTGGGCCTGTGCCTGTGCCTGCGCCTGCTAAGAATGGCGATGGCAACGGCGACACCGCGACGACGATGGGCCGTCCCGACACCTCGGTCGACGTAGCGCCCGTAGCCCGATCGAGGCCGGTCGACGCGCTCACGGCCCGGCCCCTCCGGACAGCGCCTGTCGTTCCTTCGCCCGGCGAGTCGGTGACAATCATCCAACCGGTGCACGAGATCAGTGAGCCGAAGGCTGCTCCGGTCGTGAACGACGGTAGCGTGCCGGTCGCCGACAGTCCCCGCCACTTGGCCGCACCGGTGCCGGAAGTACCGATCGTTCCCGTCGCGACCGGCCCCATGGCTGCACCGGTTGAAGCAGCGCCGGTGTTGACCGAAACCGCTGTCGATCCGCTCGCCGTTGCAACCAGCGACGACGCATCTGCAACGCCAGCCCAGCCGTTCGCGCTCGCTGCGGCCAGCCTGGCGGTGCCGACGGTCGAAACCAATCCCGCGCCGCTGCAGCCGCAAGCTGAGGCCGCCGCCGCGCCCGCCCCGGTCGCTCCCCGCGCAACCGAACCCGCACGCACGACCGAACCTGCCGCGTCGGACATCGTGGTCGACATGCCTGTCGATGACGACGCATTCGAGGGCGTGGTGGCTGACGAGCCGATATCCGACGCCGATGCCGATGGCACGCGGGCCAGCGGCAATGGGTCGAGCGACACGATGAACCGGGATGGCAGCCGCCAGTCCGCGCCGCAGCAATCGGCACCAACGCCGCCGCCAATCTCCGCCGGGCCAATCCCTGCCTTCGACCCGCTGGCCGCCCCCCGGTGCCTGACGCCGCACACGCCACCAGCGACGCCGCCGCCGCAGAGCCGCGCGCGCGGGCGAGCGCGATCGGTGAGGATGTCGGCCTGGCGATCGTTCGCCATGCCGATACCGGATCTGGCGAGGTGCTGGTGATCCGGCTCGATCCTGGCGAGTTGGGCAAGATCGAGGTCCGGTTACGGATGGACGAGGCGCGCCAGTTGACCGCCGAGGTGACCGCCGACCAGCCTGCGACGCTCGATCTGTTGCGCCGCGATTCGGACAGCCTGACCCGCGCGCTCAACGATGCCGGCTTCCGCGCCGACGACCAGAGCCTGCGCTTCGACCAACGCGGCTTTGGCCAGAACGACCAGCAGTCCCAGCAGGGCCGCCGCGTCGCAAGCCGCGCCTATCTCTCCGAAGACGATGCAGCAGCATCGTCAATCCCATCCCCCGTCCAGGTCCGCAGCTCGGGCCGGGTCGATCTCGTCGCCTGAAGGAGCCGATCATGGCCGTCGACGCCGCCACCGCAGCCAATGCAGCGACCAGCACCAATGCTGGCAACGCCCTGTCCAAACTCGCCGCAGATTCGACGATGTTTCTGAAGCTGCTCACCACCCAGATGCAGAATCAGGATCCGATGGATCCGATGGATACGTCGGAATATACCGCGCAGCTGGTCCAGTTCTCCCAGATCGAGCAGTCGATCCAGCAGAACGCATCGCTGAAGTCGATCCTGACCGCGCTCACCTCAGACAATCTCGTCGGCGCGGCGTCAGTGGTCGGCAAGGTCGCGAGCTTCGGTAGCGACCAGGCGGGCCTGACCGCCGACAGCCCGGCGCAATGGACCTATGCCACCACCCGCCCCGCAGACTCGGTCGTCGCGACGATCAAGAACGCATCGGGCGCAACCGTCCACACGATCAACCTGACCGGATCGGAAGGCGAACTGGTCTGGGACGGCACGCTCCCCAATGGAACCCGCGCGCGCGACGGCGAGTATAAGCTGGAGATCGCCGCCAAGGACACGACCGGATCGAGCGTGCCGGTGTCGATCTCCGCCCGCGGCCTCGTCAAGGAAGTGGCGCAGGACGCATCGGGCATGACGTTCCAGGTCAACGGCGTATTCTATAACGCTGCGACGCTGGTCCGCCTGACGCAGTAATCGGCGCAGACAGGACCGGGCGCGATGCCGAACCTCTATAGTGCACCCGGAGCGTGGACGCCGATCGCCTTCTCCCCTGCTGGCGATCGGTGCCACGCTCCGACCTTCGAGCTTTGAGGGTTCGTTAAGATGGGACTGGCAATCGGAGAGGCGCAAACCGCGCCGATGCACCGACCACCCCTTCCTCCCGCCGCGTCCAACGCACAGTCGCTGCCGCTAGCGCAGTATGAGCAGCTGCGCCGTCAGATTCCCTGGCTCTACCTCCTCCTCTTCGCCAATGCCGGTACGCTGGCGATCAGCCATGGCGATACTGCAAGCCGCTGGATCGCCCAAGGCATCCCATTGATCCTGGTCGGGATCGCGGTGCTGCGGATGATCCACTGGCTGCGCGCGCCGACACCTGCCGAACTGAGCGAAGCGGAAGCGGCGCGACGCAACCGCCGTACCCAGATCGTCGCACTCGCGATTGGCGGCGGGTTCACCATCTGGGTGATCGCGCTCGACTGGTTCTCGGCCGGGGCGATGCGCGGCCATGTCGCGGTCGCGCTGGCGGTAACCCTGCTCAGCTGCATGCTCTGCCTGATGCATGTGCCGCGCGCTGCAGCAATGCTCGCGGCGGCGGTCGTCACCCCCTATGCGCTCTATTGCCTGAGCACTGGCAGCCTTCCCGCGATCTTCACCGCGCTCAACATTGCGCTGGTCACCGCCGTGATGTCCAAAATCCTGATCGGGTCGAACCGGATGTTCGTCGACCTAGTCCAATCGCAACAGGCATTGCGTGACGAGCGGTCGCAGGCGAGCCGGTTGAGTGACGAGAACCAGCTGCTGGCGCAGACGGATTCGTTGACCGGCCTCCCCAATCGTCGCCATTTCTTCGCCCGGCTCGATGCCTGTCTGACCGAGCGTGAGGCGAATGGACGCGCACCCTTTTGTGTCGGTGTCCTCGACCTCGACCGATTCAAGCCGATCAATGACACATTCGGCCACGCCACCGGCGACCGACTGCTCAGCGAGCTGGGCCGTCGGCTGTCGGGATTCTGTGGCGAGGAACTGATGATCGCCCGGCTGGGCGGCGACGAGTTCGGTATCCTGATCGACGGCGACGCATCGACTGCCCGCGCACGGCTGGCGGGTCTTCGCGAGACGATCTGTGCGCCGATGATGATCCACGACGCGTCGTTGCGCGTTGGATGTTCGATCGGGCTGGCGGTCTACCCCGATGCCGGGCGCAACGCCCATGCGCTGTTCGACCGGTCCGACTATGCGCTGTACCACGCCAAGTCGCACGAGCGCGGCGAGTGCGTGATCTTTTCCGCCGAGCATGAGGCGATGATCCGCGATGAGCTACAACTGGAGGCTGCATTCCGCGCCGCCGACCTGAGTGCGGAGTTGTCGCTGCTGTTCCAGCCGATCTACGAAACGCGCAGCATGACGCTGGCGAGCGTCGAGGCCCTGGCGCGCTGGCATTCGCCACAATTGGGGCTGGTGATGCCCGACCGGCTGATCGCGATGGCCGAGCGGCTGGGGCTGATCAATCAGGTGACGCTAATCCTGTTCGCCAAGCTCCTCGCGAAGGCCGAACGCCTGCCAACAGGGGTCGGCGTATCGTTCAACCTGTCGGTGCACGACATCGCATCGCCAGAGACGATCCGCGAGCTGACCCGGATGATCGTCGCGAGCGGGATCGAGCCGGCACGACTCACTTTCGAGATTACCGAGACCACGTTGATGTCGGACATCGACGGGGCACGGACAGTGCTGGAGCAGCTGCGCGCATTGGGGGTGCGCGTCGCACTGGACGATTTCGGCACCGGCTATTCGAGCCTGGGCATCTTGCACCAGATTCCGCTCGACATCCTCAAGGTAGACCGCAGCTTCGCCGCAGGGATGACCACCCAATCGGGTCGCGCGATGATTGCGGCGATCCGCGGACTGGCCCATTCGCTGAGCCTCGACTGCGTGATCGAGGGGATCGAGACCGAGGCACAGCTGATGGAGGCGAGCTTGCTCGGCTGCCGCTATGCGCAGGGCTATCTGCTCGGTCGCCCCGCACCGATGGGCAGCGTGCTGCGCGGCGAGCGCGAGACTGCGCCTGTCGCGATGCCCGCAGCGGAACGGCCACGGCTGTTGCCTGCCGCGACCCACCTGCACTAACGCTCAATCCCCACACCGTTTGCGCTGAGCGCGCCGAAGCGCCATCCCTGGTGTCGGGTCAATGGAAGATGCTGCTTTCTCAGCGCGAACTGCTCCAGGATTCAGCCCTCGCCGCGCGCCTCCAGCATCCGGATGATGCCCGAAAAATCCATCCCGGCATGGCCCGCATCGGCGAACTTCGCATAGAGCTCCGCAGCACGCGCCCCCATCGGCGTGTCGGCGTGGACCGTTTCGGCCGCCTCCATCGCCAGCTTCAGATCCTTGAGCATCAGCCCGACCGCGAAGCCGCCTTGATAATCGTTGTCGGCGGGCGATTTGGGGCCGACTCCGGGCAGTGGCGCGTAGCTGGTCATCGACCAGCTCTGCCCCGATGAGACCGAGCTGATGTCGTAGAAGGTCTGCGGGTCGAGCCCGAGCTTGCGCGCGAGCAGGAACGCCTCGCAGGTCGCGACCATCGTCGCGCCGAGCAGCATGTTGTTGCAGATCTTCGCCGCCTGTCCCGCGCCGTTACCACCGGCATGGATCACCGCCTTGCCCATGTCCGACAGGAACAGCTCCGCGCGTTCGAACGCCGCATCGCTGCCGCCGACCATGAAGGTAAGCGTGCCGCCAGCCGCCGCCGCGATCCCGCCGGAGACGGGCGCGTCGACCGCCATCAGCCCCTTGGCCGCCGCCGCATCGGCGACGCGGCGCGCGGTATCGACGTCGATGGTCGAACAATCGATCAGGATCGCCCCGGTATCCGCCGCGCCGAACACGCTGTCGGCATAGACCTGTTCGACATGCTTGCCGGCGGGCAGCATGGTGATGACCGCCTCCGCGCCCTGCGCCGCCTCGGCCGCGCTCGCCACGGGCAGGCATCCGGCAGCCTTGGCGCGGGCGAGCGCCTCTTCGCTGAGGTCATAGGCGCGCACGTCATGCCCCGCCTTCGCCAGGTTCGCGGCCATCCCGCCGCCCATATTGCCGAGACCGATAAATCCTACGCGGGCCATTGCGGCGCTCCTCTCATCTTTCGTCACCCCAGCGGAAGCTGGGGTCTTCTGCCGCACGAAACCCCAGCTTCCGCTGCGGTGACGGCAAGGCTATTTCCCCGTCCAGTTCCCCGGACGTTTCTCGACGAATGCCGCCATGCCTTCCTTCTGGTCGGCGCTGCCGAACAGGCCGTGGAACAGGCGGCGTTCGAACTGGACGCCCTGCGCCAGGCCCGTCTCGAACGCTGCGTTGACCATTTCCTTGTTCGCCAGCACCGCGAGCGGGGCCATCGAGGCGATCGTCGCGGCGGACTTGAGCGCTTCGTCAAGCAGTTCGGCGGCGGGAATGACGCGGCTGACGAGGCCGGCGCGCTCCGACTCTTCCGCGCCCATCATGCGGCCGGTGAGGCACATTTCCATCGCCTTGGCCTTGCCCACCGCGCGGGTCAGGCGCTGCGACCCGCCCATGCCGGGGGCGACGGCGAGCTTGATCTCCGGCTGACCGAACTTGGCGGTATCGGCGGCGAGGATGAAGTCGCACATCATCGCCAGCTCGCATCCGCCGCCCAGCGCGAAGCCGGAGACGGCGGCGATGATCGGCTTGCGCGTGCGGGTAAACTGGTCCCAGCCGGCGAAGAAATTGTGGCCGTACATGTCGGCAAAGCCCTGCGCCTGCATCTCCTTGATATCCGCGCCCGCCGCGAACGCCTTTTCGCTGCCGGTGAGGACGGCGCAGCCCTGTGACGGGTCGGCGTCGAACGCGGCGAAGGCGTCGAGCAATTCGGACAGGACTTCGCTGTTGAGCGCGTTGAGTGCCTGCGGTCGGTTGAGCGTCACCAACGTGACGGCGCCGCGCTGTTCGACGAGGATTGTGTTGTAGGTCATTTCGTTTCCTTCTGCTCCCCTCCCGCTTGCGGGAGGGGTCGGGGGAGGGCCTGTAACTCAAACGACGTCCGGGAGGACAGGCCCTCCCCAAGCCCCTCCCCCAAGCGGCAGGGGAGTTAAGCTGGACTCCACGCCTCATCCTCGGGCAGCGGCGCGAAGATCTGGTCGATCAGATGGTCGCTGACCCCCTCCGGCGTGGCGGGGTCCCAGCGCGGGTGATTGTCCTTGTCGATGATGAGCGCGCGCACGCCCTCGATGAAGTCATGGCGCTGCACGACGCGCGTGGCGACCGCATATTCCTGCCGCATCTCATCCTCGAAGGTTTGCATGGACGCGCCGTCGAGCAGAAGCTTGAGGCTGACCTTCATCGACTGCGGCGATTTGCCGGCGATGGTGGCGCGTTGCTGCATCGCCCATTCGCCCGGATCGGCTTCGAGCGCGGCGATGATGTCTTCGAGATGATCGCGCGCGAACAGCCGGTCGATATCCTCTCGGTGGGCGAGGATGCGGGCGTCAGGGACAGGCGTGGCCAAGTCGGCCAGCACCGCTTCGATCGTCTGCGGGTCGGCCAGAATGCGCCCCTTGGCATCGTACAGTCGGTCCGACGGGAGATAATGTGTGGCGAGGCCCAGCGCGACGCACTCCGCGCCGTCGATCCGATGGCCGGTGACCGCGAGATACTGGCCGACGCGACCCGGCAGACGCGACAGATACCATCCGCCGCCGACATCGGGGAACAGGCCGATACCGGTCTCCGGCATCGCGAACTTCGTGTTCTCCGTCGCAACCCGGAACCGCGCGGGCTGGCTCAGGCCGACGCCGCCGCCCATCGTGATCCCGTCCATGAACGCGACGATCGGCTTCACGAAGGTGAACAGCGCGTGGTTCATCTGATATTCGACGCGGAAGAAGTCCCGCGCCGCTGCGCCATCGTCCGCACCGCTGGTGGCCAGCATGCGGATGTCGCCGCCCGCGCAGAAGCCGCGACCCTCGGCATGATCGATCATTACCGCCTCGACCGCCGTGTCGCTGCGCCATGCGGTCAGCGCGTCGAGGATCGCGGCGCACACGCCGGTGTTGAGCGCATGGATGGCCTTGGGCCGGTTGAGCCGGATGCGGCCGACCTTGCCCTCGACCGAAATCAGGACGTCTTCGCTCATTGCCGCGTCAGCTCCCGCCCGACGATCATCCGCATCACCTGATTGGTCCCCTCAAGGATCGAATGGACGCGCAGGTCGCGCCAGAAGCGTTCGATCGGGTAGTCCATCAGATAGCCATAGCCGCCATGCAGCTGCAGCGCGCGGTCGACCACGGCCGATCCGGTGTCGGTCGCGAAACGCTTGGCCATCGCGGCGAACTTGGTCTTGTCGGGGGCGTTGGCGGTGACCTTGGCGGCGGCGAGGTATAGCAAAGCGCGGGCTGCCTCCAGCTCGGTCGCCATGTCGGCAAGGGTGAACTGGGTGTTCTGGAACTCGGCCACGGCGGTGCCGAACTGCTTGCGATCTTTTGTATAGACAATTGCCTCGTCGAGGCAGCGCTGCGCCCCGCCGAGCGAGCAGGCGCCGATGTTGAGGCGACCGCCGTCGAGGCCCATCATCGCGATGCGGAACCCCTCGCCCTCGCCGCCGATCAGATTTTCGGCGGGGACGCGGACATTGTCGAACATCACCTGTCGCGTCGGCTGGGCATGCCAGCCGAGCTTGCGCTCGTTCGCGCCGAAGCTGACGCCGGGCATGTCCTTTTCGATGGCGAGGCAGGAAATACCCTTGGGTCCATCGACGCCGGTGCGGACCATCGTCACGTACAGCTCATTCTCGCCCGCGCCAGAGATAAACTGCTTCGACCCGTTGACGATGAAGTGGTCGCCGTCGCGCTTCGCCGTGGTCTTGAGCGCAGCAGCGTCGGAGCCCGAGGACGGCTCGGTCAGGCAGTAGCTCGCCAGCCAGTCGGCGGTGACGAGGCGGGGCAGATACTTGTCCTTCACCCCCTGCGACCCAAAGCGGTCGATCATCCATGCGGCCATATTGTGGATCGAGATGAACGCGCTGGTCGCGGGACAGCCATAGGCCATCGCCTCCATGATCAGCGCTGACTCGAGCCGGCCAAGGCCGATCCCGCCGCTTTCCTCGCTGACGTAGATTGCGCCAAAGCCGAGCTCTGCGGCAGCCTTCACCGTGTCGCGCGGGAAGATGTGCTTCTCGTCCCACTCCGCCGCATGCGGGGTGATCGCGTCGGCGGTGAAGCGCTGCGCCATCTCCTGAATCGCGCGCTGGTCGTCGGTGAGGTCGAATTGCTGGTCGGTCATATCGGTCCGTTTCTCAAACAAATTCAGGGCGCGGGGGTTTCGCCGAGCACCCGCCGCGCAAACAGCGGATTGGCGATGCGCAGGTCGTTGCGCTCGTACCAACGCGGCGCGGGGAGGCCCTTTTCCCAGGCCAGTGCCTCGATCAACGTGCCCTGAGCGTGCGGGGTGTCGGGCGCGGCGTCGCGGAGCGGGTCGGCATAGGCTTCGTCGGCGGAGATGATGGTCCAGCCCTTTGCCTTCAGCCCCCGGACCAGATCGCCGATGAACAGGGCGGCGATGTCGGTTTCGTGGAGCAGCATGACATGCGCGGGGGAGCGGCCGAGCGTCCTGACCGCGAGCGCGTCATAGAACTCCGCCGCCTCGACATGGCTTTCGACATAGAGGTCGCGCAGCGCCTTCATGTCGATCGTCTTGCCCGCCTGTCTCGCGGCGATGGTCAGGCTTTCGATGTTCCAGTCCGACGATTCCGCGGTGACGTATCCGTTAATGAGGCCGCGCGCCTTCAGTCCCGCACGGATCGCGTCGCGCTTCACCTTGTCCTTGCCGCCCTCGTCGAGGAACGGGAAGCGGAACCAAGGGCGGTAACCGGGACGCGCTTTCAGCCAAGCTTCGGCGCGGTCGAGATCGGCGAGATAGGCGTCGGCGTCAGTACTGCCGAGCCTGGGATGCGACCAGCTGTGATTGGCAAGGACATGGCCCGCTTTCACATAGCGGTCGAGATTGGCCGCGCCGTCGCCATGACCGGGCTTGCCGATATTGCCGGGGTTCACGAAGAACACCGCCTGTTTGAGGCCGGCCCGCTTCAACGCGGCGGTCAGCTTCTTTGCCCGCGCATCGGGATCGAGGAACGCTCCCGCCCCGCGCGGCGCGTCGTCGAAGCTCAATGCGATCCGCTTCTGCGCAGCAGCGGGAAGCGCGAGCAGCAGGCAGGCGAGCAGGGCTGCGACGATCCTCACTGGACGGCCGCGCCCTGCATCACCTGCGCCTCGAAAAGCCGGTCGGCGGTGGGGCCGTCGGTGCGGTCGTACCAGCGCGTGCCTTCGATCCCCTTTTCCCACGCCAGCATCTGGATGCGGGTGCCGTTGGCGAAATCGACCTGTGGCGTGCGGCGCGCGATCGGGTCGTCGAACGCCTCGTCGGCGGTGACGATGGTCCAGCCCGCCTTGCGCAGCCCGGCGACCATGTCGGCCAGAAACAATGCGGCAAGGTCGGTTTCGTGGAGCAGCAGCACCTGTGCCGGATGCCGCCCGGTGGCACGCACGGCCAGTTGGTCGGCGAACTCTGCCGCACCCACGTGAGTCTCGACATACAGATCGCGCAGCCGCGCCATGTCGATCACCCGCCCCGCACGCTTCGCCTCTATCGTCAGCCGCTCCATGTTCCAGTCATAGCCATCGGCGGTGACATAGCCGTTGATCAGTCCCCGCGCGGTCAGCCCGTCGCGCACTGCCTGTGCCTTCACCCGATTGCTCCCGCCCTCGTCGAGGAAGGGGAAGCGGAACCACGGACGATAGGTCGGGCGGGTGCGCAACCAGTCCTGCGAAGCGTCGATATCGGCAAGATAGCGTTCGGCACTGACCCGCGACAGGCCGGGATGGCTGCATGTGTGGTCGGCGATCACATGACCGGCGGTTTCATACGCGCGGACCAGCGCACCGTCGCGGTCGCTCTGCAGCCGGCACGGGTTGATAAAAAACGCCGCCTGCCGCACCCCCGCGGCCTGAAGCGCCGCGATCAGCTTCGGGCCGCGCTCCTCCAGCGTCAGGAACGCGCCCGCCCCGCGCGGCGTGTCGTCAAAGGTGATGGCGATGCGCTTGTCCACGCGCTCAGGCTCGCTCGCCGATAGCGCAAGCGGGGCCGCCCACGCGATGAAGGTGAGCGCCGCGACCGCCACGATAATCCGAAACAGCCAAACCAAGCCGCATCCCCCGCAGACACGGGGAGATGGTTAGCACGGCTGTAACCGATTCTCGAACCCGGCGGCGCATCCGCCTCATCCCATCGTGGGAATGACGAAGGCGTTGGCGGCGTCGCCCACCCCGCCGTCCGGCCAGCGCTGGGTGATCGTCTTCACCTTGGTGAAGAACTTGACCCCCTCCATGCCGTGCTGGTTGGTGTCGCCGAACGCGCTGCGCTTCCACCCGCCGAAGGTGTGGTAGGCGACCGGTACGGGGATCGGCACGTTGATGCCGACCATGCCGACATTGACCCGCGCCGCGAACTCGCGCGCGGCGTGACCGTTGCGGGTGAAGATCGCGACGCCATTGCCGTACTGATGGTCGCTCGGGAGGCGCAGTGCCTCCTCGAAGCTGTCGGCGCGGACCATCTGGAGCACCGGACCGAAAATCTCTTCCTGATAGGAGCGCATCTGCGGCGTCACGCGGTCGAACAGGGTCGGGCCGACGAAGAAGCCATCCTCATGCCCCTGCAGCGTGAAGCCGCGTCCGTCGACGACCAGTTCGGCGCCCTCGTCGACGCCCATCTGGATATAGCTTTCGATCTTCGCCTTGTGCGCGGCCGTGACCACCGGGCCGTAATGCGCCTCGGCATCGGTCGACACGCCGACGCGCAGCCCCTGAATCGCGGGCAGCAGCTTCTCGCGCAGTGCGATCGCGGTCTTCTCGCCCACCGGCACCACGACCGGCAGCGCCATGCACCGCTCGCCCGCCGAACCGAATGCGGCACCGGCAAGGTCGTTGACGACCTGATCGAGGTCGGCGTCAGGCATCACAATGCCGTGATTCTTCGCGCCGCCCATCGCCTGGACGCGCTTCCCCGCCTCGACCCCACGGCGATAGACATAATGCGCGATGTCGGACGAACCGACGAAGCTGACCGCCTTGATCTCGGGATGATCGAGGATCGCGTCGACCATCTCCTTGTCGCCCTGTACCACCTGAAGCACGCCGTCGGGCAGCCCGGCTTCCTGCATCAGTTCGGCGAGGCGCACCGGCACGCTGGGGTCGCGCTCGCTGGGCTTGAGGATGAAGGCGTTGCCGCACGCGATGGCGACGCCGAACATCCACATCGGAATCATCGCCGGGAAGTTGAACGGGGTGATGCCCGCGACAACGCCGAGCGGCTGACGCATCGAATAGACGTCGATGCCGGGGCCGGCGCCCTGGGTGTATTCGCCCTTCAGCACATGCGGGATGCCGCAGGCGAATTCGATCACTTCCAGCCCGCGCTGAATATCGCCCTTCGAATCCGCGATCACCTTGCCGTGCTCGGACGACAGCAGGTGGGCCAGTTCGTCCATATGCTTCTCGACCAGCGCCTTAAACGCGAACATCACGCGCGCGCGGCGTTGCGGGTTGGTCGCAGCCCATGCCGGCTGAGCGGCCAGCGCCTTCGCCATCGCAGCGTCGAGGTCGGCGGGGCTGCCCAGCGTCACCTGTGCCTGCACCGCGCCGCTATTGGGATCGAACACGTCCGAGCGGCGCGTGCCGGTGCCCGCACTGGCGCTGCCGCCGATGAAGTGGATGATCTCGCGCATTTGGACCTCTCCTATTTGGGCAGCGTGATGCACCTGCGCGCGGCGTGGCGGCAACCCATCGACATGCAGGGCATAGCTGCATATTTGCAGGTCATGGACTGGAGCGACCTGCCGATCTTCCTCGCGATTGCGCGCACGGGTCAGTTGGCCAAGGCCGCGCAGAGTCTGCAAATCGACGCGACCACGGCAGGGCGACGCCTCCGCCGCCTCGAACAGGCGGTCGGTGAGCGGCTGTTCGAACAGGGGCCGGACGGCCAGACGCTGACCCCGGCGGGCGAGCGGCTGCTGACCCATGCCCGCGCGATGGAGCGTGCCGCCGCCGCGATCGGTGAGCGGGAGGCGGGCGGGCCGGTGCGCGGCACGGTGCGGGTCAGCGTGTCGGAGGGGTTCGGCAGCTGGTTCGTCGGGCGGCATCTCGGCAGCCTGGCCGATGCGCATCCGGACCTATCGGTCGATCTGGTGGCGAGCAGTGGCTTCCTCAATCCGACACGGCGCGAGACCGATGTCGCGGTGCTGCTGGCGCGGCCACGGAGAGGTCCGCTGCTGACCCGCAAGCTCGCCGACTATGGACTGCGCCTCTATGCGTCGCACGACTATCTTGCAGTGCACGGCATGCCGACCGCTGCCGAGCAGCTGCGCGAGCATCGGCTGATCGGTTATGTCCCGGACATCCTTTACGCGCCCGAGTTGCGCTATCTCGACGAGATTCCTGGCGCACCTGCACCGCAACTGCGCTCGTCGAGCATCAATGCGCAGCACCGCATGACTGCGGCAGGAGCGGGGATCGCGGTGCTGCCCTGCTTCATCGGGGATGGCGATCCGGAACTGGAGCGCGTGCTGCCCGAACTCGCCATCCGGCGCAGCTTCTGGCTGGTGACGCATGAGGAGACGCGCCACTTCGCGCCGGTCGCGGCGTTCACCGACTGGCTCGGCGCTTTGGTCGCGCAGCATCGCGGCGAACTGACTGGATAGGCGAAAAGGCGCAGAAAACCGCCATTTGTCACGGAAGTGTCACGCCCGGCTAACACCGCATTTACCGTCCGCTCCCTATCAACAGCGTCATGTTTGCGCTTGCTGACCCCATCCCCGCCCCTTCCCCGACGACGACGCGGGACTGGCTGTCCACGGTCGAGCGCAATCCACCGTTCCTGCGCGAACACGACACGCTGTTCACCGCGACCGAAATGTTCCAGACCAATATGGAGCTGCGGCTGCTGCCCGTGGTCGATGCGAGCCACCGCGCGATCGGGGCGCTGTTCGAAAAGGATGTCCGCCGGCTGCTGCTCAACCCGTTCGGCCATGCGCTGATGCGCAACCCGGCCTATGGCAGCGCGATCGCGGCGCATATCCGCCCCTGTCCCGAGGCAGAGGTGGATCAGGATATCGGCGCGGTGCTTGACGCCTATCGCGCCGCCAGCGGGCAGGAAGGGATGATCCTGACGCATCGCGGACGGCTGTTCGCGGTGGTCGCCAATCGGCGCATCGTCAGCCTGGCGGTCGAACGCGAGCTGATTCATGCGCGCGGCCAGCTCCAGCGCTCGGCGCGGATCGAGGCGGCATCGGCGCGGTTCGAACGCCAGGCCGGGTCGCTCGCGACCACGCTGGCGGGCCTGTCGCAGCGGATCGGCAGCAACGCCAGCGCAACCGCGTCGCGCGCCGCCGATACCGGTGATCGCGCGGCGGCGGTCGCTTCGGCGGCGGCGCAGACCAGCATGAGCATGACCGGGATCGCCGATCGCGGGCGGCTGCTGGCGGACGCCTTTGCCGCGATCAACGACGACACCGCGCGGGCCAAGGCGGCGGCGGAGAATGCGGTGGGCCTGGTC
Source organism: Sphingomonas sp. J315 (assembly GCF_024666595.1). NCBI lineage: Bacteria > Pseudomonadati > Pseudomonadota > Alphaproteobacteria > Sphingomonadales > Sphingomonadaceae > Sphingomonas > Sphingomonas sp. J315. The sequence continues at coordinate 3,111,899 of NZ_CP088296.1, read as the reverse complement.
GGCGAAGGCGGCGCGCGGATGCGCCAGCTGATCAAGTCCGCCGAATCGATCGACGCGGTCATCGCGCTGATCGGCGAAATCGCCGGGCAGGTGAATTTGCTCGCGCTCAACGCAACGATCGAGGCGGCACGCGCGGGCGAGGCGGGGCGCGGCTTCACCGTCGTGGCGAACGAGGTCAAGGCGCTGGCGACCCAGGCGGGCCATGCTGCGGGCCGCATCACCGCGCATGTCGCGGAATTGTGCAGCGGCATCGCGCAGGTCGCCGATGGCCATGGCGAGGTCGAACGCGCGATCGCGGCGATGGCGCGGCTGTGCGACACGGTCGAGGAAGCGGTCGCCACTCAGCGCGACACGACCCGCCTGATCGCGATGACGGTTGAGGAAACGGTCAGCGCCGGAGCAATGATCGCCGACGATGTCGATGCGATCGGGGGGACGGCCGGGTCGGCGACGCACAGCGCGCGCGAAATGGGTGGGCTGGCCGAACGGCTTCAGGCCGAGGCGGGGGCGCTGGATGCGGCGGTGCAGGGGTTTCTGACGGATTTGCGGGCGGCGTGAGTCCTTCACCCCGTTTGTGCCGAGCTTGTCGAAGCACCGTTCCTGCACGCGCTGATGTCGAGCTACGGCCCTTCGACAAGCTCAGGGCAAACGGCTGTTGGGACGCCCCCGCTAGCGTGCCGAAAAATGCTCTACTGCTTCTCCGATCACCTCGTAAACCCGCTCCAGATCGTCGTCCGAAACGCAATAGGGCGGCATGACGTAGACCGTGTTCCCAAGCGGCCGAAGCAGCACGTCGCGTTCGCGGAAAAACGCGGCGAGTTGCGGGCCGAGCGTGGACATATAGCTGCCCTCGGCCTGCTCGAACTCCATCGCGATAATCGTGCCGATCTGCCTGAGATTCGAGACTTTGCCGTGCAACGGCGCGCTGAGGTCGGTCTGCCGCAGTACCAGCCGTTCGATCCGCTCCAGCACCGGCTCGTCGCGCCAGATGGCGAGATTGGCGATCGCGGCGGCGCAGGCGATCGGGTTCGCCGTATAGCTCGACGAGTGGAAGAACATCCGTGACCGATCCTCGCTCAGATGCGAGGCGAAAATCTCCTCGGTCGCCAGTGTCACCGCGAGCGGGAGCGATCCGCCGGTCAGCCCCTTGGACAGGCACAGCAGGTCAGGCACGATCTGCGCCCATTCGCACGCGAGCAGCGCGCCAGTGCGGCCCCAGCCGGTCATCACCTCGTCTGCGATGAACAGCACGCCATGCGCCGCGCAGATCTCGCGCATCGCGCGCAGCACGCCGAGCAAATAGATGCGCATCCCCCCGGCGCCCAGGATCATTGGCTCGACGATCAGCGCGGCGGGCGGCGGCGATTGCGCGCAATACTCTTCCAGCGCCGCCATCGTCAGCGCCTCTTTGCCGCGCTCCGGAAAGGGAATGACGTCGACATCGAACAGCAGCGGCGCATAGCTCTTGTTGAACACCCCGCGCGCGCCGACCGACATGCCGCCGACCGTGTCGCCGTGATAGCTGCCCTCCATCACGATGATCCGCGACCGATCCTCGCCGCGATTGGCGAAATGGCCGAGCGCCATCTTGAGCGCGACCTCGACGCTGGTCGATCCGCTGTCGGAGAAGAACACTTTGGTCAGCGCGGGCGGCATCATCGCCACCAGATCGCGCGCCAGCGTCTCGGCGGGCTCGTGCGTCCAGCCGGCGAAGATCAACTGGTCGAGCTTCTCGCTCTGCGCGCGGATCGCCGCCATGATGCGCGGATGGCAATGGCCGTGCGTCGTCACCCACCAGGACGAGATCGCGTCGATCACGCGGCGGCCATCGGCGGTATGTAGGATCGCGCCCTCGGCATGGGTGACCAGCGGCGCCGGCTCATTGAGGCCGTGCTGGGTGAAGGGGTGCCAGACGGGGGAGGTCATGCGATTGCTCCCAGGTCGAGGGTCGCGGCGGCGGCGCGCAGGGTATCGGGGGTCAGCGAGTCGAGCCGTGGCAGCCGCCCGAGCGACGCCACGCCGCCGATGGCGCAGATCGTCGCCTGACTGTCGGCCACCTCGTCGCCGGAGAAGAGAATGCCCGCGATCGGCACATCGCGCGCGCGCAGTACCTCGATCGTCATCAGGCTGTGGCTGATCGTGCCGAGCGCGGTCCGCGCGACGATCACCACCGGCAGTCCCCAGTGCGCAAACAGGTCTGCATAGAGCAGGTCACGGGTCACCGGGACCAGCGCGCCCCCGCCCCTTCGATCACCACCCGCCCCGGCGGCGGGGTGAGGTGCGCGGGATCGATGGTGACGCCGTCGATCTCGGCGGCACGGTGCGGGGAACAGGGCGTTTCGAGGAAATAGGCTTCGGGGACCGTCTCCACGCCCGCAAGCCGCGCCACGGCCTCACGGTCGCTTTCCTCCTCCCGCCCCGCCTGGATCGGCTTCCAATAGGATGCGCCCAGCCGCAGCGCGAGCGCAGCGGACGCGACGGTCTTGCCAACGCCGGTATCGGTGCCGGTGACGACGATCATGCCAGCGCCACCGCCAGCGCGTCGACATCGTCAGGCGTTACGTTGAGCGTCACCGCGATGCGCAATCGCGCGGTGCCGGGCGCGACGGTCGGCGGACGGATGCCGCGAACGTCGAATCCCTTTGCCTGTAGGGCGGCGGCGCGGGCCATCGTCCGTGCGTCCTCGCCGATAATCAGCGGCATGACCTGCGTCCCCGTCGCGGTGACGCCATGCGGGGCGAGCGTGGCTTCGGCGTGCGCGATGAGCGCGTGGAGCCGGGTACGGCGTTCCGGCTCTTCCGCAACGATGCGCAGCGCGGCGCGGACGGCGCTGGCCAGCAGCGGCGAAGGCGCGGTCGAGAAGATGAAGGGCCGCGCGCGGTTGATAAGGAAATCGATCAGCACCTGCGAGCCGGTAACCAGCGCGCCTTGGCAGCCCAAAGCCTTGCCACAGGTGTGGAGTGCGATGACATTGTCCGCACCCTCCAGCTCTTCGGCGAGACCGCGCCCATTCGCACCCCAAACACCGGTCGCATGCGCCTCATCGACCAGCAACATGGCGTCATGCCGCGCCGCCACCTCGGCCAGTTCAACCACGGGCGCGCAATCGCCATCCATCGAATAGAGCGTTTCGAATGCGATCCACGGCGTCCCCGTCCCGCCCCCAGCGCGCCAGGCGCGGATCGCGTCGTCCACCGCCAGCGCATCATTATGCCCCGCCGCGACCGACGGCGCGCGCGCGAGGCGCAGGCCGTCATGCATGCTTGCGTGGATCATGGCGTCATGGACGATCAGGTCGCCCAGCTGGGGCAACGTCGACAGCAATGCGACATTGGCGGCAAAGCCATTGGCGAAATAGAGGCACGCCTCAGCGCCGAACAGCGCGGCGGCCTCCACCTCCAGCGCTGCGATCTCGGGGTCGTTGCCGCGTAAGAGGCGCGACCCGCCCGACCCGACCGCGACGCCGCGATCAAGTGCTTCGCTGACCGAAGCGCGGAGGCGCGGATCGCTCGCGAGCCCCAGATAGTCGTTCGACGCGAAATCGATTCCCGCGCGCGGCGTCAGCGACCGCAACCGCCCCGCCGCATCCAGCCGGTCGAGGTCGTCGCGATGGAAGGTCGTACTCATGCCTCTCCCGCGCGGGCGAGCAGCGCCTGTGCCTGCTTCAAATGCGGCGCATCGATCATCTTGCCGTCGAGCTGGAGCGCCCCTGCACCGGGATTGGCGGCGAAGGCCGCGACCACCGCCTTGGCATGCGCAATGGCGGCTTCGGACGGGGTGAAGGCGGCGTTGATCACCGGCACCTGCGCCGGGTGGATCGCCATCATGCCGGTAAAGCCGTCACGCATCGCCCGCGCGCAATAGGCCTCCAGCCCCTCAAGGTCGCGGAAATCGGGATAGACGGTCTCGATCGGCGCGACCCCGGCGGCGTGCGCGCCGAACAGCGTCAGGCCACGGATCATCTCATAGGGCGGGGTGTAGCGCCCGTCCGCCTCGCGCGAGGATTGCGCGCCGATCGCCGCGGGCAGGTCCTCTGCGCCCCAGGTGATCCCGGCGAGGCGCGGTGAGCAGCCGGCATAGCTGCCCAGGCCAAAGATCGCGGCGGGCGTTTCGGTCGCGATCGGCAGGATGCGCGCGGCCACGCCAGCGAGCATCGCATCGAGCGCCGCCACATCTTGCCCGCTCGCCGATTTGGGCAGCACGATGCCATCCGCCCCGCGCGCGGCGGCCAGATCATCCTGCGTCATCCCGCTGTCGAGCGGGTTGATGCGGACCCAGAGCGCCGGGCCGCTGTGCTGTTTAGCAAGGAACGCCGCCACCGCCGCGCGCGCGTCGCCCTTGCGCTCCGGCGTCACCGAATCCTCAAGGTCCAGGATCAGCGCATCGGCACCGCTGGCCAGCGCCTTTTCCATCCGGTCGGGCCGGTCACCGGGGACGAACAACAGCGAACGCAGGCGCATCGGATTTCCTCTCTCTTGCCCCGCGCCATGCCTTTGCTGCGCGCCAACGGCAAGGGTGGCCTCAATCCTCCCCCGGCGGGGGAGGATGATTAGGCCTCGGACGCATGAAGCGGACTGGCTGCAATCGACCCGGTTGCGGATGTTGGCGTTCAAGCCCCAAAATTGGCTGCGTCGAAACGCTTCTCGACCTTACCATGCTTGTCCGGTCGGTATTCGTATCGATCCACCGAGTAGTCTCGCACTTTCTTACTCCGGTCGGCACGTAGTGAGGAAAAAAGTCGATCCGATTGGGACTCTGAAATATCTAGGTAGAGACAGCATGCAACCTTCCACCTAACTCGCCAGCTTTCATGCTCCGCAAGTTCATCCCAAAGCACCTGGGCTGCCGGGTGTTCCTGTATCACCTTGCGCATCCAGTTTGCTGTATTCTGCCAAACGCCGGACCCACCCTCGATCATCGCAACCCGCGCGGTTACTATAAAATCCTGGATGCCCCCGCTTCCCTCCTTTATATCATGGACGGCGTCGATTACGGGGAAGAGGAGCCGTTGCTGAGTTTCCTCGCGGACAAACTTGGCAGCATGCGATTTCTCTCGCTCGCGACCGATAGTCCACATGCTCTCACTCGCCTAAATTGAGCAATGATGATATACGTCAATCGACCGCTTTCCACCCAATTCACGTCGGGTAGTCACCGTTCTGAAAGCGGTCGTCTGTAGTCTCCCCCTACCGCACCGGCCGTTTCTCCAGCTTTCGCGCCAGCGTCCGTCGGTGCATCCCCAGCCGCCGTGCGGCTTCGGAGATGTTGAAGTCGGTCTCGACCAACGTCTGGTGGATATGCTCCCACTCCACCGTCTTGATCGATGAGGTGCGGCCATCGACCGGGGCGTCGACATCGCCGTCGACGCGCGCGAACGCGGCCTCGATATCGTCGGTGTTCGACGGCTTGGCGAGATAGTGGTTCGCGCCCAGCTTGATCGCCTCTACTGCGGTCGCGATGCTGGCGAAGCCGGTGAGGACGACGATCTTCATCTCCGCATCGCTCGCCCGCAGCGTCTGCACGCACGCCAGCCCCGACGCGCCGCCGAGCTTCAGGTCGACCACCGCGAAATCCGGCGCGTGGTCGGCCAGCAACGCTGCCAGCTCGTCATGGTTCGCCGCCCACAGCACGGTGTAGTCGCGCCGCTCGAACGAGCGTTTGAGCGTCCGGGCAAACGCCTCGTCATCCTCGACGATGATCAGCAGCCGCGCGCTCATCGCGGTGCCGCCATCGCCAGCGCTGCGAGCGGCAGGACGATCCGCACCCGCGCGCCGCCGTCGAGCCGGTTCTCCGCGCTCGCCTCCCCGCCCAGCTTGCGCAGGACGTTGACCAGCAGGAAGAGGCCGAGCCCGCCGCCAGGCTTGCCCTTCGTCGAGCGATAGGGTTGGCCGAAGGTCTCGAGGATCTCCGGCACAAAGCCCGGCCCACGATCGGCGATGTCGAGCACCAGCGCCTCGCCCTCGCGCGATACGGTGAGGGCGACCCGGCCCGGTGACACCTCGATCGCATTGTCGATGACGTTGCCGACCACCTGACGCAGCGCAGGATCGGAGACGATGGTCACGTCCGCGCCGAAATGGTCGTGGAAATCGAGCGTGCCGGGCAGCAGGCTGGCGCGATAGTCGGCGACAATCTCGGTCAGGAAGCGGCGCACGCTGGTCACTTCGGGGGCGACGCCGCGCGCCTCGCCCGCCGACATCAGGATGCCGCTGACGATCGCCTTGCAGCGCTGGACCGCGCCGTCCATCTCGGCCAGCTCCTCCTGCAACTCCGCATCGCCCTTCAGGCGCGGCATCGTCCGCCAGTCGCCGATCGCGACCGACAGCAGCGACAGCGGCGTCCCCAGCTCATGCGCCGCGCCCGACGCGAGCAGGCCCATGCGGACGATATGATCCTCCTCCGCCGCGCGCTGGCGGACGGCGGCGAGCGCGGCGTCGTGGCTGCGCAAATTGCGGCTGATCTGGCCGATAAAGACCACCAGCAGCACGGCGATCAGCACGAAGCAGACGAACCCGCCGAACAGGTAGAGGTTGACCGGATCGACCGGCAGATTGGCCGGTAGCACCAGAGGCGTCGGATCGAGCGACAGGATGCCGAGCGCGATCAGCGTCGCGGCGACGATCGTCCAAGGGTAATGCGGCCGCAACAGCACCGCGCCGAGCACGATGTGCAGCAGGAACAAAGCCGCGAACGGATTGGTGATCCCGCCCGACAGGCTGAGCTGCACGGTCAGCGCCCCCACATCGAACAGCAGGGCCGCAGCGAGCGCGCCGTCGCTGAACCGCGCCCCGCTGGCGATCAGCACATGGCTGGCGATGTTGAGCGCGGCGAGCGTCGCGGTAGACATGAGCAGCTGCGTCATCGGCAGGTCGATGCCGAGCGCGACCTGCACCACCGCGACCGTCACCAGCTGTCCGCCCACCGCCAACCAGCGCAATTGCGTGAGCAGCAGCATGTTGCGCCGCCCCGCATCCGCCGGCTGAAAGGCGGGCTCAAGGATCTGCCGGTTCACGCGCCCTTGTTGGGCGCTACCGCCGCGTTGCGCAACACCAGCCAGATGGCGCCCAGCGACAGCAATGCCAGCGCGAACCACGTCAGCGCATAACCCAGATGATTGTCTGAAAAGCGCAGCACGGTCAGCCCGCCGCGCGGCCACCCGCCCGGATTGGGCGCGGCGTCGGCGTCGATGAAATAGGGCGCGGGGTTGTTCAGCCCGCGCGCGGCGGCGATCGCGGCGACATCGCGCGAATACCAATTGTCCGCTGCGGGATCGTTGCTGCGCAGGAAGCCGCCGCCCGGTTCGGTCACGCGCAGCAGGCCGGTGACGGTGACCTGCCCTGCCGCATTTCCCGCCGCGCGGCTGGCGGCGTCGCGCCGGTCGGGGGGCACGAAGCCGCGATTGACCAGCACGGTGAAGCGCCCGGTATCGAGCGGGGTGACGACCCAGTATCCGCTGCCCAGATCGCTGACCGCGCGCACCAACGTCTCGCGGTCGTGCAGGAACCGGCCCGTCACCCGGACGCGGCGATAGGCGTCCGCTTCGGCGCTGACCGCAACACCCGGAGCCGGGGCAGCGACCGGCGCGGCGGTGCTGCGCGTTGCGACCGCGTCGATCAGCGCGTGCTTCCACGCCCGCCGCTCGACCTGCCAGATGCCGAGCGCCACGAACCCGGCGGCGAGCATCAGCAGCAGCGCCGCAGGAACGGCGCGGCGGAGCTTCACGGGACCTGCTGCTCCATATGCTGGGGCATCATGTTGCTGTTGAGGTGGTGCATGACCCACAGCGACCCGGCGAGCATGATGAAGATTACGATAATCGTGAAGACGAGCGAGGTCAGCGACCAGCCGCCCTCTGCCTTGGGCGTCATGTGCAGGAAGAAAATCATGTGGACGATGATCTGCGCCACCGCAAAGCCCATGATCACCGCAGCCGTCACCCCGGCGCTGAGCGGCATCGTCATCACCAGCCAGAACGGGATCGCGGTCAGGATCACCGACAGGACGAAACCGATCACATAATCGCGCAGCGTCGCGTGCGGCAGCTCGGCCACGGCGTGGTGCTCGTCATGGTGCGCGCTCATCGCAACATCCCCATCAGATAGACAAAGGTGAAGACGCCGATCCAGATGACGTCGAGGAAGTGCCAGAACATGCCGAGGCACGCGACCCGGCGCTGATTGGCGGGGATCAGCCCCTTGCGCCCCAGCTGGACCATCAGCGTCACCAGCCAGATCAGGCCGAAGGTGACGTGCAGGCCGTGGGTGCCGACCAGGGTGAAGAAGGCCGAGAGAAACGCGCTGCGCTGCGGCGTCGCGCCGAGTTCGATCAGGTGGTGGAACTCATAGAGTTCGATGCCCAGGAACGCCGCGCCGAACAGGCCGGTGACGGCCAGCCAGCCCTGCGTCGCGCGGACCTTGCCCAGCTGCATCGACAGCATCGCAAAGCCATAGGTGATCGACGAGAACAGCAGCATCGCGGTGTTGAGCGCGATCAGCTTCAGGTCGAACAGATCCTTCGGCCCCGGCCCCGCCGCGTAATTGCCGCCCAGCACCGCGTAGCAGGCGAACAGGATCGCGAAGATGAGACAGTCGCTCATCAGATAGATCCAGAAGCCCAGCATCGTGCTGTGCCCCTCGGGATGGGGATGCTCGTCCAGCTCGTAGAAGACGGGCGGTTCGTCGGTGGCGGTCACGGCGGTCATGCGGCGGCTCCGGCGGCCAGCTGGCGGGTGCGTGCGTCCTCAACCTCGGTGACGGTCGCCGCCGGGATATGGAAGTCGCGGTCATAGTTGAAGGTGTGGATGATCGCGGCCGCGAGCAACGCGACGAACATCGCGATGACCAGCCACCAGATATGCCACACCAGCGCAAAGCCCATCACCAGGCTGATCCCCGACAGGATCACCCCCGCTCCGGTCGGGCGCGGCATATGGATGTCGCGATAGCCATCGACCGGGCGGCCGGCATTGCGCTTCTTCATGTCGTACCAGGCGTCGAGGTCGTGGATGCGCGGGGTGAAGGCGAAATTATACTCTGGCGGGGGCGAGCTGGTCGCCCATTCGAGCGTGCGACCGTTCCACGGGTCGCCATCGACCTTCAGCTCCTCGCGCTTCCAGATGCTGACCGCGAACTGGACGAGCATCGCGAAGATGCCGACCGCAATTACCGCTGCGCCGATGCCGGCGATGACGAACCAGATCTGGTAGGACGGGTCGTCGAACACCCGCATCCGCCGCGTCACGCCCATCAGGCCGAGGATGTAGAGCGGCGCAAAGGCAAGCCAGAACCCCACGACCCAGCACCAGAAGGACACGAGGCCCCACTTCTTGTCGAGCTTGAACCCGAACGCCTTGGGCCACCAGTAATTGATCGCCGCGAACAGGCCGAACAGCACGCCGCCGATGATCACGTTGTGGAAATGCGCGATCAGGAACAGCGAATTATGCAGCACGAAGTCCGCAGGCGGCACCGCGAGCAGCACCCCGGTCATGCCGCCGATGACGAAGGTCAGCATGAAGGCGATGGTCCACATCATCGGCAGTTCGAAGCGGATGCGCCCGCGATACATGGTGAACAGCCAGTTGAAGAGCTTCGCTCCCGTCGGGATCGAGATCACCATGGTCGTGATGCCGAAGAAGCTGTTGACGCTCGCTCCCGACCCCATGGTGAAGAAGTGGTGGAGCCACACGACGTAGGACAGGATGGTGATGACCACCGTGGCATAGACCATCGAGGTATAGCCGAAGAGCCGCTTGCCCGAGAAGGTCGAGGTCACTTCGCTGAACACGCCGAACAGCGGGAGGATCAGGATGTACACCTCAGGGTGGCCCCAGATCCAGATCAGGTTCACGTACATCATCGACGATCCGCCGAAGTCGTTCGTGAAGAAGTTGGTGCCCGCGTAACGATCGAGCCCGAGCAGCGCGAGCACTGCGGTCAGCACCGGGAAGCTGGCGACGATCAGGATGTTCGCGCACAGCGACGTCCAGGTGAACACCGGCATCTTCATCAGCCCCATGCCCGGTGCGCGCAGCTTGAGGATGGTGACGATCAAGTTGATGCCGGACAGAGTCGTCCCGACCCCGGCTATCTGGAGCGACCATATGTAATAATCGACCCCGACATTGGGGCTGTAGGCGATCCCCGACAATGGCGGATAGGCGAGCCAGCCGGTCTGGGCATATTCGCCGACGAACAGCGACACCATGGTCAGCGCCGCGCCCGCCGCGGTCATCCAGAAGCTGAAATTGTTGAGGAACGGGAAGCTGACGTCGCGCGCGCCGATCTGCAGCGGGACGATATAGTTCATCAGGCCGGTGATGAACGGCATCGCCACGAAGAAGATCATGATCACGCCATGCGCGGTGAAGATCTGGTCGTAATGATGGGCGTTGAGATAGCCTTCGGACCCGCCGAACGCCATTGCCTGTTGCAACCGCATCATGATCGCATCGGCAAAGCCGCGCAGGAACATGATGAGGCCCAGGATCATGTACATGATCCCGATCTTCTTGTGATCCACACTGGTGAACCACTCTTTCCACAAATAACCCCATAGGCGATATTTGGTGAGCAGCGCCAGGACCGCGACGCCGCCGATCGCGACCACGGCGAAGGTGACGATCAGGATCGGTTCGTGCAGCGGGATCGAGTCGAGCGACAGGCGACCGAAGATCGGATCGACCGACGGGGCGGGATGCGCGGTGGGGTCGGACACGTTGGATCAGCTTTCGGGAAGGACGGGAATGGCGGACATCGCGGTGCGCGCTGGCGGCGTCGACTGGCGCACGCGCGAAAGGCCGGCACCGGTCAGCGGGGCGCTGTCCACCGGCTTGGGATCGGGGCCGGTCATCGGCACCATCGGCGTCGTGCAGACGGCGGCGACATAACGGGTATTGAGCGTCGGCAAGGTGCCGCGCGCGGCGAACTTGTCATAGGCAAGGTCGCGGACATTGTACGTACCCGCCAGCCCCAGCCCGCCCTTGGCGTCGATCGCCATCATGTCGTGCATGCACATCTTGCCCGGCTCGACGCACAGATTGACGACGCGGTCGAACAGGTTCGGCTCGACCTGCGCAAAGCGGCGCACCGGCTCCTTTTCGCTCGGCTTTTCGAGCTTGAGATAGGTCGCACTGTCGAGTGGCGTCGCCGTGCCTTTCACCTGCGCAACCCATGTGTCGAACGCGCCGCGTTCCAGGCTCTTGGCGGCAAAGCGCATGTTGGAGAAGCCCGCGCCCGAATAATTGGCGGAGAAGCCGATGAAATTGCCGGTCTGGTTGAAAATGCCGTGCAGCTTGGTCTCCATCCCCGGCATCGCATAAATCTGGCCGGCCAAAGCGGGGATGTAGAAGCTGTTCATCACCGAGGATGAGGCGATGCGGAAGCGGATCGGGCGATCCACCGGCGCGGCGAACTCGTTGACCGTCGCGATCCCCTGCTCGGGGTAGATGAACAGCCATTTCCAGTCGAGCGCGACGACCTGCACCTCCAGCGGCTTCTCGCGATCGGTGTCAGGTGCGCCCGGCGCCTTCGCCTCAGGCGCAGCGAGCGGGCGATAGGGGTCCAGCAGATGCGTGCCGACCCAGGTCAGCGCGCCGAGGCAGATGATGATCAGCAGCGGCGCGGCCCAGATCACCAGCTCCAGCTGGGTCGAATGGTCCCAGTCGGGGTCATAGGCCGCATCCGTGTTCGCCGCGCGGTACTTGAACGCAAAGAACACCGTCAGCGCCATCACCGGCACGATGATCAGCAGCATCAGCGCGGTCGAGATCATCACGAGATTGCCCTGCTGCCGCGCGACCTCCCCGGCAGGATCGAGCACGACCAGGCCGCAGCCGGAGAGAAGCGGCAACAGCGACAGCGCGATCAGGGGGTTGGAGGCGGACTCGGGACAGGTTCTGGGCCATGATCCGCCGCCTAGGCCCACCTGCCGGACCCGCCCATTGGACATTTTGTCCAATCCCCGCGCGCCCGATTATGGCGCAGGGCGTTGACGCTGCCGATAGTCCGACGACTGCGTGCACCGCTATGCAGGAAGACCGAATGACCGCCGAGACCGTGCCCACCACCGAAGCCGAACGCGACGCGCGGGCGGTCAACAGCGACGGCCCGCGCGACGGTCACAAGATCGCACCCGGCGAGATCGCGATCGGCGTGGTGATCGGGCGCACGTCCGAATTTTTCGACTTCTTCGTCTATGCCATCGCGTCGGTACTGGTGTTCCCGGCGCTCGTCTTTCCGTATCTCGACCCGTTGCAGGGCACGCTCTGGTCGTTCGCGATCTTCGCGCTGGCATTCGCCGCGCGGCCGGTCGGCACGCTGATCTTCACCGCAATCGACCGCGCCTATGGCCGTGGTGCCAAGCTCACCATCGCCTTGTTCCTGCTCGGCGGGTCGACTGCGGCAATCGCCTTCCTCCCCGGGTACGAAGCGATCGGCGTGGGATCGGCGCTGCTGCTCGCCTTGTTCCGCATGGGTCAGGGCGTCGCGCTCGGCGGATCGTGGGACGGGCTTGCCTCTTTGCTCGCGCTCAACGCGCCTGAGGGCAAGCGCGGCTGGTACGCAATGATCCCGCAGCTCGGCGCGCCGCTCGGCCTGATCGTTGCCAGCCTGCTGTTCATGTTCCTGATCGCGACCCTGCCCGCACAGGATTTCCTGTCCTGGGGCTGGCGCTACCCCTTCTTCGTCGCCTTCGCGATCAACGTGGTGGCCCTGTTCGCGCGTCTGCGCATCGTGGTGACACCCGAATATGCGACGCTGTTCGAGCGACGCGAGCTGCAGCCTGCGCCGATGACCGAGACGATCCGGTCGGAATGGCGCACGATCATCCTCGGCGCCTTCGCCCCGCTGGCGAGCTTTGCCATGTTCCACATGGTCACCGTGTTCCCGCTGTCCTGGGTGTTCCTCTACACCGAGGAATCGCCGGTGCGATTCCTCGCGATCGAGGCGGTCGCGGCGGCGCTGGGGGTCGGCGCGATCATCGCGTCGGGCTATCTTGCCGACCGGGTGGGCCGCCGCACCGTGCTCGCCGCAACTGCCGCCGCAATCGCCGCGTTCAGCGGCTTCGCACCGCAATTGCTCGAGATGGGCGAAGTCGGCGAGGCCGTGTTCATGCTGCTCGGATTCGTGCTGCTCGGCATCTCGTTCGGCCAGTCATCGGGCGCGCTTTCGGCGAGCTTTCAACAGCGCCACCGCTATACCGGGTCCGCGCTGACTTCCGACCTTGCCTGGCTGTTCGGTGCGGGCTTCGCGCCGCTCGCCGCGCTATGGTTGTCGGCAGAGTTCGGTCTGCTCGCGGCGGGCGCGTACCTGCTGTCGGGCGCGGTCGGTACGCTGGTCGCTCTCTGGCTCAACCGTGAGCTTGGACGAACGATCGACTGAGCGATTTCAGGCGGCGCGCACGGATCCCGGCGCGTCCCCATGCGTCGCGATCCACTGTGCGACGAGCGCCAGCCGCAACGGACAGGTGAACACCAGCCCGACCCTTTCGCCGCGCACCCAGCGGACATGCGCGCCGAGCACGCCGATCCCTTCGATATCGATCTCCACTCCCTGCCCCAGTTCGACGGGCAGGTCGGTCTCCACCTTCGCCCCGCCCTGCGACAGGTCGATCAGTGGAACGAGGTGCCACACCGCGCCGATCCGCAGCCGCGCGCGCATCGCGGTCGTCACCCGCGGACAGCGCGGCAACTGATCGGGCAGCAGCACATTGTGGCTGTGCAGATAGGTGTGAACGTCGATCGGATCGTTGAACGCGATTCCCGCCTGGCGCGCCTCTGCCCAGCGCACCACGCCGGTAATCGGATCGCACACCTTGGGCTCGACCCGCACGCGCAGGCCCGGTTCGATCGGCGCGTAGATTTCGAGCATCATCCCGCCCGGTCCGATATTGCGGATCAGGCAAAGATGTTGCGCGCCATCGCCGGTCAGCAGGCGCGCGACCTGAAACAAGGTGGTGATCCGCGCATCGGAGCGGCGATCGGCGCCGGTCGACAGCATCGTGTCAGATTGGTCATCAGCATCCACGGGCATTGCTCCCGCGAGCAGCCGTTTGCCGAAAGATAGAGTGCTCGCAGCTCCAGCTCCGGTCTCTCCGCCCCGACCGCTGGCTTACTCACAACGTTGCTAGCAAAGCGTCACCCGATCTGGATAACGCGGGATTAGGCGAAGTTGTGAGAGGCGCCGGTGCGCCGCACCCACGCGATCCGGCTTGACAACGCCGCGCAAACCTTCGATTTCGGCGCGCCTCGCGGGTGTAGCTCAATGGTAGAGCAGGAGCTTCCCAAGCATTCTGCACAGCTGCGCAAGCTTTCTCATAACGTCTCAAAATGCAAGTAAGTCAAAAACTTACGTGCATTTCGCCTTCTCATCTGGCACATTCTTTCTCGCTCCTACGCCTCACATTGCGGAGACAAATCGGAGACAGAACGTGCCAAATCTTCATCTGACGGACTTGTCGGTAAAAGCGCTCAAAGGGACGGATACAAACACTACCTTTTGGGACACGACGACGCCTGGTTTCGGCGTCCGGGTGGGCAAGCGATCAAAGACATGGACCGTGATGCGCGGGCGCACCCGCGAGCGCATCTCGATCGGCAAGTATGGCGACATGTCGCTCGCGGACGCACGGGCGGAAGCGAAGCGGCTTCTTGCAGCCCCCACGAGCGATCCCAAGCCAGTAAGCAAAAGCGTTAAGGACGCGCGCGACGAGTTCCTCACCGACCACTACGACCCCGCCTCAACGAGTAGCTGGGCGCACAAGGTCGAACTCATCCTCAAGAAGCACTTGAGGGGCATCGAACACAAGCAGGTCGCGGACGTTTCGGACGGCGACATCCGGCGCGTGCTCGACAAACTCGCATCGACGCCGAGCATGCAGCTTCACGTCTATCGGGTGGCGCGGACCTTCTTCACGTGGTGCACCCGCTCCCCGCACCGCTACATTCAACGCTCGCCGATGGAGGGGTACGCCCCGCCCGGCAAGGATCGCAAAGGTACGCGCGTCCTGACCGAAGACGAGCTGAGGTCCGTCTGGAACGCCGCAGGAACCGGCTCACGCCTCGTCATCCGCCTCATGATCCTCTGGGGGACGCGCAACGAGGAAACGTGCGTGCTGCGCCGTGATTGGGCGTCAGACGACGTACTCACCATCCCCGGCGCGCACACCAAGAACGGGCGCGATCACGGCATTCCGCTCTTGCCGCTTGCGCGATCCGTTCTCGCCGAACGTCCAAATGATGGCGATTTCTATTTCCCCGGTCGCCACACGAACAAGAAGGCCCTCAACCCGTCGAGCCTCAACCGCATGCTGGAGGAGATACAGGATGAGACGCAATCCAGTGGCTGGACGCTACGCGACATCCGCCGCACCTTCCGCTCGAACATGGCCCGCCTGCGCGTTCCGCGCGACGTTTGCGAAGTGCTCATCAACCACGCGCCGCCCGTCCTGGACGAGATATACGATCGGTATGACCGCCTGGACGAGAAGCGGGACGCGCTGGCGCGATACGAGAAGTTCATTGCTCGGCTCGTGTCTGCGTAGCTGGGTCGGAGGCTCGGAGCCGCTCGGGTTTTCCACAGGCGCGCGGCCTGCCTTCAGGGTACGCTGTGCGCAAGAACGCGGTCAGCGTCGGCTCCACACAACTCGCTCCCGTGACGTGGGGAGCGCCTGGACTGGCCGGGCGCTCCCGAATGTCACGGGAGACAATCATGGACGAGAAAGCAAAAAGCGAGACGATCAGACAGCTGAATGATCGGTTTCGCATGAGCGGTCCCAAAGCCGGGTATTGGCTGATTTCGGTGGGCGTCCAAAGTCTCGGAGAGGCGGCGGTCGTGCTGGCGATCCAACGGACTGCGCAGTTTGACGCCTTCACACCCAACAACGATCCTCATGGCGAACACGACTTTGGTTCGTTCACACTGGCCGGACACAAGCTCTACTGGAAAATCGACTATTAGGGTCGGGACCCATAAACGGGATTCCCTTGGCGGCTGGGATGTGATTCATGCGCTGCGCCAGCAGGAGCGTGGATTTGAGCGAGTTTTGGTTGAGTGAAGCCCAGTTCGAGCGGCTGCGTCCGCTGCTGCCGGACAAGGTGCGCGGTGTGGCGCGGGTCGATGATCGGCGGGTGATCAGCGGCATCATTCATGTGGTGAAGTCGGGCGGGCGCTGGGTCGACGCGCCGGCCTGCTACGGGCCGAGGAAGACGCTCTACAACCGGTTCGTGCGCTGGGCGGCAAAGGGTGTGTGGCAGGAGCTGTTCGTCACGCTCGCGGCAGCAGGCGGGCCGCCCGCCGAGGTCCTGATCGACAGCACGCATATGAAGGCGCACCGCTCCGCGGGCGGTGGAAAAGGGGGGCGCTCGTCCAGGCGATCGGGATCAGCCGGGGCGGCCGCAACAGCAAGCTCCACGCGCTCACCGACGGCGAAGGTCGGCCGCTCCGCTTCCTGCTGACCGGTGGCCAGGTCGCCGACTGCCGCGCAGCCGATGTGTTGCTCGATGATCTCGCGCCGCGCACCATCGTGCTCGCGGACAAGGCTTACGACAGCAATGCGATCCGCGACCTGATCGAGCGGCAGGGTGCCGTTCCGAACATCCCCTCCAAGACGAACCGCCGCTGGAAAAGCTGCTTCTCCAAGACGCTCTACAAGGGCCGCAACGCCGTCGAGCGCATGTTCTGCCGCCTCAAGGATTATCGCCGCATCGCCACCCGCTACGACAAGCTCGCCACCAACTTCCTCAGCGCCATCTACCTCGCCGCAGCCGTCACATGGTGGTTATGAGTCCCGACCCTACGACCTTCGTTTGAAGTTCGGTTCCCCCGATCCTGCGAACGAACAGATCACCCGCCGGGTGATGACAATCTTACTGGCCTCAGAATACTGAGGCCAGCTTTTCTATCGGCAACTGCCACTCGCCCGTTCGTGGAACTTCGTGATACGTTCTGCCCGCTTAGGCGCAAACCTGAGCGTCGCGACGCTCCCACACGGGAGTTAGCGACAATGAGACTGCTATCGAAGAAGGACGTTCGCGATCGGGTTCTCTACAGTCCCGCTCATATCGCTCGCCTCGAAGCCGCCGGACAATTCCCCAAGCGGGTGCGTATTGGTGTCGGACGGGTCGGGTGGGTTGAAACGGAAATAGAGGACTGGCTTCGCGCGCGCATCGCCCGACGCGAGGCATCCGGCTCCTGACGGAGCTACTAAGGGTCGGCGGTGCTCCGCCGACCCATTTTAATGCGACCCGTAGACACAAAACTCTAAAGATCGATCGCCAGAAAATGTGGCCATTCATTATTCGGACAAACGCCCGAAGAGCAGTTACGGACTGAATATTGTTCGCAGCCCTTAGAGCCTTTCTACGAAACGATTGGACTTGTTATCATAGCAGAACGCTGGGTCAGGATCATGAGTTATTAAATCTCTTTCAATTGAGAATATGACGATGCAGGATTTTTCAACTCCTCGAAATAAAAACCCTCGAATATTATCAGGATCATTGCCGTGCAATCGCTTGTGTTCTTCCGGAGATAGACGCGAAATTGCATCATCGAAAAACGGATTACCCTTCCTCTCATAGTCAGGCCCATCCGAACTCGAGCACCCAGATGTCAAAAAAATCATTCCAATCGAAAAGTAAGGAGCAATTTTTTGCAGGCGCAAGATGTTTATAAATTTGGAATTGCGCAAAACATTTCTCCGCTTTTGTTGACTGCAACGACAGTCCATCCATTTCTGGACAAGGAAAGATCTGATCCACGTCCGTAGCTCAACCCTCGACTTGATGTTGGGTGGGTATGAAACTGAATTTCGCGATAGTATATCCCACTCATTAGTGACGAAAAATGGCTCTGCACTTTCGTCTGATCGCTCCCTCCTTCATAGACGGATGTCACGCCGCGGCCTCCGAGAATTGACCGACCGTACTCAAATGCGTGCTCATTACCCGTTGAGACTGTTCGACTTTGGGCATCGCGTAACGCTGATTGAACTGAGGGATTCTGAAGAGCAGCTTGAATAGCTGGATGGGAACAGGCGTCAGACTGACGGTCGGCAAATTCATCCGGTGTCGGGAGCCGAATTTGCGGCCCAGGCGCAGCGCCTCCTCCCCCGCCCCCGCCCCTGCCACCGCTTGACGCGTATCCAGCGCTGCCACTGCCATCTTCGATACGGCATACAGTGACCAACTGCTCCGTAACGAAAAGAGTGCCTGCATCTTCAGGCCCTGTCCCCGGAATCCAACCAGACCGTGCTTCGGTCGTATCGAAGCAGACACGAGCAAGACCATTCGGATCAACAAAATTAACCGGGTCCGCGCCAACATAGGCATAGAGGTTCATCCCATCGCCATAGCCGATGGGATCGGTCTGCATGAACCGGCCAAGCGTGGGCGAGTACATGCGAGCCTTATAATAGGCGATGCCCAGTTCGGGTAGCCAAGCCTGGCCGGTATAGCCGAACCGCCCCACGTCGCTGCCCGATGGGATGCCATATTCGTCATAGGCCCGGATCGCGGTGGCTGCCCCGCTGGCGTCGGTGCGGGCGATGATGCTGCCGCGTTCGTCGGCGATCAGCCAGTTGCGATTGCCCGCGCCGTCATAGGACACCAGCGCCTCGTCGGTGCCGGGACCAAACACATGGCGGGCTTGCAGGACGTTGCTGGTGTTGTACTCGGCGACGATATTCCCGCCGTCATAGGCGAACCGGCGACCGGCGCTGCTTTCATAAAGCCGCAACATCGGATCGTAAGTCAGCGTCACGCTACCGGGACCGGTCAGCAACAGATTCTCGCTGCTGTAGGTGTAGCTGTCGCTGCCCGAACTGGTCAGGTTACCCTTGGAGTCATAGCCGAACGACGTGCCGCCCGCGCTGGTGTACTGATTGAGGCCGTTTACCGCATAATTGCGGTCCACATTGGCGGCACCCGTCCAGCCATAGGCGTCGTTGTTCCGCACGAACCCTGCAATCTGGCTGGCAGGATTGTGGCTGAACGTGGTCGTCACGTCATTGCCGCTGCTCGCCAGATCATGCGCCAGTGAGTTCATCCGCGATACGGCGTCATAGCCATAGCTGGTGACCACGCCGTTGCCCCGCGTCAGGGTCGTGCGACGGCCCAGATCGTCATAGGCATAGGTCGCCAGCACACCCGCGCCGGAGCTTGCGCCATTCTCGCGGATATGCGTGACCTCACCCGTCACCAGACGGTCGTAATCAACATAGAAGCTGTCGGGCCATGTCGTGCGCGTGCGGTTGCCCGCAAGGTCATACTGATAGGCTACCGTCCCTTGCGGTCCCGCCTGACTGATGTTGCGCCCCAACGCATCATAGCCGAACGTCAGCGCGTTGCCGGTCTGGCTCGCTCCGGTCAGGTGGCCGACCAGATCATAGCTGTAGGTCACATCCGGCTCGCTCGACGGCAAATCCTTCGCTGTCACCCGGCTCAGATCGTCATAGCTGTAGCCGATGCTGTTGCCGTCTCGCAGCCGTCGGCTGGTGACGTTCGACCCGGCATCATAGGTCAGTTCCTCATAGTCGGTCGTGGAACTGGTTCCCGCGCTCGACGGGTCGGGATAGCGGGTCTTCTTGAGGCGATCGTGACCGTCATATTCATAGGTCGTCTTGTTACCTTCGCCATCGATGGCCGTGAACGTCTGACCATTGTCGGTATAGGCGACGGTCACCTCGTCCGCTTCCGCGCCCGTGCCATAGCCGGTCTGCACCTTGCTGACCCGACCCGCCGCGTCATAGCTCGTCTTCGCGATCCGGTCGGGACCGTGCGAACCGGTCGTGCCGAGCGTACACGTCCCCGGCAACGACCCCCAGGTCGCGCTGTTCATCCGCTGCGTCGTGCATTCCAGACGGCCCACCGCGTCATAGCCATATTGCGTGACCGCATAATCGGTGCTCGACGCCGACAGCACATCCTTCGTCTTGCGACCACCATCCCAACTGGTCGTCAGCTTCTCCGCCGTGCTGAATGCGGCCCATGCCGTATCATCCGTCCCCGTCACGGTGCCGCGTGCGGTTTCGGTGACGCGGCCTGCAATATCGCGCACGAGCTTCAACGCCCGGCGCTTGAGCGAACCGCCGCCATCGGGGTCTGCCGAAATCGAACCGACCGCCCGTCGCGCCGCATCATAGCGGAAGGTGGTTGTGTCCGCCGTCCCCGACAACGGACCATCGACGGTCAGCACGTCGCCCAGCGGACTATAGGTCGCCGCCGTCACCGCCGTCAGCGAGTTGTCACCCGCGCCGCGCGTCACGCTGGTGACGTTGCGATTAGCATTATAGGCGATCGTAGTCTTGCTCTCGTCGGGGGTGCCTACGCATCCCGGTGCGGTGTTGGTGCGGCAGGTCGAGACCTCTGTCAGCAGATATTCGCCATTGGTCAGAGAATAGGTATAGCGCGTCTGCGGGCGCGTACCGGACCCGCCCGGTGCAGGGCCGGTAACAGTCAACACGCCGCCATGCGTCGAATCATAGGTGTAATCGGTCACCTTGCCGCGTGCGTCGGTCGTACTGGTCGGCAGGTTGCAGGTCACGGGGTTGCTGCATGTCGAAGCATAGCTTGCCGACGTGACGATATCCGACAGGCCCGAACCCGGCTTCGCTTTCTGGGTCACCGTGGTCGCATTGCCTCGACCGTCCAGTGTGTACTCGACATAATCGCCTTCCGGGTTGGTAACGCGGGTCAGGCGACCATTGCCATCATAGGTGTAGCTGGTCGTCTTGCTCGCGCCGTTCGTGACGGATGTCGGTCGCATCTTCGTCAGATCGGACACCACCGTCGTGGTCTGGCTAGGGTCGGGACCCATAAACGGGATTCCCTTGGCGGCTGGGATGTGATTCATGCGCTGCGCCAGCAGGAGCGTGGATTTGAGCGAGTTTTGGTTGAGTGAAGCCCAGTTCGAGCGGCTGCGTCCGCTGCTGCCGGACAAGGTGCGCGGTGTGGCGCGGGTCGATGATCGGCGGGTGATCAGCGGCATCATTCATGTGGTGAAGTCGGGCGGGCGCTGGGTCGACGCGCCGGCCTGCTACGGGCCGAGGAAGACGCTCTACAACCGGTTCGTGCGCTGGGCGGCAAAGGGTGTGTGGCAGGAGCTGTTCGTCACGCTCGCGGCAGCAGGCGGGCCGCCCGCCGAGGTCCTGATCGACAGCACGCATATGAAGGCGCACCGCTCCGCGGGCGGTGGAAAAGGGGGGCGCTCGTCCAGGCGATCGGGATCAGCCGGGGCGGCCGCAACAGCAAGCTCCACGCGCTCACCGACGGCGAAGGTCGGCCGCTCCGCTTCCTGCTGACCGGTGGCCAGGTCGCCGACTGCCGCGCAGCCGATGTGTTGCTCGATGATCTCGCGCCGCGCACCATCGTGCTCGCGGACAAGGCTTACGACAGCAATGCGATCCGCGACCTGATCGAGCGGCAGGGTGCCGTTCCGAACATCCCCTCCAAGACGAACCGCCGCTGGAAAAGCTGCTTCTCCAAGACGCTCTACAAGGGCCGCAACGCCGTCGAGCGCATGTTCTGCCGCCTCAAGGATTATCGCCGCATCGCCACCCGCTACGACAAGCTCGCCACCAACTTCCTCAGCGCCATCTACCTCGCCGCAGCCGTCACATGGTGGTTATGAGTCCCGACCCTAGAATCTCGTAGTTAATCTTTATCTTTTCTAGGTTGAACATATTGCGACCGTGGCAAGCCCTATCGGTGGATACCTGGCTGGTATAATCGTATCGAGATTACCATATGCTGTCGTTTTTTGCGAGTCTAGCTCTGCTCGGGGGTGGCATTCGCGCCTGCGAGCCTCAAGACCGCAGCTTGATGTTTGCAAGCGATGGGGCAGCTTCCGCTTCATCATACGCCCCTCGTAGATGAGGTCAGGAATGCTCTGCTAAAGCGCTCCACCCGAAGGGGTTGATCGACAAGCCTCGTTAGGCGAAGCGCCGCAGCCAGCAACCGAGGGCTCCGCCCTCGGTCCTCCACATTCGTTCCGGCCCTGCGGGTGCAAGCTGCCGCGCCCCGCCTTTCCAGTCGCTCTTGCCGCCCACCCCTTCCGGGTCGGTGCGCATCTAGGAGTGACTGCAATGGAACTGACCCATCTCAATCTCGACCAGTTGTCAGTGTCGAAGCTCAACATGCGATATGGCGCGAAGGCACCCGATGTCTCCGACCTCCTGCCCTTGGTGCGAGCGAGGGGCATCCTAGTCCCGCTTCTGGTACGCCCCAATGGCAGCGAGAAGACGTTCGAGATCGTCGCCGGTCGCCGTCGCTTTTTCGCGGCACGGGCACTCGCTGCCGAGGGCTTACCCCTCGGAGCCCTGCCGTGCGCGATCCTTGACGAGGGCGATGATGCCGACGCGCTTGAGGCATCCCTCATTGAAAACGTCGCCCGGCAGGACGCGGACGAAGTGAGCCAATGGATGAGCTTCGTCCGGCTCGTGAAAGCCGGGAGAAGCGTCGAGGACATCGCGCTCACCTTCGGCATCACCGGGCAGCAGGTGAAGCGGGTTCTGGCGCTCGGGAACCTTCTGCCCGCCATCCGCTCCCTTTATCGCAAGGGAGAGATCGACCCTGCAACCGTGCGTCACCTCACCCTCGCCTCCCGCGCTCGCCAGCAAGAATGGCTCTCCCTCTGGCGTGACCCGGATGGCCGCGCCCCTATCGGAAGCAACCTTAGGCACTGGCTATGCGGCGGGCAGTCGATCCCGACCAAGTCGGCGATCTTCCCGCTCGACACCTATCCC
This sequence comes from Sphingomonas sp. J315, assembly GCF_024666595.1. Classification (NCBI taxonomy): domain Bacteria; kingdom Pseudomonadati; phylum Pseudomonadota; class Alphaproteobacteria; order Sphingomonadales; family Sphingomonadaceae; genus Sphingomonas; species Sphingomonas sp. J315. The sequence continues at coordinate 3,089,159 of NZ_CP088296.1, read as the reverse complement.
GGCGATATCATCTCCGACCTGTTCGGCGACGACCGCTACTTCGCCGATAGCGAACTGTTCTGGGAGCATCAGACGCGCGCAGTCGATGCGCTGGCAGCCGCATACCGCGAGCAGGGCTGGGAGAGCGTGCATGTCCTGCCCGAAACGTCATATTTCGAGCGGTGGGAATATGTGCGCGCGGACCAGAGCGAGGGCGGCGGCGTGTACATCATGGTCTCGCGTTCGGGTGAGGTCGAGACGCACGAAGGCTGGAAGCCCCGCAAGGCAGAGCGCGCCGACCGAGAAAAGGGAAGTCCAGCGGAGCGCCCCGAACTCTCCGCCCCGCTGCGCAACTATGTCGATCTCCACCGTCACGCCGTGATTAGGGCCGAGTTGGTCAAACGGCCCGACCTCACCCTCCGGCTCATCGTCGCGCACATGGTGTGCGGGTCGGGCCTGTGGAAGGTCGAGGCCGATCCGCTCCAGACCCGCAAGGCGGAGATCGCACAGAGCGTGGCGGAGGCTCCCGCTTCAGAGCAGGTTCGCCGTGCGCTCAGCGACGCGTGTTCGCTGTTGGGGGAGGACGATGGCGAAAGCGTGATCGGATGCGGCCGATACGGGGAACTGGCCGCGACATTCTCCGCGCTCACGGTGCTGACCGACGATGCCGTACTTCAGCTCGCGACCGCGGCGATGGCCGAGAGCCTGGAGGCTGGACATGAACTGATCGACGTTCTCGGCGCACATATTGCAATCGACCTTTCGGGAGACTGGCAGCCGGACGGTGCCTTCTTCGACCTGTTGCGCAATCGCGCTGTGGTCGAGGCGATGGTCGAGGAAGTGGCAGGCGGGGAAGCCCGCCGCGCGAATGCAGGCACCACGCTCAAACTCCAGAAGGCCATCATCCGCGACTGCCTCGAAGGCCGAAACGGACGGCAGAAGGTCGAAGGCTGGGTTCCGCGATGGCTCAAGTTCCCGCAAGGGAGCTACACCCCACCCGCATCGGCAGAGTGACTATCGAAGGGAGCGGCCACCCCGCTCCCTTCACATCCCCCAAGTCCCTCAACTCCCCAACGTCCGGCAATGCCAACGCGTTAATCAAAGTGCCGCCGTGTGCGGCGCGTCTGTCTCCGCGATACTAGACCTTCGGCTCCCGCGCTCCGGGGAGCGCCGCACCACGGTGGTGGGGCGCTCCCGGAAGAACGGGAGACACATACATGGCACGCACTTCACGAACGCCTTCGGCGTATGAAACCATCACGGCGCGGATCATCGAGGCGATCGAGCAAGGCGCAGGCCCCTTCGTCATGCCTTGGCATGGCGACGGCAGCAGCCGCCCGGTGAACGCGGTCAGTGGCAAGCCCTACTCTGGTGGGAATGTCGTCGGCCTCTGGGCCGAGCAGATGCTCCGGGGATATGGTTCGCCGCACTGGGCAACATACCGTCAGTGGGCAACGCGCGGCGCGCAGGTCCGCAAGGGGCAGCGCGGCGCACCCATCATCTTCTACAAGCCGAACGAACGGACAGAGGATGACGAGCGCCGTTCTGGCTTCGTCATGCGCTCCTCGATCGTGTTCAACCTGGAGCAGGTCGAGGGCGGGTATCCAGACGTTACAACCGTTCCGGCAGCCGAGACGCTCGACGAGGTCGACCTGTTCATCCGGCTGACCAACGCGCGGATCGAGCATGGCGGCACACGCGCCTATTTCGATCCGGGCAGCGACTATATCGCGATCCCGGACAAAGGGCGGTTCGTCGGCACGCCGACCTCTAGTCCCACCGAATGCTACTATTCGACCCTACTCCACGAGCTGGTCCACTGGACCGGTGCGGAGCATCGGCTTAATCGAACATTCGGCGAGCGGTTCGGCGACGCGGCATACGCAGCCGAGGAGCTGGTCGCGGAGATTGGGGCGGCGTTTCTGTGCGCAGATCTGGGCGTAACCAACGATCCGCGCCCGGATCATGCCGCATATGTCGCGTCGTGGCTAAAAATCCTGCGGAGCGACTCCCGCGCGATTTTCACCGCCGCGAGCCTCTCGACTGCCGCCGTGACCTACCTGCACGAGAAGCAGCTACCATTCTGATCTTTCGCAGCCGGCACATGCCGGCTGCTTTTCTATTCCGCTCGGAGGAAGCAGACCACGCGCGGCTCGAACACATTTCCCAGAATGAGCAGGGCTCGTTCGACCCGTGGTCTTCGCAGTCGCAGATTACGTTCGTCAGCGGGAGTGCCAATTATCCGTCGATATCAGCGAGCACATCGCCGGGTTCAACCTTTAGCAACCGACACAGGCGCACAAATTCCCATACGTCGATCCGGCGCTGCCGCCGCTCCACGCGACTAATGAAACTCTGATCCTCGCCATATGCCTGCGCTAGGTCCACCTGCGACATTGCCAGTTCCTTGCGCCGGGCAATCAGCCGATCGATGATCACGATATACGGCGGATCGAATGCGGATTTGCGAGGGCGCGGCATAGCCTACGCCGAGTGGCAGGGAGTTTTACGATAGTGCAAAACTCCCTATGGTATTTCTCCCTATTTTTAGGTAGGTGCTCCCTGGGTGAGGTTTGGGGAGAGCTCAAATGGTTCAATTCACATCGCTGGTTCGTAGTGCGACATCGGCGGCGCTTTCTTTGGCGTTGGCCGCATGCGTTGGCATCGGTGGGCTTTCGCCGCCCAAGTCGTACGCAACGAACACTACCTTCCAGCTTCCTCGCCGCGCTCCCGACTTCATCCCTGCTGCGAGCGAAGTGGGGAAATCACTCGGATATCGCGTGTCGGGCACGGACAGTGAGCGCAACGCAGTCACGCTCACCGACAGCGTGGACGGCATGGGTGCCGCCCTCACCGGGCGCCATGTGCAGCGAACAGTCGTCGTGGCGCTCCGGCCTGACGGGCGCACAGTAGCAATCAATCTCGCGCTGAACGGAAACCTGGGCACCGCCTCGCAGAAAAGCGCGGAGCAGCGACTCGAGGCCCTCAAGACCGCGCTGACAGCGCGGTTCCGCTAAATCAATCAGCTCGCGTGGAGGGGGCAATGAAGCGCAGATTGACGGTTAAATGCATGGTGGTCGCTGGACTGGCATTATCAGGCTGCAAGCCCGCGCCCGACACGGCACTTACATCAAATGACTCTGGCGCAGCCATTTCGCGACCGGAGCCGGAAACAGCTCCGCGCCCTGCGGGGCTCACAGAAAACGAGCGGCTTCAGATACAGCAAGCGATTCTGGGTCGGTTCATGAGTGCGCGGTACAAGTCGGGACTAGGCACACTGTCCCCGAATACCGATTGTGCGAACGTGTTCAGCGTGGCCGATCCGACCATCGTGGACGCTATGCTCGGCGACGGCATGGGCAAGATTCGAGTCGTCGCGTCGTTTACGCTTCACACTATTCCGCCCAAGCGGCACCGCGTTCCCACCGACGAATGCTACAGCTTCGTGGTGGCCCAGATGAATGTCGGACAGCCAATTCGCATCCCGTTCGAGTTCAGGGTCGAGAAGTGGCAGACCGGCTGGCGGCTCGCACAGGCGCAACCGGGTGAGCCATTTCAACTAGCTCCGCGCTGAACGGCATGCTCGGCACCCCGTCTATCATGAGCCGGGTGTAGAAGCGGCGATTGGGTAGGTTGATGATATCTAGCGGGTCGAAGGCAGGTGCCAGTTCCTTGGCGAACAACGCCGCGTCCTCAATGCCGGTGCGGAAGCAGATCAAAGAGCCAGCATTGCCGAGAACAGCGTGCCGGATTTCGGGCTCCAATTGGTGTAGGTGCTGGTGTGCGAGCACGAGGCCGAAGCAGAATTTCCTCATCTCGGCCATCATCGACGCAAAAGCGAGCGTCGTGAAATTCTGGAATTCATCGACGTACATGAAGTACGGTTGTCGTCGTTCGGCAGGGAGGTCAGCACGCGACATCGCGGCCAGCCCGAGGGTGGCAACCAAGAGGCTACCAAGTGTGTCCGCGCTATCCGAGCCGATCCGTCCCTTCGCGAGATTGACAAGAAGGATTTGACCGCGGTCCATTATGCTGCGGAACCGCAGGTCAATCTCCGGCTCAACCAGTACGCGGTACAACATTGGATCGGATAGCAGCGCGCCGAGCTTGTTCTGGATTGGGGCCAGAGCTTCGGCTGCGAAGCGGGGCTGATAATGGGCGAACTCTGATTTCCAGAATGCCCGCACGACCGGGTTGGAGACGTTGGACGCGGCCTTCTGCCGGAAGACCTTGTCGGTATAAAGCTTGAGGATATCGGGGAGCGTCGCGTCGGGCCATTCGAGTAGGGTGAACAGGCTGTTGCGCAGGATGTGCTCCATGCGCACGCCCCATGCGTCTGGCCACAGTTTCTTGAATGTCTCAAGGAGACCCGATGCCGCCAGTGGGACCTTGTCGGCACGAACCATTCGCAGCGGATTGTATCCGTACGGCTGCTTTGGGTTCGCCGCGTCGAGATAGATGAAGTCGATGCCGCGCTGCCGCAATCTTGCGGCGAGCGCATCGGCAAGATCGCCATGCGGATCGATAAGCGCAAAGCCCCGGCGTGCGCCTCCGTCTTGCTCTGCAAGCTGCCCCAGTAGTGCCGATTTGCCGACCCCTGTTTGGCCTATGACGTACAGATGCGCGAGACGATCAGCCTGGCGGATGCCGAACCGAAGGTTCTGGCGGCGGTGGTTGGTGACACCGAGATGGGTGACAGACATACGAACATGCTCGCACGCGGGACGCAGAACTTACAGGCACCACCTTGCCATGCAGACGCGACAGATCAGTCTAACGGAGCGAAGCGGTACTAACTGCTCGGGCGGACGAGGTCATTCTCGGTATAAATAATGCCTCAGTTGCGGAAAGCCCGAGACCTGCCCCTCGTCAATCCACGGCCAGGCAGCACCGGCGCAACAGGCTGCTTTGCGCCCTAATCTCGGTCATTCGACCAGCAGACCAGAGAACCCTAAAGCGGTCATTGGTTCAACCGAGGCGAAGCAGAAGATGCCGGGTGGCAAGTATTCGAGGAACGGCTAGCAAGCTATCCGTGCCGCCATTAAGGGGTACCCGCTCTACCCAGATCCGATGGTCTGCAGCCCTTGCAGCGTTTGCTCGATCGAACGAAACCCGCCACCCCTGATCGTGCCCTACCCGACTGGCTGGCGACTAGTCGTCGGAGCCCATAGGTGCACCCCAGTCGGTTCGCGCGGCTTTTTCATGCCATTCATCGACAAAGGTGCGCGCGGCCCAATCATCCCACGCCGCGATCATCGCCTTCAACCGCGCGGGTTCGTGTTTGGCGAGATCGCGCAGTTCGGTGCGGTCGGCGGCCATGTCGTACAGCTCCCAGGGGCCAGCGAGCCGCTGGACCGCCTTCCATTGGCCGTCGCGGACCGCCTTGTTGCCCTCATGCTCCCAAAACAGCGGCTGGCGGCGCTCGATTTGGCCGCCGGTAAAGGCCGGGACCAGGCTGGCCCCCTCCATCGGCAGGATCGCATGGCCGCCGAAGCGCGCCGGATAGCGGGCACCAGCGAGCTGCACCAGGCTGGGCATCACGTCTATGACATGACCCGGCGTGCGCTCGAAGCTGCCCCGCAGCTTTGCCGCAATGCCACGTGGCCAGTGCGCGATCAGCGGGGTGGCGATGCCCCCTCCGCTGTGAAATGCTTGAACGAGCGAAAGGGCGTATTCTGGAGCATCGCCCAATTCATCCCGACGAACACATTGCTCTGCGGCCCGCCCCACGGCGCCGGGCCGGTACGGCCACGCGGTCCCGATTCGGCGTTGCCCCCATTGTCGGACATGATCAGGATCAGCGTGTTGTCGAGCATCTTGCGTTCGCGCAGATGCGCTACGAGGTCGCCGACCGACTTGTCCACGCGCGCGACGGCAGCGGCATAAACCGCCATCATCGCGTCGAACCGCTCGCGCTGGGCGGGGGCCAGACTGTCCCATTCGGTCGCGCTTTGCGGGCGCGGGGTGAGCCCCTTGTGCGGGCCGATCAGCCCCATCTGCTGCTGGCGGGCATGGCGCTCCCGGCGCAGCTGGTCCCACCCGGCCATATATTTGCCCCGGAAACGGGCGATATCCGCCTCCGGCGCCATCAGCGGAAAATGCGGCGCGACATGGGCGAGGTATAGAAAGAAGGGCTTCTTCTTCGCCTGCGCCTCATCGGCAAACTTCATCCCCCATTGGGTCCAAAGGTCGGTGCCGTACCAATCCTTGCCAAGCATCGGATCGTCGGTGCGGATCGGGCGGCCATCAACCAGCAGCGTGCGCGTACCCGCGTCGGAGCGTGCCGCCTGTTTCGGATAGTAGATGCCGCCCGCGATCGCGCTCAGCGAGCGATCGAAGCCACGCGCGACCGGGGTGGTCCCTGGCGTGTTGCCGAGGTGCCATTTGCCCGCCATCGCCGTGAAATAGCCCGCCTCCCGCAACACTTGCGGAATGGTCACCGCGCGCGGGTGCAACTGGCCATGCGTCCCCCGCGACTGTGGCAAGCGTAGGCCGCTGAGGTAGCCCATTCCCGCCTGATGCGGATTGAGTCCGGTAAGCAACGCGGCGCGGGTCGGGCTGCATCGGGCGTTGTTGTAGAATTGGGTGAAGCGCAGCCCGTCTTTCGCCAGCGCGTCGATATTGGGCGTCGGGATTTCGCCGCCATAACTGCCGAAGTCGGAGAAACCCATGTCGTCAACGAGGATGACGATGATGTTGGGACGCGGCGGTGCCTCGGCTGGCGGGGTCGGCTTGGCCGGAGTGCGTGCCAACAGCGGGGTGGCAGCGGTGGTTGCCGCCAGCGCGGCGAGCAGGAGTGTTCTACGCAACATAGGAATGCTCTCCGATAGCGGCGACAAAGGTAGCGGCGCGATCGCCGACTTCGGCGGCGGACAGGCCCGGCCTGTACAGTGCCGAACCGAGACCGAAGCCCGCAGCTCCGGCGTCGAGCCAAGGCTTCATATTGCCCGGCTCGATCCCGCCGACCGGCAGCACCCGCGCGCTTTTGGGCAGTACCGCACGCATCGCCCTGAGCACTGTCGGCGACGCCGCTTCGGCCGGAAACAGCTTGAGCGCGGTCGCGCCCGCGTCGAGCGCGGCGAACGCTTCGGTCGGGGTAGCGATGCCGGGCAGCGAGACCAACCCGCGCGCGGCGGTCGCGGCGATCACTAGCGGATTGGCGTTGGGCGAGATGACCAGCGTACCCCCCGCCCCCGCCACAGCGGCGACATCAGCCTCGCGCAGCACTGTTCCTGCGCCGACCATCGCGCGGTCGCCCGCCTCAGCGGCGAGCCGCGCGATGCTCTCGATCGGGTCGGGCGAATTGAGCGGCACCTCAATCAGGGCGAAACCCGCACCGATCAGCGCCTCGCCGATCGGAACAACTTCGTCGGGGGTCACGCCGCGCAGGATTGCGATCAACGGACAGGCGGCAAAGGCGGCATCGAACTGGGCGAGGTGGCTCATGCTATGGCGGCTCCGACGTCGAGGATGCCGGCGACGAACGCGGCGTGGCTGTCGATCAATGCGGCGCTGCGGCCGTTGGCGGCGATCGCGGCGGTGTAGAGATTGCCCAGCTCGGGACCGGACAGGATGAAGATCGGCGCGTCAGGTGCCGCGGCGAGCCGCGCGGCGACATCGCTGCCGATCAGCAGCCCGCTGGCATAGGCGGCGGCATCGGCATCATCGCGCGTGCCGAGCATCTTTGCCGCGCGAATGCCAAACAGAGATGCGGCAAGGTCGCGACGCTTGCCGTCGACAACGCCCTCGAAAAAGGCTGGACTGGTGGTGACCTCACCGTGAAGCTGCGCGGCGAGCAGGCCATGGGCGCCCAGCAATGCGAACAGCTCACCGGTCATTGCGGTGGTAAAGTCGGCGATGCGCCCCTCCACCATCACCGCCCATTTGCAATGCGTCCCCGGCTGAACGAGCAGCGCGTCGCCGGGGACCAGCCCCGCCGTGACCGCGCCGAGCAATTGCACTTCCTCGCCGCGCATCACGTCCGTCGATGTCGAAACACCAGGGACGATCATCGTACGGTCGTCAATCCGCAACAGAGTGGCAGCCAGGTCCGATACCCCGGCGGGTGCCGGGACATAGGGTGCGACCCGCCAGCCGATGTTCGACCCGACCATCCCCGCCAGCAGCATCGGCAGGTCGCCGAACCGCGCGCGGATCGCCGCCGCCTCCCCCGCGAAATCTGTGACGGCCGTGACACCGCGTTCGTCGCGTTCGGTGCGCACGACCGCTCCGTTCTCGATCAGGTAAATCCGGCGGTTGGTGGTTCCCCAGTCAACCGCCAGAAAAGCGTCGTCCATCCTCACCACCATGCGGTGTAAAGCGCGATCAGGATCACGACGACAATCGCGCCCGCAATGTTGAACCCGGCGGTGGTGCCGAACGACACGCCCTGCATGGAGATGCGATTGCTGTCCTCACGCGCCGGACGGGCCAGCGAGACGACCACGGCGAGCGCGAGGCTGATAAAGAACACGATCATCATGCGGTTCATGAACGGCACCGCGTTGAGCGCGGCGATCCCGCCCCAGTCGGCGGGGAACCAGAACAGGAAGCTGAGCAGCACCGATGCGACCGCGCCGACCAGAGCGCCGGCCTCCGTCGCCCCCTTCCAGAACAGGCCGAGCAGGAAGATGACGGTGATGCCCGGCGTGACGAAGCCCGAGAATTCCTGGATATACTGGAACGCTTGGTCGAGGCTGCCGAGCAATGGGCGCGCGGTGACGATCGCCAGCAACGTGGCGACCACCGCAGTGATGCGACCGACCAGCACCAGCTGCTTTTCATGCGCGGTGGTCAGATCGGCATTGCCGCTGGCGTCTTGCGCGCGGTTCTGCACGCCCTTTGCCTTGGCATAGAGATCGAGCGTGAAGATCGTCGCGACCGAATTGATCTTCGACGCGGTGGAAGCGATAATCGCCGCGACCAGCGCCGCAAAGACCAGGCCGAGCAGGCCGACCGGCAGCAGGCCCATCATCGTCGGATAGGCCTGATCCGGCTTGGCCAGGTCGGGCGCGAGCAGCACGGCGGCGATGCCCGGCAGCACGATGATCACCGGCATCAGCAGCTTGAGGAAGGCGGCGAACACCACGCCCTTCTGCGCTTCGCCCAGGCTCTTCGCGGCCAGTGCGCGCTGGATAATATATTGGTTGAACCCCCAATAGCTGAGGTTCGCGATCCACATGCCGCCGATCAGTACGGAGAGGCCCGGCAGGTCCTTGTAGAAGGGGTTGTCCTCCGACAGGATCATGTCGAACTTCTCGGGCAGTTCGGTGGTCAGGCGGTTGAACCCGCCGAGCACGCCCGCGTCGCCGCCGATCTGGCTGAGCGTCAGATAGGAGATGACGAGGCCGCCGAACACCAGCAGCGTGACCTGAACGATATCGGTCAGCGCCACCGCCTTGAGGCCGCCGCGCAACTGATAGACCAATGCGAACACGCCAAGGCCGAACAGCGCGACGTCCTGATTGATCCCGGCGACCTGGGTCACCGCGATCGAGCCGAGCCACAGGATCGAGGTCAGGTTGACGAAGACGTAGAGCGCCAGCCAGAAGATCGCCATGACGGTGCGGATCGTCGGCCCGAACCGCTGTTCCAGGAACTGCGGCATCGTATAGATTTCGTTCTTCAGGAAGATCGGCAGGAACCATTTGCCGACGATCAGCAGGGTCAGTGCCGCCATCCATTCATAGGATGCGATGGCAAGGCCGATCGCATAACCCGATCCCGACATGCCGACGATCTGCTCGGCCGAGATGTTCGCCGCGATCAGCGACGCGCCGATCGCCCACCAGGGAAGCGATTTGGATGCGAGAAAATAGTCGGACGTGTCCTTGGTGTGACCCGCCTTTTCGCGGCTGACCCATTGGGCGAGGCCGAAAATGCCGATCGCATATGCGATCACGACGATCAAATCGATTTGCGACAGGCTTGTCACCCCGTATCCCCTCCAGCTACGCACAAGATGCGTCTGGCGCGTACATTTATCTGATTAATTAGTCTTGTCTAGCGACGCGATCGGCATAATGTGGTCGCCGGCCGAGCGATCAGCAGGGGAAGGTGGAAATCTTGGCGAGCGAACTGACGCTGGACGGGGCGGGACGGCCCGAGCTGGGCCGCAACCTGACCTATGGCCTGCTCGACAATCTGGGCCGCGCGATCGTCACCGGGCGATTCGAACGCGAGCCGTTTCCGACCGAGGCGGAGCTTGCCAAGCAGCATAATGTGAGCCGATCGGTGACGCGCGAGGCGGTCAAGATGCTGACCGCCAAGGGCCTGCTGAGCGCCCGCCCGCGCCAGGGGACGGTCGTCCAGCCGACAACGTCGTGGAACCTGTTCGACACCGATGTGCTGCGCTGGCTGCTCGAACGGCAATTTTCGGTCGACCTGCTCAAGCAGTTCAACCAGCTGCGCGTCGCGATCGAGCCGGAGGCGGCGGCGCTGGCCGCGCGCTTTGGCGACGATGCGGAGCTTCAGCGGATTACCGACGGGCTCGAACGGATGAAGGCTGCGGAGAAAGGGCTGGACGAACCGCTCGACGCGGACATCGCCTTCCACGTCGCGATCCTGCGCGCGTCAAGCAACCCATTTTACGTCCAGTTCCGCGACGTGGTGACCACCGCGCTGCGTACCTCGATCCGCTTCACGAACCGGATCAAGGGCCGCACCGCGAGCGTGGCCGACCATGCCGCGGTGCGCGACGCGATCCTCGCGCGCAATCCGGACGCGGCACGCACCGCGATGCGCAACCTGATCGGCGACGTTCTCGAACTGATCGACGAGGCGGAGGGGGCGAAGGAATAGTGCCCTGTCCTCCCCCTCGCGGGGGAGGATGTGGGACGGCCTACCGCTTCTTCTTCGCGACCTGGCCGGTGGTCAGGCGATAGGTCATGACGTTGCGATAGGTCTGGCCCGGGTCGAGCCGGGCGCTCGGGAAGCCCTTCTGGTTCGGCGCGTCCGGGAAGTTCTGGGGCTCCATCACGATCGCGTCGCCCATGCGGTAGATTTTCCCGCTCTTGCCGTGGCTGGTCGCGTCGAAGAAATTGCCCGAATAGAATTGCAGCCCCGGCTGGTTCGACCACAGCTCGAACCCGCGGCCCGACGCCGGATCCTGCACCCGCGCCATCAGCTGCTGGCCGGCGATCACCTGGCGGCCGATCACCCAGTTATGGTCGTAGCCACGGCCCCAGACGATCTGCTGGTCCGATGCGTCGCGCACCCGATCGCCCACCGCGCGCGGCTTGCGGAAGTCGAACACCGTGCCCGTGACCGACTTGAACTCGCCGGTGGGAATCGCGCCGTCGTCGGTGGGCAGATAGGTGTCCGCCGGGATCGTCACGACATGGCCCATCGCACCGTTCGACGACCCCTCGCCCGACAGGTTCCAGTAATTGTGGTTGGTCAGATTGATCACCGTCGCCTTGTCGGTGGTCGCGCGATACTCGATCGTCAGATGGTTCTTCTCGTCGAGCGAATGGATCGCGTCGACGGTCAGCGTGCCGGGATAGCCCATCTCGCCGTCGCGGCTGACATAGCGGAACGTCACCGACGCGGTCGGCCCGCTCTTCACCGACACCACGTCCCACAGCACCTTGTCGGATCCCCGCGTCCCGCCGTGCAGAGCGTTCTTTCCGTTGTTGACCGGGGTCTGGTAGGTCCTGCCGTCGAGCTTGAACCTGCCCTCCGCCAGCCGGTTGCCGAAGCGGCCGACGATCCCGCCGAAATATTGCGGCTTGGTCTCGTAAAGGCCGATATTGTCGTATCCGAGGGCGACATCGGCCTTGCGGCCATTGCGGTCGGGCATCACCAGCGACTGGATCGTCGCGCCATAGGCGATCATCGTCACCGATACGCCGCGGCTGTTTGCGAGCGTCACCGACGCCACTTCGCGCCCGTCCGCGAGCTTGCCGAAGCTGCCGCGCTTGGCGGTCGCCGCCTCCGCCGTGCCGCCCAGGGCACAGGCCGCCGCAGCGGCCATCAGCAATGCGCTTTTCGTTGCCATGATGAGTCTCTCTCTCCTGCTCTATCCGCGATACATATTGGGTAACCGGCCGCGACAGCCGGGATCGACTTCGAACAATGCGCCGCCATGTTCCTCGACCACGCCATCGGCGGCGGAGGTAACGAACATCCGGTCGAGCTGCGGGCCGGCAAAGGCGCAACTCGTGATCTGGCTCGCGGGCAGCGCGATCGAGCGCTCGCGGGTGCCCGCCATGTCAGAATCGGGTGACGCATGACGCGCCCCAGCACGCCACCCACAGCCCGCCTGTCGCGTCGAAGGTCATGCCGTCGGGATTGCCCCATCCGGGCTCGAACACGATGAACGGCGTGCGCGGGCCGAGGCTGCCGTCGTCATGAATGTCGAAGCGGAAGACCGTTCCCAGCGCGGTGTCGGTGTGAAGCAGAAAGCGTCCGTCGGGGTCGATCGCGGGGCCGTTGGCGATGGTATAGGGGCTGTCGGCATGGACGATCAGCCCGTCGGGATCGATCCGGTAGAATGCGCCGCTTGGCCGGTCGCAACTGGCAGGAATCGTCCCCGCCCAGATACGGCCGAGATGATCCGCCTTGGCATCGTTGAGGCGATTGCCGGTGACGCCGCGATCGACGCTGCCAAGCGGAACCTGCCGGTTTGCCGGTAGATCGAGCAGCACGATGTCGCGCCCGATCCCGGCGACGAAGCCGCCGCGCTCCCGCTCGATGACCCAGGCGGCATAGTCGGGCTGCGCGAAGCTGGTGACGCTGCGGTCGGCCAGCGACATGCGGTTGATGCGGTGATCGAGGATATCGACCCAATAGAGCGCGTCGTCGCGCGCGGACCATAACGGGCCTTCGCCCAGCCGGTCGGCGCGGTCGCGGTCGATGATCGCGACGTCAGCCATCAGTGGCTGTCGCGCGGCAATCCGCGAGTCTGCGCGATGCGCTGATACTTCACTGCCAGCTCGATCACCGCCCCGCCCTCGAACTGACCGGTGACGTTGCGGTGAATCTCCTGCCAGGGCGTCTGCGATTGCGGGACATAGCCGAGCTCGGCGGCGAGCGCCGCGCGCCGCGCCTCCAGCTCTTCGGGCGTTACCAGCATGTTCGCAGTGCGCTTGCCAAGGTCGATCCGTACCCGGTCGCCGCTGCGGATCAATGCGAGCCCGCCGCCGACCGCGGCCTCGGGTGCGGCATTGAGGATCGACGGGCTGCCGCTCGTCCCCGACTGACGCCCGTCACCCAGGCACGGCAGCGCATGGACCCCGGCCTGGATCAGCGCGGCGGGCGGGCGCATGTTCACGACCTCCGCGCCGCCGGGATAGCCGATCGGTCCCGCGCCGCGCATGATCAGGATCGAGCGGTCGTCCGCGCCCAGCGCCGGATCGTCGATGCGCGCATGATAATCCTCCGGCCCGTCAAACACGATCGCCGTCCCCTCGAACGCTTCGGGGTCGTCCGGGTCGGACAGGTAACGCGCCCGAAACTCGGGCGAGATCACGCTCAATTTCATCACCGCGCTGTCGAACAAATTGCCCGACAGCACGGTCAGGCCGGCGGCGGGCTTGAGCGGGTTGTCCAGCGGCCGGATGACATCCGCGTCGCTGGCCAGCGCATCGCCGACATTGTCCGCGACCGACCTGCCGTTCGCGCCGACGACATTTCCGTCGATCAATCCGGCACGCAGCAATTGCCCCATGACCGCAGGCACGCCGCCCGCGCGGTAGAAGTCTTCGCCGAGATAGGTGCCTGCGGGCTGGAGATTCACGAGCAGCGGCACTTCGGCCCCATGCGCTTCCCAGTCGTCCAGGCTCAGTTCGACCCCGACATGGCGCGCGATGGCGTTCAGATGGATCGGGGCGTTGGTCGAACCGCCGATCGCGCTGTTGACGCGGATCGCGTTGAGAAAGGCTTCGCGCGTCAGGATATCGCTCGGCTTGCGGTCGGCCTCGACCATCTCGACGATCTGGAGGCCGGTGAGATACGCATTTTCCTGACGGTCGCGATAGGGCGCCGGAATCGCGGCCGATCCGGGCAACGACATGCCGAGCGCCTCGCACAGCGAGTTCATCGTCGTCGCCGTGCCCATCGTGTTGCACCAGCCGGTCGACGGGGCGGACGAAGCGACCAGTTCGATGAACCCCTTGTAATCGATCTCGCCCGCGGCGAGCATCTCGCGCGCCTTCCACACGATCGTCCCCGATCCGGTGCGCTCGCCCTTGAACCAGCCATTGAGCATCGGCCCGACCGACAGCGCGATCGCCGGGATGTTCACCGTCGCCGCGGCCATCAGGCAGGCAGGCGTGGTCTTGTCGCAGCCGATGGTCAGGACGACGCCGTCCATCGGATAGCCATAGATCGATTCGACGAGGCTCAAATAGGCAAGGTTGCGGTCGAGCCCGGCGGTGGGGCGCTTCCCGGTTTCCTGGATCGGATGCGCAGGAAATTCGATCGCGATCCCGCCCGCATCGCGAATCCCCTCACGCACGCGCTTTGCCAGCTCGATATGGTGACGGTTGCACGGGACCAGGTCGCTGCCGGTCTGGGCAATGCCGATGATCGGACGCCCCGACTGAAGCTCCGCCAGGCTGATCCCGTAATTGAGGTACCGCTCGACATAGAGCGCGGTCATGTCCGGATTTTCCGGATTGTCGAACCATGCGCGCGATCGCAATTTCCGCGCGTCGTTCTTCCCTTGCCCCACTCGAAACCCTCTCCGGTCCTGAGGGATCGCGCCCGTAATGTCGCGATACCCGTCTTCACATCCGCTTGATATCGCCGTTCGCGGCGGATAGGAAGCATATATATCGTATAAAAGAGCGGAGAGCATGCAGAGGATCAGCATCGGCCTTGTCGGCATCGGGAAAATCGCCCGCGACCAGCACCTTCCCGCATTGAGCCAGTGCCCGGACTTCGACCTTGCAGCCACCGCCAGCCGCCACGGCCGGGTCGATGGCGTTGAAGGTCATGGATCGGTGGAGGCGTTGATCGCCGCGCGGTCGGACATTGCCGCCATCTCGCTCTGCACACCCCCCGCCGGACGTTTCGAACAGGCAATGGCGGCAATTGCCGCAGGCCGCCACGTCATGCTGGAAAAGCCGCCCGCCGCCACCGTGTCCGAAGCCGAAGCGCTGGTCGATGCGGCCCGGGCCAAGGGGGTGACGCTGTTCGCCACCTGGCATTCACGCGAGGCAGCGGAGGTCGATGCGGCGCGTGACTGGCTGGCGGACAAGGTGATCGCCGCAGTGCGAATCGCGTGGCGCGAGGATATCCGCCAGTGGCACCCGGGACAGGAATGGATCCTTGCCCCAGGCGGGTTCGGCGTGTTCGATCCGGGCATCAACGCGCTGTCGATCGCGACCCGCATCCTGCCCGACCCGCTGGTAGTGCTGAGCGCCGAGCTGGCAATCCCCGAGAACCGCGCCTGTCCGATCGCCGCGACCATCGCGATGCGCAGCGGCAAAGCGCCGGTCGATGTCGATTTCGACTTTCTTCAGACCGGCGACCAGACCTGGGATATCGCGGTCGATACCGATGCCGGCACGCTCCGGCTGCGCGAGGGGGCAGCCGCCTGGAACTGCCCGGCCAGGCGCCGATGCAGGGGCCGAATGCCGAATATTCGCGGCTCTATGCGCGGTTCGCCAACCTGATCCGGCGCGGCGAGAGCGATATCGACCTGCGCCCCTTGCGGCTTGTCGCCGACGCATTCCTCACCGGGCAGCCGACCCCTGCCCCCCGCATTCGAGTTCTGAGCCATGACGCGTCTCACCCGCCGTATCGCACTCGCCATTGGTGTCGCGCTGATCGTCACGCCACCCGCGCTGGCCCGAGAACCTGCCGAGCGGCGCGCGCCCGCGACGAAACCGCAGCCGAACATCGTCGTCTTCCTCGCCGACGATCTGGGCTATCTCGACACGACGCCCGGCGGCGACCGCGACGCGCGCACCCCCAACCTTGCGAAGCTTGCAGCGGACGGGCTGAGTTTCGATCAGGCGTTCGTCGCTTCCCCCGCCTGTGCGCCCAGCCGTGCGGCGATGCTCACCGGCCTGATGCCCGCGCGCAACGGCGCCGAAGCGAACCACGGCAAGGCGCGCGACGAACTGAAGAAGCTGCCGGCATACCTCCAGGCGCAAGGCTATCAGGTCGTCGCATTCGGCAAGGTGGCGCATTACCAGCATACCAAGGATTATGGCTTCGACCATTTCGCGCACGATACCTTCCATGACCATGACGGCGTTCCGGCCGCGATCAGCTGGCTGAAGACGCGTACGGACAAGCGGCCATTGGCGATCTTTGTCGGCAGCAACTGGCCGCACGTTCCCTGGCCCAAAACCAGCGAGGGCTTCGATCCCGCGGCGATCACGCTCCCGCCCAAATCGATCGACACGCCGCAGACGCGCGAAGCGCGCGCCCGCTATCACGCGGCCATCGCGCGGATGGACAAGGAACTGGGCGCGACGCTGGCGGCGGTGGATGCGACGCTGGGCAAGGACAGTCTCGTCCTTTTCTCTTCCGATCACGGCGCGCAATGGCCGTTCGGCAAGTGGAACCTCTACGATACCGGCACGCGCACGCCGCTTATCGTGCGCTGGCCGGGCCGGGTGAAGCCGGGCAGCCGCACGCAGGCGATGGTCAGCTGGGTCGATATCCTGCCGACCCTGGTCGAGGTTGCAGGCGGCAAGCAGCCAGCTGAGCTGGACGGACGCTCCTTCGCCGCGGCGCTGCGCCCGGGTGGGCGGTTCAAGGGGCGGCCCGAAATCTTCACCACCCACAATAACGACGTCAACATCAACGTCTTTCCAATGCGCAGCGTGCGTACGGCGCGCTGGAAATATATCGTCAATCTGCGTCCCGACACATTGTTCACCACCCATATCGACCAATGGGCCGCGCGGCTGGGTTCGGGTGCCTATTTCCCGTCATGGCGGCGCGCGGCGGAAAGCGATGCCAAGGCAAAGGCGATCGTCGATGCCTATTACACCCGCCCGGCGGAGGAACTGTACGACCTGACCGCAGACCCGGACGAAACCCGTAACCTTGCCGCCGATCCGAGAAACCGGGCGGTGATGGTCAAGCTGCGCGCGAAGCTGGCCGAGTGGCGCCGCGACCAGGGCGACGACCGCCCGGTAAAGGTCAAGCCGCATCTGGAGCGCGGACCGATCGACGGGAGGCCGGAGGATTAGGGTCCCGAACCCTAATCCCGGATGATGCAGCGAAAGCCGATATGGCTGGTGGGGCTGTCGATCGCCTGCGGATGGCGCGCGGCGGGGCGATAGCGCTGGCAGTAATTGGGCGCGCAGAGATGCGATCCGCCCTTCATCACCTTGCGTCCCGTCCGCATCGGATCACCCGGCTCGAAGCTCTCGCGCAATTGCGCCCCGCGCGGATTGTCGATCGCGCAACATGCCTTGCCCGGATTGCCGCCCGGCGCTCCATACCAGTCGCGGGTCCATTCCCAGACATTGCCGATCATATCGTACAGGCCATAGCCATTGGGCGGAAAGCTGCCGACCGGCGTGGTGCGGAACTGGCCGTCGGGCCGGGTCGTCGCGAACGGGAACTGTCCCTGCCAGAAATTGGCGAGCACCGCGCCGTTCGGCGTCAACGCGTCGCCCCAGGCATATTCCGCGCCGTCGAGGCCGCCGCGCGCGGCGAACTCCCATTCGGCCTCGGTCGGCAGCGCCTTGCCCGCCCATCGGGCATAGGCTTCGGCGTCCTTGTACGCGATCTGGACGACCGGATGATCGGGCAGCGCATCGCTGTCGGGCCCGGCCGGATGCCGCCAGTCGGCTCCGGGGACGAAGTCCCACCATTGGCTGTAATCGTCGAGTGGCACGGGCACGGACGTGCGTTGAAATACCGCCGACCCCGCAACCGCGAGCGACGGATCCAATCCGGGATACAGCTTCGGATCGGGAGGAATTTCGGCAAGGGTGCGATGCCCCGTCGCCTCCACGAACGCCGCGAACTGGGCATTGGTCACCGGGGTCACGTCGATCCGAAACCCGCCGACCCGCACCAGTCGGTGCGGCGCTTCCTCCGGATAGAAAGCCTCCGAGCCCATTCGGAAGGTGCCACCGGCGATATCGACCATGTCGCGATGGAAGTCGGGCGACCGGGATGGGAAAGCGGGCACGAACAGACGACTCCGGAAACCGTGGGACGTTCAGCAGATATCGCCCATCAACTCGCGCGCGCAAATCGCTTCGAACCGCCGCTGTTCACGTGCCTCGGTCGCAGCGACGCGCAACCGCGCCTGTGCCGGAGCACAGGCGCGCGTGACGCCCGGCTCCGGCATGCGACGGTCAGCGACGCGGGCCATTCGCCTCAGTCGTCAGTCGCTTGATCAGGTCGACCTCGGCCTGGCGATAAGGTTTCCCGTCCGAGCGCAGGACTTCGTGGAACCAGATCGTAGGCTGCTCGTAGGTGTAAGGCTTTTTCCAGCTGTCCCACGGCATCCGCGTCTGCGACTTGCCGTCGACAAAACCCCAGTTGATCATCGCAAGATTGTATTTCTTGCCCAGCGGAAGCGACCCGTCGAAGGTCGATCCATTGCCGCGCGCCATATATTCGGTGACGAGCACCGGGCGGCCATAGCTCAGCATCTGCTTCGCACGCTTCTCGAACGTCTCGGGCCAGCTGTAATCATGGAAGCTGTTGACGTCGGACTGGGTCACTTGGATCTTCTCGACCGCGTCGAGCTTGTCCATCTGATCCCAATTCTGTCCGATCCACAGTCCGCTGGTCAGCGGCTGCGATGGATTGGCGCTGCGCGCCCATTCGAACACCGGACCAAGCAGGCCGGCGACCAGCTGCTTCTTCTGGGGCGTCGGCTTGTAGGAACCGCCACCGCCGCCCTCATTGTTGGGCTCGTTCCACACGTCCCAGACGGCGATGCGCTTGTCGTTCGCGAAATGGCCGACAATGTCCTTCACATAGGCTTCGAGCTCGCCATAGCGGCTCTTGTCCGCCAGCCGCGCCGCGCCCGGCGCCTGCATCCAGCCCGAATTATGCACGCCGGGGATTGGCGGGCGTTGCGGGCCGGAGACGGGGTTGGGATCCCAGCAGCTGTCGAACAGCACGAACATGATGCGGATCTTGTGTTTGTCCGCGATCTGCAGGAACGTTTCCATGCGCTGCTTGAGACCTTTGGCGTCCTCTTCCCACAGCATGTTGTGGAGATAGACGCGCATGATGTTCATGCCCATCGCCGACGCCCAGCCCAGTTCCTCGTCGATCTCCTTCGGGTTGAAGGTCGCCGCCTGCCACATCTCGAACTGGTTGATCGCGCTGCGGTTATTGTAGTTGGCGCCGACCATCCAAGGCTGTTTGGCGTACCAAGCGTTGGCCTGTTCCTTGGTCCACATGTCGCGCGCGTCGGCGGGCAGCGCGGCGCTCATCGCGAACCCGGCGGCGGCGATCATCAGCAGGTGTTTCATCATCATATTCCCGGATTGAATGCGGTCGAAAGGATCAGAAGCGGAAGCGGACGCCGACGCGATAGACGCTTTCGAGGAAGCGGGTCTGCCAGTCATAGGATTGGCCGAGCGCGTTGAACTGTCGCGAATTGCTCACCGCCGCGCCCAGCAGGTTGGTCGCATTGAAGGTCAGGGTGATATTCTCGATCGGGCTCAGCGTCGCCGCGAAATCGAGCGTACCCCGCCCGCGTTCGATGACCGGCAGCGCCGGACCCAATACGCCGGCACCCAGCGCGGGATCGACGACCTGGCCATAGTTGACCACGAAGTCCGAGCGGTAATTGTACGACAGCCGCGTCGAGACCCAGCGGTTCTCATAGAAGCCCGACAGGTTCGCGACATGCTTGGACAGGCCCGCGATCCGCTGCTGGCCCGGAAGCGTCGCAGCCAGACCCGGCGCGAGCTCCGACGTGCCGTCGACATAGGTATAGTTCACCAGCGCGCCGAAATTGCCGAGCCAGTCGGGCAGCCAGGGCGCGCGGAAGAAGGTGCGTGCCGCGGCCTCGACGCCGTTGATGCGACCTGCACCGCCATTTTCCGGACGGTTGATCCGCAGGCGACCGAACTCCGCATCCGCGATATCGGTCGTGAAGTTGTTGACGAAACCCTGCAACTCCTTGCGGAATACGCCAACGGTAACCGATCCGCTGCGCGTGAAATAATATTCAAGCGAGGCGTCGAAATTGGTCGACTGGATCGGCTTCAGGTCGGGATTGCCGCCCGACGCAGAGCGGATGCAGTCGGGGTTGTTCGGACCGCTATCGGGCACGGTGGGATCGACGATACAGATCGGCGGCGGCGTGTTGATCGTCAGTGACGGATTGAGCTGTCCAAAGCCCGGACGCGTCCGCGTCATCGTGAAGGCAAGGCGCAACTGAAGGTTGCGATCGAGCCGGACCCGCGCGCTGACATTGGGCAGATAATCGTCATAGCGGCTGAACCGCGTGATCGGCGTGACGGTGGTAACGGCACCCGCACCGGTACCCGTGGTCGAGCGGGCAAAGCCGTTGATCGTATCCTCGGTACGCGTCGCGCGCAGGCCGATCAGGCCGTCGATCGGCACGCCGACATCGATATCGTAGCGCGCCTGGACATAGGCGGTGTACGTCTTTTCGTTGCTGACATAGTTCGGGTCGCCCAGCGGCGGACGACCGGTCGGCTGGCCCGCCGCTGTACGGAGCCAGTCCGCATTTTCCGCGACACTCTCGCGCGTCGGGACGAGGAAGGTGCGCAGCGAGTTCACATCGTCGCCGCGAAAGCCCGGATTGGCGCTTTCATAAGCCAGGGGCAGCAGCGAGAAGAGCCGCCCCGCCGGCGCGGTTCCGACACGGGTGTAGTTATAGTTGTCGGCGTTGCGATCCGCAAAGCGGATACCGGCCTGAAGGTTGGTCAACCCCCAGCGATCGAAGCGGTAGTCGAAGTCGAGGCGAGCCTGAATCGCATCGCCATGCCCACGGTTTCCGGTCTCGTTGATCTGCGTCCAGCGAAACATTGCCGGGTTGAACTGGTCATAGTTGATCAGCGTGACCGTGCCGCCGCCGACACCCTGATCGGTGTCGAAATCGAAATGGCGCACCGGCTGGGTCTGGCTGGTATAGTTGAAGACATAATTGTGATTGTTGAACGTCGAGTCGGTGTAGGCGACATCGCCGGTGATCCGCATCGGGCCGCGCTTCCAGATGAAGCCGGCGCCGCCCTGATAGGTGTCGGTCCACTGGTTGTTCGACACCTGGCCGCCGACGATCTGGCCGCCCGCTGACGCATCCATGCTGCGAATGAGGTTCGTACCGGGGAACAGCACGATATTGCTCAGAACCGCGAGATCACCCGAGTTGACCTGGAAGTTGCGGCCGCCGCCATTGGACCGATAGCCCTGATAAAGCCCGTCGAGATAGATTTCGAGGTCGGGGCTGGGTCGCCACTGGAACGCGGCGGCGGCGTTGGGCCGCCAGCGATTGGCCGTCGTATAGTCGATGTTGATGAACGAGGGGTACCGCAATGCGGTGCCGACATAGCCCGGGATATTGGAGCGGTTGAGGATCGTCTGGCTGACGTTCCGCGCCGAATCCTGGAACTTGATGTCGGCATAGGACCCCTCGACCAGGAAGCCCATGTCGCCGATGCCTGTCGACCAGCGCGTGCTGAGCAGCAGGTTCGCCTCGACGCCCGTCTTTTGCGACTGGTGCCAGTGCAGGCCGGTGACCGCTCCGACGACCCGACTTCCCTTGAAGTCGAGCGGCTTGCGCGACCGCACGTCAATCAGGCCGGCAAGACCCGGCTCGAGCAGATTGGCGCTCGCCGCCTTGTACACGTCGATCCGTGCGACCGAGTTGGACGGGAAGTCCTGCAACTGGACGTAGCGCCCTTCGGCGGTGAAAACCTCGCGTCCGTTATAGGTTGTCGACAGGTCGGGAAGGCCACGCACGCGAACCCCCTGCGCGGTGCCGCCGTTGCGCTCGACCTGCACACCGGTAATGCGCGCAAGAGATTCGGAAGCGGTCACGTCGGGCAGGCGTCCGATATCCTCGGCGACGATCGGATCCACGATCTCGTCCGCCTCCTGCTTGATCGCCTGAGCCGTTTCCAGGCTCTGGCGGATCGCCGTAACGACGACCTCGTCGGAGTTGCCCTCCGGCGCGACTGCCGTCTGGTCATCCTGCGCACGGGCGATGGCGGGCACCGCCAATGCCAGCACCGACGCAGTCCCGATCAGCATACGGAAATTGCGGTTGATCACGTAACCTCCCCCTTGAATATTCTTAATTGGCTCGAGCCCATCCTATTGCGTCTTAATTATCATATCAATAGGTGAATTGCAATTTTAGGCTAGTTCGCGGGCGCTGCGGACGGCTTGCGCAGGCGAGTTCCCGCAGCGGCGGGCGGCGCGAAAACCGGGACACCCTTGCGCCATTCGACGCGCGAGATGTGCGGCGCGCGACGTTGGGTGCAGCCCATGCCGGGTCCGGGATTGGCGTGATAGATGATCCATTGCTCGCCCCCGTCAGGCGAGCGGAAGAAGCCGTTATGCCCGGTCGCGAAGACGCCGTTGGCGCTGGTCAGCACCGGAAGCGGGTGCTTGGTCCAGCTTGCAGGCGCAAGCAAATCCGCCCCCCGCCCCGCTTCGAGCAGGCCCAGTGCATAGTCGTCGGACCAGCAGGCCCCCGCCGAGTAGGTGAGGAAAATGCGGCCGTCGGGTCCTTCCAGAAATTCCGGCCCCTCCAGAATGCGGCGCCCGCCGCGATCTTCCCAAGGCTTGTCCGGTACAGCGATCACCGCTTCCTCGCCCGCGATCGTCCAGGGATTCGCCAGTCGGGCGATCGCGATGCCACTGCCTTTTGCGAGATAGGGCGAATAGGCGAACCACAGCGTGCCGCGATGCTGGAAGACGGTGCCGTCGATCCCCGGCCGCGCAGTATTGACCCGCCCCCGGTCGGTCCATTCGCCCCGCATCGGATCGGCGGATGCGTTCTCCAGCACGAACACGCCGCGATTCCGGTCGTCCCGGGAACCCGCTGCGGTCGCGGTATAATAGATATACCATTTGCCGTTCATGCGGTGCAGCTCGGGCGCCCAAATCGAATGTGCGTTGAGGCCGGTGGCGGGCGGCGTCCAGACGGTCTTCTGCTCGGCATTTGCCAGATCGGCGATATCGCGCGTCCGCCACAACGCGATCCGCTTCCCGAGCGTGTGGGTATAATAATAGACGCCGTCATGGGAGGTCACCCAGGGATCGGGACCGGAGGAGAGGAGCGGATTGGCGAAGGTCGCGTCGGATCCATCCGCGCGCGGGGATGACCTCGCGGAATCCACGCATCCCGCCAGAGCGGCACAGGCGGCCAGCAGAATGAAGCCGCGCTTCGCCTTCGTCAGAAAAATCTGCGCCATCATGCCCTCCCGATTGCGCGCCTTTTAAGTCAGATAAATATCATATAACAAGGTGCATGATCGGATGAAGTGAGGAGAGGGCGTTGCAGGGAAGTGTCACCCGTCGCGAGTTGCTGCTCGCAGGAGCGGCGACACTCGCCGTGCCATCGGCCAGCGCGGCCCGGACCGGACGCAAGCCCAATATCATCGTCATCTATGCCGACGACCTCGGCATTGGCGACCTCAGCTGTTATGGCGCGACGCGCTTCTGCACCCCGCATCTCGACGCGCTCGCCGCGCGCGGAGTCCGCTTCGAATCGGGCTATGCCACCTCCGCCACCTGCACGCCGTCGCGCTATGCACTGCTCACCGGCGACTATCCGTGGCGGGCATCGGGAACCCAGATTCTGCCGGGCGACGCGCCCGCCATCATCCGCCCGGGCCGATTCACATTGCCCGCGATGCTGAAAAAGGCGGGCTATGCCACCGGCGTGGTCGGCAAATGGCATCTGGGCCTGGGCGACGGCAAGGTCGACTGGAATGGCGAGATCGCCCCCGGGCCGCTCGATATCGGCTTCGACTATGGCTTCTACATGCCCGCGACGCTGGACCGCGTGCCGACGGTGCTGATCGAGAACAGGCGCGTCGTCGGGCTCGACCCCGCCGATCCGATCCGCGTCGATTACAAGGCGAAGATCGGCGACGAACCCACCGGCTTCGACAGCCCCCGACTGCTGAAGTTTCGCGGCGATCCCGAACATTCGAACACGATCCACAACGGCATCGGCCGCATCGGTTACATGGCGGGCGGCAAGGCGGCGCGCTGGGTCGATGAAGAGCTGACCGACGTGCTGCTCGGCAAGGCGGTCGATTTCATCACCGCGCGCAAGGACGACCCCTTCTTCCTCTATTTCGCGATGAACGAGCCGCACGTCCCGCGCGCGCCCCACCCGCGCTTCGTCGGCAAGTCGGGCCGGGGGCCGCGTGGCGACACGATCATCCAGCTCGACTGGACGGTGGGCGAACTGGGCCGCAAGCTCGAGGCACTGGGCATCGCCGACGACACGATGATCGTCTTCAGCAGCGACAATGGTCCGATCCTGTTCGACGGCTATGAGGATCGCGCGGTGTCGCTAAACGGCGCGCACCGGATGTCGGGCCACTATCGCAGCGGCAAGTACAGCATCTTCGAAGGCGGCACGCGCGTGCCGATGATCGTGAGCTGGCCGGGCAAGGCGCGCGCCGGGCATGTGTCGCAGGCGATGGTCAGCCATGTCGACCTGATCGCGTCGATCGCCGGACTGGTCGGACAGTCGCTCCCGCGCGATCAGGCGGTGGACAGCCTAAACCTCCTCCCCGTTCTGCTCGGTCGCAGCGATCTGGGACGCGACCATGTCGTGCAGGATACCAAGCTGATGGTCACCACCGGCACCACCGTCGCGAGCAGCGGCGCGCGCATCCTCGCACTGCGCCAGGGAGAGTGGAAGTTCATCCGCGCCAGCGTCGAACCCCATGAGTTTCACGGCAACCAGATCGGCACGCTGCCGCGTCACCAGCTCTACAATCTCGCGCGCGATCCAGGCGAGCGGGAAGATCTGGCGGCGCGGGAGCCGAAGCGGGTCGCGCGGATGGCCGCGATGCTCGACCAGATCGAGAGCGCGGGTCGCAGCCGACCCTGACGAAACGGGTTGTCGCGTTGGGAGGCAATCAGGGCTTGCCTTCTTCGCCATGAATTATATGATTTATAAGAAATAGAGTGAGAGGGTTCGGAATGCGCGTGTCCGGGATTACCAGCCGTATCATCATGTTGATGGCGGCGACCGCGATCGCCGGTTGCACACAGACGACCGCTACAGGTTCCGCCGCTCAAGGCGCTACCCCCGCTCGGGCGGCGCCGACAATCGGGAAGCGTCCGAACGTTCTGCTGATCCTGGTCGACGATCTCAAGCCCAGCCTGCGGTCTTTCGGCGACACGCACGCGATCAGCCCCAATATCGACCGGCTGGCGGCGCGCGGCACACGGTTCGAGCGCGCCTATGCCAATCAGGCGGTGTGCGCGCCCAGCCGCATCAATCTGATGACCGGGCGCCGCTCGACATCGACCGGCATCTATAATTTCGGCCAGAATCTGCGCGACTATATGCCCGATGCGGTCACACTGCCCCAGGCATTCATGCGCGCCGGCTATCGTGCCGAAAGCTATGGCAAGGTGTTCCATATCGGGCATGGCACCAAGGGCGACGATGTCAGCTGGTCGGCCCCGCCGGTGAAGGACCATGTCATCGAATATGTCGATCCCGAGAATGCGGGCAAGTCGACGCGAGAGGAAGCGCTGTTCAACGAGATCACCGTTCCGGAGGACGCCGATATCTTCAAATTCGCGGCGGCGCTGTCCCGCGGTGCAGCGTGGGAAGATCCCGATGTCGCCGACGACGCCTATGCCGATGGCCGCATCGCCGCGCGCGCGTCGCAGCGGCTGGCGGAGCTGAAGACCGGCGACCAGCCCTTCTTCCTCGCGGTCGGCTTCGCCCGCCCGCACCTGCCCTTCTCGGTCCCCAAGCGCTATTGGGACATGTACGACCCGGCAAAGCTGCCCATGCCCGATTTCGAGCAGCTTCCAGAGGGGGCACCCGCCTTTGCCGGCAAGATGGGCGGCGAGATCGCCGCCTACACACCGGTCCCCGAAGGACAGGTTCCGGGCAAGCAATTCTCCGATGCGCTCAAGCGCAAGCTGATCCACGGCTATTATGCCGGGGTCAGCTATGTCGATGTGCAGATCGGCAAGGTGCTGGATGCGCTGGAGCGCGAGGGCCTGGCCGACAACACGATCGTCGTGCTGTGGGGCGATCACGGCTATCATTTGGGCGACCACGGGATCTGGACCAAGCACACCAACTACGAACAGGCGGTCCACCTGCCGATCATCTTTGCAGGCCCGGGCACCGGCAAGCCGGGCAGCGCGCCGCGCCAGCTGGCGGAAACGGTGGACATCTATCCGACCCTCGCGCGCCTGGCCGGTGTGCGCCTTGCGCCGGAGACGCAACCGATCGACGGGGCCGATCTGACCCCGGTGCTGCGCGATCCGGCAAAGCGGGTGCGGCCCTATGCCTATCATGCCTTCAACCGTCCCGGTCGGATCGGTCAGGCGATCCGCACCGACCGCTATCGCCTGATCCGCTGGACCCAGGAAGCGAGCGGACAGCGCGTCTATGAACTCTACGACATGGTGGGCGACCCGGGCGAAACGAAGAACATAGCCGATGCCCAGCCCAAGCTGCGCGCTCAGCTCGACGCGATGCTCGACGCCCAGCCCAAACCGGTGTCGGTCAACCTCAAGGCCCAGCGCGAGGCAGCGGCGCGCAACTAGAAATACGAACAGGGGAGAGAGTCATGCGACTGATATTCGCGGCCGCCGCCGCACTGATCGGCCTGTCCGGCCCGGCGCTGGCGCAGGGCGCTCTCGGCGCCAATTACAATGAGCATTATGAGGATGTCGATTATCGCGAGCTGGACCAGGCCGGCGCGAAATGGGTCCGTATCTTCCTCCCCCATGCGCCAGCTCGACGGCAAGCCGGCGATCGAACATGGCGCGGTCAGGACGATCCTCGAGGCCAAGGCCAAGGGGTACAAGACGATCCTGACCTTCAAATATCACTATAACCGCGTCCCCTTTCCCAAGGCGGGGGCGATGAATATGCGCGCCAGATCGCGCGGACCGACGCGGTGCTGCCGCTGGTGATGGGCAAGGTCGACATTCTGATGATCGGCAACGAGCCGTTTATCGAAAGCCGCAAGCAGGACTGGAACCCCAACTTCAACGCCTTTTACGAAGGGCTGGCGCAGCGCGTCATCGACTATCGCAAGCAGCATTGCGCCACCAACTGTCCGACGCGGCTCTATATGGGCGCGCTCAACCAGCTGCCCAACCCGGAATGGCGCAACGCCACGACCGAACGCTGGATGGCGTTCGTCAAGGCGACGCCGGAACTGGACGGCGTCACCATCCACCCGCACATCAACGGCATCGAAAAGTCGAAGATCTTCCTCGATTACATCCTGCCGCGCATGCGCCCGGAGCAGACATTCATCGTCACCGAATTCTCGCTGATCTGGTGGTGGCAGGAGAATATGGAAAAGCCGGTCGCCTCCGCCTTTGCCGACAAATACGGCGCCCCACGCACCGCCCAGAACTGGCAGATCGTGCAGGCGGCGCTCGAAACGCCCTTCCCCAAGGCGCAATGGGACGATTTCCTGAAGATGAGCCCGTGGTTCGAGGGGCGGAAACATTATCTGCGCAACCAGATGAAGCTGTTCCGCGACACCGGCCGCCTTGCCGTCGCGACCTATGGCTTCAAGCAGGGCAGTTCGATGAAGGCCGAATGGGGTCCGAAAAAGACTCCCTGGCTGATCAACAGCGTGTTCGCCCCCGCGACGATCCGCAAGAATGCCGATGGCACGTCCCAGCCCAACTATGCCTGGATCGATGACTTCCGGGCACTGCAGCAGAATTGAGAGCGATGAAGTACCCAGCCCTGTTCGTCGGCATCGCACTGGCCGCCCTCACCGCAGCACCCGTTTGCGCGCAGGTCCAGCCGCTCAAAAAGGCGGTTGCGGACGATATCTTCGCCGACCATCCCTCGATGGACCGCAACGCGACGGTAATGCCCGCCGCCGACGCGCAGCCAGTCGCGGCGATCTTTGCCGAGCGGCCGATCGGGGATGCGTCGATGGCGCGGCTGCCCGGCGGCGGCTGGGTGCTGACCGGCACGACGCTGCGCAACGCGCCGCGCCACGGGGTCGAGCTGTGGACATCCGCCGACGCGAAGAAATGGACTCGCGTCGGGACGGCGAAGATTTCGGGCAACGGGATCGCGACCGGCGACGTGTCGGAACGCTATCTTGCCCCGTCGGTGACGGTCGCGGGCGACGCACTCTACCTCGCTTTCTCCGACAAGACCGGCTGCGCGCGGATCGCGATCGGCAAGGCGGCGACGCCGGGTGGCGCATTTGCAGCATCGCCGTGCCTGGTCGAGGATGCGAGCGACGTGTCGCTGTTCGTCGATACCGACGGGAAGGGCTATCTGATCTGGGGCGGCGGCATGATCGCGCGGCTCGCGCCCGGTTTCCAGAAGCTTGCCGAAGCGCCGCGCTTCCTCAAGCCCGACCAGAAGCTGTTCGCCAAGCATCCGCCCGTCGGAAAGGACTGGCCGGTCCGCACCCGTGTCGGCACGCGCGGCGCGACGATGGCGCGCGACGGTGACAAATATGTCCTGGCCGCGAGCGAGACCACGGGGCGGATGCGCACTGCGACCGAGGATCTGTTCGTCGCCGAGGCGCCCACCCCCTATGGCCCGTTCACGATGCGCGCGCTCGCCGTGCCGCATGCCGGCCGCGGATCGCTGGTGCGCACCGACGACGGCAAGCTCGCGGCGGTCTATAACCCCAAGTGCGACGACAGCTTCGCCCTGTTCTGCGAACAGGTCGGCCTCGCCCCACTCGAACGTGCGCCCGACGGGCGGCTGCGTCAGGCCGCGTCGGTGATCACCGAGGACAGCGCCGTTGCGGCGCGCAAGCCGCTGGTGACGACGGAATCGATGCGCGATCCATCGGTCACGCTGGGCGGCGACGGCTATTATTATCTCGTCGGGACGCTGGACGGCTATGGCTATCACCGCCCCGAGGGTGGGGTGAAGCTGTGGCGCTCAAAGGATCTCGAGAAGTGGGACGAGGTCGGCTTCGTCTGGAAGTGGGAAGGGATGGGCTATGATTTCGGCGGGAATATCGCCGAACTCTGGGCACCCGAAATCATGTGGTCGGCGCGCGACAAAACCTATTATCTTGCTTTCTCCGTCATGGAGCGCGGGGTCGGCGGCAAGACCTGGCTCTACCGGTCGACGAGCGGCAAGGCCGATGGGCCGTATGAGAACGTTACCAAGTCTTATTTCGTGAATGGCATCGACGGATTTCCATTCGAGGATGACGACGGCCTCTATTTCCTGTGGGGCGGCGGCAGCATCGGGAAACTGAACGCGAAGCGCGACGGGTTCGATGGGCCAGTGCGAACATTGGTCGATGCCGATGGCGATCATGTCGGGTACGAAGGCAACGGGTTGATCAAGGTCAACGGCGTCTACTTTCTCACGGGTGCGGAGTGGCATGGTCCACTGCGTACTCACGGTACGTACGACATGATGTACGGCACAGCGAAGACATTGTTCGGCCCGTACAGCCAGCGCCGCATGGGCGCGCCGCATGGCGGGCACGGCACGGCGTTCAGGGACAAGGAAGGCCGCTACTGGTACACGATGTTTGGCAACGACCCGACCGCGCCGTGGCGGATGCAGTTCGGGCTGGTGCCGATCGACATCGGCGACCCCGCATCGATCGGCGTGCCGCGGATCGCGAAATGAGCTGGGGGTATCTGCGCTGGCATCGCGCGTTCGGTATCGGCGCGGCGGGGCTGATCGCCGTCACCGGTGCACCGTCGAGCGCCTTGCCCGCCCCGGTTGGAGCCGCGGCTAAGCAGGCGGCGCGCCAGCCCAACATTCTTTTCATCCTGGTCGACGACATGGGCTATGGCGACCTGTCGATCACCGGCAACCGGCTTGTAGCGACGCCTAACATCGATGCGCTTGCCCGCGACGGCATGTTGATGACGCAATTCTACGACGCCGCGCCGATCTGCTCGCCATCGCGCGCCGGGTTCCTGACCGGACAGTTTCCGGCGCAAAACCGCTTCGTCACCTTCATCGCCGACCGCAAGCGCAACCGCGAGTTCGGGCAGGCCGACTGGCTCGATCCAAAACTACCCAACCTCGCGCGGTCGCTGAAGCAGGCGGGCTATGCCACCGCGCATATCGGCAAATGGCATTTGGGCGGCGGCCGGGACGTTGGCGATGCGCCGCTGCCAACTGCCTATGGCTTCGACGAAAGCTATGTTCAGTTCGAGGGGCTGGGGCCGCGCGTCCTGCCCAGCGATATCGCGAACAATTTGGCACAGCAGAGCGCAGCGCTGGGACAGGGGCCGATCGACTGGCTACCGCGCGCGCAGACCACCGGACGTTATGTCGATCGCGTGCTCGATTTCGTAGGCCGCAAGCGGGCGGCGCCATGTCGCCCAGCTGTGGCTGGACGATGTCCACACGCCCTGGCAGCCCAATGTCGCGCAGGCCGCTGCGGTGAAGGGCAAGGGCCGCGACGCGCGGGAGGACAAGTTCCTGGCGGTGCTGGTCGCGATGGACGCCGAAATCGGACGGCTGGTCGCCGGGCTGCGCGCCGCCGGCGAGCTGGACGACACGCTGATCGTGTTCACGTCGGACAATGGTCCGACCATTGGGGCCGATACGCCCGGATCGGCGGGTCCCTATCGCGGACGCAAGGCGAGTCTGTACGAAGGCGGCATCCGTCAGCCGCTGATCGTCCGCTGGCCCGGACAGGTGCGACCGGGCAGCCGCGACATGCGCAGTGTGGTGCAGGCGGTCGACCTTTATCCGACCCTCGCCAGCATCGCCGGCGCCGCCCGTCCCGTCGGTATGGACGGGATCGACGTCAGTGCGGCGTGGCGTGGCCGGGTGCTGACCAAGCGCCCCGACCTCTACACCCATATTGCCCGCCCCGCCGCCGAACGCGCGTTCGGCCCGCATTATTCGATTCGGTCCGGGCCGTGGAAGCTGTTGATGGATGCCGATGGGTCGGCGGTCGAACTCTATGATATCGCGCGCGATCCGCAGGAGAAGCACGACCGCACGGCCACCGCGCCGCAAGTGGCCGAGCGACTGAAGACGAAACTGTCGGCGTGGATCGGTCGGCTGCCGCCCCGCCCGACTGCCGCCAACTGATCCCGGCCTCCGACACACTGTGAGAGACGCACGCGATTGCGGCTATGTTTCAGTCCGCTTTTGCGGTCTGGAGCTCCAAAGCCGCCAGTCCGCTCACGGCCCATCAGCGGCCTGTCTGCTTTCGTCACGACCAGCCCGTCGACAACGCGCCTTAATGTCGGTCGTTCGCCGGTCCGTGCGCCATAGCTCCTGGCAATCTTAGAACCCTAAAGCGGAGCGAGAGCCTCACGGATTAACCTTATCCATTCCAACATGCCTTTGCTCTTTTGCGAACCAAGCAATGCAACATGTTGAAACTTAATTTTCCTGCTTACCTTTCGGATTCGATCTAGCTGGAAATCGGGCAAGGGCGGAGGGGAGGCCTGAGCTCTCTGTCGCAACGCTACCAGCTCTTGCTCAACCGCAGTTCCGTCAAGAACTTTGCCCTCGATCTCCACGCTCAAGCCTTGGCGAACCATCAAATTGCGT
Organism: Sphingomonas sp. J315; assembly: GCF_024666595.1. Lineage (NCBI taxonomy): Bacteria > Pseudomonadati > Pseudomonadota > Alphaproteobacteria > Sphingomonadales > Sphingomonadaceae > Sphingomonas > Sphingomonas sp. J315. The sequence continues at coordinate 3,057,562 of NZ_CP088296.1, read as the reverse complement.
AGGTCAGCCGGATCCTCACCCGCACGAGAAATTGCGCGAGGTAACTTCCTCACCAGATGACTTGCTTTGCCACTGCGCTGGATCTCGTTGCCGACTTGGTGCGCGAAGTGCGCCACCTGCTCATTCCGCGCTTCTCTCCATTCGGTACGAAATTGTTCAAGAACCGCCCGATTGTCGCTGTACCAATCGCTCATCACCCGGCGCAAATCGGGATAGATGTCCTTCAACGATGATTTCCGGAGCGGCACATAGGCTACATTGTCTGGTTCAGAGGCCGAGAGAAAGGCGATGCCCGGGAGATCCTGTAGGGGAATACCCAAGAATCGTGCCACGTCGTAGCTCTCTTTCGACATGCGTTCGACAAGCTTCTCCGTAAGAGTCGGATCCTCACTCCAGCGGAGAGAATGGAAGCGCTCAAACTCATCCTCCAACCGGCCTCCCGGGCTCTCCGGGGGCGGCATGAAGAGCACCCCGATACACAAGTTTCCGTGCAGCAGACTGTCAAGATCGTGACCGTAGTGGACAACATCATCTAGGAAGGCGCGATCATATTCGGTGCCCAGGAAGAGCATGAGGAGACGCGTTTGCCTGAACGCGCCCCGCTCCCATATTCGTTCCAGAACCACGCTACCGGGATCGTAGCATATCATCATGGCAACAACTCCGACTGCAATCTGACGGTCGATCTGTCCTCAGAGTGATAGATCGTAGATTTCACGACAAGTACTGCGAAACCGCATTGTTTTATCATGTCTCGGCGGACGCGGCTCACCGGTCTTTCTGCTTCTTCCCGCTTGCCCACTCTTTTCGCTTGCGCCCACGATCCGCCGACTGGGGAGCGCGGGTAATGTCTGATTTGGTTAGTCTGCAGCATAAGGCGGTCAGGCAACTGACGGCCCCGAAACCGTCGCCATCACGAGGTAGCTCGATTGGTATGCGCATTTGCGTAAACAGGGGTTGCGCCTCTCGACCGAGATGTGGATCCGGGCCATCCGGCATCGGAGCCAGAAATGAGCCAGATCGGAAACGAGAGGCAGCTCAGGCATTGGGATTGCGGGTATAGCACAATGGCAGTGCAGCAGCTTTCCAAGCTGTCCCGCGGAAAAGCCCCTCAAGCTCTCATGAGCTACCGCACCTTAGGTGTCCGACCATTCGCGCCGCGCCGTTCGGAATTGCTAAAGCGCTTGCCAACTGCCCGTCCGCCGTGGATAGAGATCCCTGAGGACGCGGAGCCAAAAAAGAGACAGAACCTAGACGAGACAAGGCTAAGCTACTGAAATGCGGGTGTAGCTCAATGGTAGAGCAGGAGCTTCCCAAGCTCACGACGAGGGTTCGATTCCCTTCACCCGCTCCAGGCCCGCTTCCCGATTGCGCAGTCCCTCTCCTCAACGGGTCATACAGACCCACGCGTCCGTTGCTGCCATCCGCGCAGCACCGCTATGAGGACGCCGCCATCCGATTGATATTTGGGTTTCGTTTTGGCGGCGGCGATGCGCTAGTCGGTATCGATCACTAGCGATTGAGGGGGGACATCTTGGTGCGACCGAACGTCACAATCTTTGCGCTTGCCCTCGCATGTGGCGCGTGCGCTCGCACCTCAGAACCCGTCAGCACAGCCGATGCGACCTCGCTCGACGCGGCGCGCGCGGTGAGCGCGGGTCGCCCGGCCGTGCAGACACATTTGCGGTTGGCGGACGTGCCCAAACCCACCGGCCCGGCTCGCAGCCTGTTCAATGGCCGCGACCTCGACGACTGGGACAGCTGGCTTGGCTATTCCGATCCGGCGATCACCTATCGCGACACTCCCGGCATATCGCCGATTGGCACCAGCCGCGATCGGAGCGGCGACTTCGCCGTGCGCATGATCGATGGCGCGACTGCGATCTGGATCAAGGGTGAAACCTGGGGCAGCCTGGTCCATCGCGAAGATCTGCGCGACTATCATCTGCGCCTGGAGTTCAAATGGGGAGACAAGACCTACGCACCCCGCGAAACATTGCCGCAGAATAATGGCCTGCTCTACCATACGCACGGGGAACCGGGCGAGGTGTTCGGCACATGGTCGCCCTCGATGGAGTTCGAGATCATGCGCGGATCGACCGGAATGCTGGTCACCGTCGGCAGGAATGTTCGGGGGTCGCACCACCGTCGGCCATGACGCCGGCCTGATCGCGCCGCATTTGCGTTTCCAGCTTGGCGGGCACGAGGTGGACATGATCAACGGCACCCCGACCTGGAATGTCGAAGCGGCGCGGGATGCGGAACGGCCCATCGGACAGTGGAACACACTCGACCTGTACGTGGTCGGCGACCGCGCAGTGCATGTAGTGAACGGGATTCCGGTGGCGCAGGTACGCGACATCGCCATAATTGCGCCCGACGGCTCACGCCGGCCGTTGACGCATGGCCGCATCCAGCTTCAGTCGGAAGGGGCCGAAACCTGGTTCCGCAACATCACGATCGAACCGATCGCCAGCATTCCGCGGATCGTCGCCGAGTAGCGACTTCGAAGAGCGGGAGGGCGCGCGTCGGTGCGAGCCAAATCAAGCTGACACTGAGCACCGCCAAAACCCCACCGCCTTGCGTCGAGCGCGCCATTCCTCCTACCAAATGTAATCACCTGCAGGGAGACGATGATGCGCATGATCCTGGTTGCGGCACTGCTGGCGACAACCGCTCCGGCGTTGGCGCATGGGCATCCCGATCCCGCTCCGGCGGCGCAATCCAAACCCGTTCCCAAGGAAGAATTGCTCAAACCGCCCGCCGATGCGGCCGAATATGTCGTCGTGTCCGAGGCTGGGCAGCATGGTAGCCAGTGGCGCTGGCAGTTGCCCGACGGTCGCACCGCCTATCGCTGGTCGCAGGAATTGCGCGGCTGGATCACCGAAATGGACCAGGTCACGACCTTCGCCAGGGACGGCAGCATCAGCGCGCTGACGGTGCGCGGCGTCACCATGTCCGGCGACGCGGCGGAGGAGTATCGCGTGGCGGGCGGCCGGGCGACCTGGAAGACCGCGACGGACGCAGGCGAGGCAGCGGCGGGCGGCTGGTATATCCCGGCGGGCGGGGTGGGGATCGCCTCCGCGCCGATCATCGACGCGCTCGCGGCGGCGGGCGATAAGGGCGTCGCGTTCTTGCCTGGCGGGCGTGGGCGCATGACGTTCGGCGGCACGCAGGTCATTCAGGGGCCGGGCGGACCCAAGACCGTGCAACTCGCCTTCGTGAGCGGAATCCTGCCCTCCCCCTATCCCCGTCTGGCTGGACGACCAGAAGCGCTATTTCGCCGATATCGGCTTCATCTCGGTGATCCCGAAAGGCTATGAGGGCGCGCTCAAGCAGCTGCGCGATGCGCAGGACGCTGCGACGGCACAGGTCGTCACCACGATCGCCAAGCGCTTCCTCGATCCCGCCGCCAAGGCGCCGGTGCTGTTCGACAACGTCCGGTTGTTCGACGCCGACAAGGGCGTGTTTCTGGCGGACCGTGCGGTGCTGGCGCAGGATGGCAAGATCGCGGCGATCGGCGCGGCGGGATCGCTCAAGGCGCCCGCCGGCGCGCGGACGATCGACGGACGCGGCAAGACATTGGTGCCCGGCATCTGGGACAGCCACCTCCATATCGGCGACGACTGGAGCGTGCTGTCGAACATGGCGAACGGCATCACCAGCTTTCGCAGCCCCGGCACCAATTTCGACCGCGCGGTCGAGGCGACGCGGCGGCGCGGCGAAGGCACGCTGTTGATGGGCGAACCGTTCATTTCGGTCATCATCGACAAGAAGGACCCGCTGGCGGCGCAGGGCGCGGAGGTTGTCAGCAGCGTCGAGGAGACGATCGCGACCGTCCGCCGGATCAAGCAGGCCGGGCTGTGGGGCGTCAAATTCTATACCTCGATGAACCCGGCATGGATCGCGCCCGCAGCGGCCGAGGCGCACCGGCTGGGCCTGCATGTCCACGGCCATGTCCCGGCGACGATGAAGCCGAGCGAGGCGGTCGCGGCCGGCTATGACGAACTGACCCATCTCAATTTCGTGGTGATGGAGTCGATGCCCAAGGCGGTGATCGACAAGGCCAACACCCGTCAGCGAATGGAAGGGCCTGCGCGTTACTTCAAGGACGTCGATCTCGACGCGCCGCTGATGACGGGCTTCGTCGCCGACCTAGCGCGGCGCAAGACGGTGGTCGATCCGACGATCGTGATCTTCGAAGGGATGCTGACCCAGGACGGCGGCAAGCCGCACCCGGCCTACGCCCCGTATATGGGGATCATCTCACCAGTCATCGAACGCTCGGCCTTCACCAGCGGCGGCTATCCGCTGGTCGAGGGGCTGACGCGCGACGATTACCGCAAGAGCTATGCGAAGATGGTCGAGCTGGTCGGGCGATTGCACAAGGCCGGAGTGACCGTCGTCGCGGGCACCGATGGCTGGGGCATAGAACTTGTGCGCGAGCTGGAAATCTATCAGCAGGCCGGGTTCAGCGCGGCGGAGGCGCTGCAGAGCGCGACCATCGTCCCCGCGCGCGTGGTCGGTGCCGACAAGCGGACGGGATCGATCGCGGTCGGCAAGGAGGCCGACATGGTGCTGGTCGATGGAGACCCATCGACCGAACTGGGCGCACTGCGCCGCGTCGTCACGGTGGTCAGCGACGGCTATGTCATGGACGCCGCCGAACTGCGCAAGGCGGCGGGGTATAGCGGGATGCCGAAGTAAGCGCGGCGGGGGCGGGTTGCCGCCCCCGCGCCTTCACTCCACCGTCACCGACTTGGCAAGGTTGCGGGGCTGGTCGACGTCCGTCCCCTTGGCCACCGCGACGTGGTACGCCAGCAGCTGCACCGGCACCGCGTAAACGATCGGCGCGATCAGCGGGTGGACCTTGGGCATCTCGATCGTCGCCAGGCAATTGTCGCCCGCTGCGGCGATCCCCTCGGCGTCGGAGATCAGCACCACCTTGCCACCGCGCGCCTGCACTTCCTGCATGTTGCTGACGGTCTTTTCGAACAGCGGGCCGCTCGGCGCGATGACGATCACCGGCACATTCTCGTCGATCAGCGCGATCGGGCCGTGCTTCATCTCGCCCGCGGCATAGCCTTCGGCATGAATATAGCTGATTTCCTTGAGCTTCAGCGCGCCTTCCATCGCCAGCGGATAGTCGGTGCCACGGCCGAGATACAGGACGTCGCGCGCACCGGCGACGCTGCCCGCCATCGCCTCGATCGCATCGTCACGGCTAAGCGCGTCGTTGAGCGCGGCGGGGGCTTCGGCGAGGTGGAGAACGATCGCCTTCTCCTCGGCCCGGTCCATCCGCCCTTTGGCCTTGGCGAGATTGGCGGCGAGCGCGGCGAGCACCGCGAGCTGGCAAGTGAACGCCTTGGTCGATGCAACGCCGATCTCCGGCCCCGCATGGGTGGGCAGCAGCAGGTCGGCCTCGCGCGCCATCGTGCTGGTCGGCACGTTGACGACGGCGGCAATCGTCTGCCCCTCCGCCTTGGCATGGCGCAGCGCGGCAAGCGTGTCGGCGGTCTCACCCGACTGGCTGATCACGATCATCAGCCCGCCCGGCTCCATCACTGGTGCGCGATAGCGGAACTCGCTCGCGACATCGATGTCGACCGCGACGCGCGCGAACTGCTCGAACCAGTATTTGGCGACCATGCCGGCATAAAAGCTGGTGCCGCATGCGACGATGGTGACACGACGGATGCTCGACAGGTCGAATTCGGGGATCGGGAGTGTCACTTCCTCCTCGAGCCGCTGGAGATAGCCGCGCAGCGTCTGTGCGACGACGATCGGCTGCTCGTAGATCTCCTTCGCCATGAAGTGGCGGTGATTGCCCTTGTCGATCAGCTGGCCCGACGCGCCCGAATTGACGATCGGGCGCTCGACGGCGTTGTTCTCGACGTCATAGACCTGCGCGCCTTCGCGGGTGAGGACGACCCAGTCACCTTCCTCGAGATAGGAGATGCGCTGAGTCAGCGGCGCGAGCGCGAGCGCGTCGGAGCCGAGATAGGTTTCTCCCTCGCCATAGCCCACAACCAAAGGCGACCCGAGCCGCGCGCCGATCAGCATGTCGGGGTGGCTGCGAAACAGGATGGCAAGCGCGAAGGCACCGTGGAGCCGCGGCAGCACCGCCTTGACCGCTGCGACGGGATCGAGCCCGGCCTCGACCTGTTCGCTCACCAGATGCGCGACGATTTCGGTGTCGGTCTCGCTCTCGAACACCCGGCCGCGCGCCTTCAGCTCTTCACGCAGCGGCTTGAAATTCTCGATGATGCCATTGTGGACCAGCGCGACCTCGTCGGTCGCATGCGGGTGCGCGTTGCTGGTGGTCGGGCCGCCATGCGTCGCCCAGCGGGTATGCGCGATGCCGGTCGTTCCGGGCAGCGGGTCTTCAGCCAGGACCTTGCCCAGATTGACCAGCTTGCCCGACGCACGGCGGCGCTGGATTCCCCATCGACGATGGTGGCGATGCCGGCCGAGTCATAACCGCGATATTCCAGCCGCTTCAGGCCATCGAGCAGCCGGTCAGCAACGTCTTCGCGGCCCAGAATTCCAACGATTCCACACATGGGGTCTGCTCTCGACTCTAGAGGGTATAGGGGACACGGATGCCCGGCATGTTCGCCGGGAAATCCCTGGTATTGCGGGTGACGAGGACGCGGCCGCGAATCTGGGCGGTCGCAAGAATGATGGCATCGGGCGATTTGAGGCGGGGGCGTTCGCGACGGAGCGCGGCGGCGCGATGCGAGATTTCCTCGTCGATCTCATCGAGGCCGAAGCGATCGACAAAGGTCATCACGTCGCGGACGGCGGCGTCACTGCCCTTTGACAGCACCTCGATCCACGCCATCCGGCTGATCCACATCCGCGTGCCGCTCTGCGCGATCCGGCGCAATTCATGGTGCGCGGGCTCGTGGTTCATCAGGGCATCGATGACGATATTGGCGTCGAGGCTATAGCCGCTCATGCGGTGCCCTTGTCACGTCCGGCGTCGCGCTCGGCCTCTGCCTTGCGCGTCAGTGCGAGATAGTGCGCGCGTTCCTTGTCGTCATATTCATCGAAGCATTCGGGCGATTCCGCGCGAACCTCCTCGTAATCATCGTCCCACGGGCGCGTCCATTCGGCACGCCGCTGCCGCTCATACTCAAGCGGATCGGCGGCGATGCCGTGACGCGCCCAGGCGCCGAAGCCGATGTCGAGCCAGTCCTTGGGCGCTTCCGACCGATAGGCGGCCACCGCCTCACGCAGCACTGCCGCGCGCGACTTGCCCTGCTCGGCCGCCTGAGCGTCGAGCCATTTGATGTCCTCATCGGGCAGATCGGCAAGGATGCGGGTCATTGATATACTGATATCATATCATGATATCATGTCAATGCGGGAAGTTGGTATCGACAAAGCTGCGCATGAATTCGACCGGGTCGGGCTCGTGCCCCTGCGCGGCGATGAACTTGGCGCGCCCCTTGGTCCACACCTCGTTGATCGCACCCGCCATCCCGTCGGGAAACTGCATCCGCTGCACGACGATGGCGCGCCAATCGCCGGTCGCGCCGAACATCGCGTGGAACGCCGGTTCCTGCGCCGTCAGTGCCGCGTCGCTGTCCGCATCGAGCGCGCCGATCGCGTCGAGGACATAGGCGTCGAGCAGCTTGAGGAACGGCTTGCCTTCGTAGATATCGCTCATTTCGCCGCCTTTCGTGCAGCCATCGCCGCGCGGAACCGCTTGGCCCAGCCGGCGCGCGCGGTCTGTTCGGGGCGGACCAGCGCCAGTGCGTCGGCCTCGACATCCTTGGTCACGACGCTGCCCGCGCCGACGATCGCGCCCTCGCCAATCGCCACCGGCGCGACCAGCGCGCTGTTCGATCCGATAGATGCTCCAGCCCCAATCACGGTCGGATATTTGAAGAAGCCGTCATAGTTGCAGGTGATCGTCCCCGCACCAATGTTCGCGCCCTCCCCCCACCTGCGCATCGCCCAGATAGGTGAGGTGGTTGGCCTTGGCGCCCTTGCCCAGCACGGCCTTCTTGGTCTCGACGAAGTTGCCGACCTTGCTCTTCTCGCCGAGCACCGTGCCCGGGCGCAGCCGGGCGTAGGGGCCGACTTCCGCGCCGGTCGCGATCGTCGCGCCCTCGATATGGCAGAAGGCGCGGATGGTGACGCCGTCCGCGACGGTCACGCCGGGGCCGAACACCACATTCGGCTCGACCGTCACATCGCGGCCCAACACTGTATCGTGCGCGAACCACACCGTCTCCGGCGCGATCAGCGTCGCGCCATCGGCCATAGCAGCCAGGCGGCGGGCGGCCTGCCAACGATCCTCGGCATAAGCGAGCTCGGCGCGGCTGTTGATCCCGATCACCTCATCGGCATCGGTCTCGACTACCACCGCGCGGTCGCCATCGGCCAGCGCGAGCATGACGATGTCGGGGAGGTAATATTCACCCGCCGCATTCTCGTTGCCGACGCGGTCGAGCAGCGGCCACAGGTCGGCGGCGCGGACGGCGGTGACGCCGGAATTGCACAGATCGACTGCGCGTTCCTCGGGAGTCGCGTCCTTATATTCGACCATCTTGGCGATCGCGCCATCGGCGTCGGCGATGATCCGGCCATAGGCCTTGGCATCGTCGGGCCGGAAGCCGAGCACCGCGACGCGCGGCGCATCCGCCGCATCGAGCCGCGCCGCCATCGCCTCGATGGTTTCAGCGGACAGGAAGGGCGTGTCACCGAAGGCGACGATCACGATGCCCTCGAACCCGGCCAGCGCATCGCGCGCCATCAGCGTTGCGTGGGCGGTCCCGAGCTGTTCGTCCTGATGCGCGATCCGCACGCCGAGCGGCGCGACCGCCGCCTCGACCTGTTCGCGCCGCGCGCCCACGACGACGACCTTCTCTGCCGCACCTGCCGCCGCAAAGGCGTCGGTCAGGTGCAACAGCATCGGCTTGCCCGCAATCGGGTGCAGCACCTTGTGCGTATCGGACTTCATCCGCGTCCCGCTTCCGGCGGCAAGGATGATCGCGGCGATCGGCTTGGTCATCGGTTGAAAGCTCCCCTTAGCCGCGCCCCTGCCACGATCATGTTGCAATTTCCATAGCGGCGCATGCATTTGAAGCGATGACCGATTTTCCGTTCGACATCGTCGGGTTCGATCTCGACGGCACGCTGCTCGACACCAGTGCAGACCTGCTCGCCGCGACCAACCACGCGCTGGCGCTGGTGGATCGCCCCACCCTCGCGCCCCACCGGATCAGGTCGATGATCGGCGGCGGGGCGAAGAACATGCTCAAGCAGGGGCTGCACGAATCGGGGGGCTATGACGAAGCGGTGATGGCGACGGCGTACCCGGCGCTGCTCGAATTCTACGGCGACAATCTCTCCCACGGCACGGTGCCGTTCGCGGGACTCGGCGATGCGCTGGATGAACTGGAGGCGCGCGGGGTCAGGCTCGCCATCGTCACCAACAAGTTCGAACGGTTTGCGACCCGGCTGGTGCGTGAGGTCGGCCTCGACCACCGCTTCGCCTGCGTCATCGGCGGCGACACGATGGGACGCGACAACGCCAAGCCCTCTGCGGCCCCGATCCACGAGATGATCGCACGCTGCGGCGGCGGGCGCGCGGCGTTCGTCGGCGATTCGATCTACGACATCATGGCGGCGAAAAATGCGGGCATCCCGAGCATCGCGGTCAGCTTCGGCTTCCTGATGCAGCCGGTCGCGGAGCTTGGCGCAGACGCGGTGATCGACGGCTATGACGAGCTCGTCCCGACGCTCATCCGGCTGGGCGATAGCCTTTCCGCCACTTCGTCCACAAATGCTTCGCCAGCATGAGCGGCGGCATGCGCAGCCAATGGCCGCGCAGATAGAAGCCCATCTCGGCCAGCTTGCGCGTCCGCTGCCCCCAGCCATCGCGGGCGAGCAGGCGGCGCACATAGATGCGGTCGCCCAGCGTCAGCGCCGCGCCCTCCCCGAAGAGATATTCCGACAACCGTAGCGACCGTGCGACCTCTCGGGTCAGGCCGTGCTGCGCAGCGCAAGCGGCGAGCTTCAGGTCAAAACCACTACCGTCAAATTCGTCGAGCAGGCAGCGGATGTCCCACAGGTTCCGCAGCCCACCCTGCAAATCGCCATCCGCGAACAGATGCGCGGCGGCATGGACGATCATCCCCTCGGGCGGCAGCACGGCCAGGCCATTGCCCAGCGGCTCCGCGCTGGCGATCAGCGCCCCCGCATCCGGTGTCACCCGCGCAGTCAGCGGCAGGATCGTGTGGTGGACGTCGATCATCCGATCGCGCTCGCGATGGATCAGCGGAGGCAGCTCGTGCATCCAGCGGCGGTAATAGGCGTCGTCATAGGGATCGGGCTTCACCCATTCCCATCCGGCGGACAGCAAAAGTCCTTCGGCCTCCTCGATCCGCTCGCGCGGCACGAGGATGTCGAGATCTCCGATCTGCCGCCCCTGTCCCGCCGACAGCCCGCTCGCGACGAACGCAGTGCCCTTGAGCAGCACCACCGGCATCCCGCTGGGCACAAGCGCGCGCCGCGCCATTTCCGCCTCCCACAATGCTGCCATCCGCCCCTGCTCCGCCGCCGCGCGGGCATCGGCGAGCACGCGCGCGGCGGCGTCGGGAATGGCCAGCCCCTCGACGCGATGCGCCAGGCTGCCAATCAGCGTCTCCGCCCGCGCCGCGCACAGCAATTCGGTCCAGCCCTGCGCATCAAGCGCCAGCACCGACGCCGGATCGCGCAGCGCGCGGGCGACCAGCGCGCCGCTCACGCCACTTCCCCCCATAGCCGCTCGACCAGCGTGATCGCGCCATCGGTATCGGGATAGTCGATCGCCCGCGCCGGGACGCCGCGCACAAGGGCCGTCAGCGCGTCGAACCCCGCCTCGCCCAGCGCCACATAGTTGGTTGAGGCTTGGGTGAGCCGCACGAAACACTCGCTCGGCTCGACCGCCCGCTCGGCGACCTGATGGCCGAACGCAGGAAACAGGATCAGCGCGGGCTTGGCCGACACGTCCATCGCCGCAATCGCTCGGGCATCGGGGACGAGGTGGCGGATATCGCCCTTCGGCGTCCCCTTGAGCAGCGGCCCCCAGCGCGCATCGGGCAGCATCGCCCGCATCACGCCGATCGCTTCGTTCTTGAGGCTGATCAGACGCGGAAAGCCGTGGAGCATCCCCGTCGCCGGGTCGAGCAACGCGAATTCGTCACCCATCAGCCGCCACCCGCGCGCCATCAGCAAGGCGGCGAGCGTCGATTTTCCGGCCCCGCTTTCCCCGGTCATCAGCAACGCGCGACCGCCCTTTTCGACCGCAGATGCGTGCAGCAGCAGATAGCGCCTTTGCCCCAGCGCCATCTGGAGGTTCATCGCCATCTCCGCCGCCAGCACGCCTTGCGCCAGCGGCAGCGGTGCCGCCTCCGGGATCACGAAATCCCCGCCCAGATGCACCGCCGGACGGATCCAGCGGCGCCAGAAGCGCGCGGCGAACAGGCGCACGGTGAAGTCGGGGATGCCGTCCTGCGGCTGCGGATAATCGCGGTAGAGATCGTCCAGCGCGGCGATCGGCGCGCGCCAGTCGCTGCCGATGCGAAACCCGACCCGGCCGATTCGCAGCGTGGTGGCATGGCGCATCAGGCGCGCTCCACCAGCCCGGATGCGACCAGCTCGTCGAGCCTCGCTTCGAGTGCCGCTGCATCCGGATCGATCAGGTCAAACCGCTCCGCCAGCGCCGCCAGCGCCTGTTCCAGCGTCAGCGGCTCGGCGAGCAGGTCCAGCAACTCCGGCACCGGCGAGTCGACCAGATGGGTGATTCCCGACGCCCGATGATAGATCAGCGTCAACGCATCGAGCGGTTCGATCCGCAGCGTCGCGGCAGGCGCGGCGCGATATCGAGTCACGCGGCTCTACCCGCGCGGCATCTGAAGCGATGCGAAACAGGTAAATCCGCTCGTCCCGCGCTGCAGCCGACGGATGTAGTTGGTATAGGCGCGGCTCTGGTCATAGGTCGTGCCGGGCAGGTTTGCGCCGCTCAGCGCCTGCTTCACCTCCTCGCCGCGAAACGCACGGCCCGCGGGTGGAAACGCGCCCTGCGTCCCTGCCGGAACCAGTGACCCGTCGGCGGCGATGTAGTTGCCCGCGCGCCCGGCATCAGGCACCGGGATCTCGCAATTCAGCACCGATCCGGCAGTCTGCGCGAGCGCGGGCTTGATCGATACGATCGCCGACGCACTGGCCGCACCGAGCATCAGTGCGCGCCTGCTCGGACCTTTGGGCAATCCGTCCTTGGGGGGCGTGGTGTCGGCCATGATGCGTTCATCCCTCGCATACCTGCCTTTCACAAGTGTGAATCGCGCGGCGATCGGTTAGGCTGGGCATATGCCCAGCCTGTTCCACCCCCGTACCCTGACTGCGCTTGCCGCCGTCATTGTCACCGCGATCGTCGCGTGGATCACTGCCGGGCCGGAATCAGGCGGGATCGCGCTGGTGGGCGCGACGCTGGCGGCGCTGATCGCCGCGCCCCCGCCCGAGGAATCAGCGATGGAGTCCAGCGCACCTTCCCCCACTCACGCGGTGCCCGCGGGCGTGGCCGAAGCGATCGAGGCGGTGTTCGAACCGATGCTGCTGGTCGAGGGGCAGCGCGTGACAGGTGCCAATCGTGCCGCCCGCGCGCTACTCGGCGAGCATATCCTTGGCGAGGATGTCCGCGTTGCGATCCGCCACCCCGCCGCGGCCGAGCGGCTGCTGAATCCGGTCGACGGCGCACCCGGCGGGCCGATCCACCTCGTCGGCCTCGGCACGCGCGACCAGCGCTGGGAGATGCGGGTCCGCGCGCTTCCCGGCGGTGCACGGGTGGTACATTTGAGCGACCGCACCGGCGCGCATGCGGCCGACAAGATGCGGGTCGATTTCGTCGCCAATGCCAGCCATGAGCTGCGCACCCCCTCGCCTCGATCCTCGGCTTCATCGAAACGCTGGAGGACGCCGCCGACGATCCCGAAACGCGCGCCCGCTTCCTCAAGGTGATGGATAATGAGGCGCGGCGGATGCAGCGGCTGATCGACGACCTGATTTCGCTGTCGCGGATCGAGGCGGAGAAATACCGCGCGCCCGACGACATGATCGACCTCGGCGCGCTGGTGGGACAGGTGTGGGACGAACTCGCCGCCCTGTCGCCGACGCGCGGCCCGGATATCGCGCTGAAGATCGACGCCGTGCCTGCCGTGCGCGGCGATCGGGTCCAGCTGTCTCAGCTGCTCCACAACATCATCGGCAATGCGATGAAATACGGGCGGCCAGGCACCCCCGTCACCGTCACGCTCGACGCAACCGGATCCTCGATGGTCCGGCTTACCGTGCGCGACGAGAGCGAAGGGATCGCGCCGGAGCACCTGCCCCGCCTGACCGAGCGATTCTATCGCGTCGATTCGAGTCGGAGCCGCGCCGCAGGCGGCACCGGACTCGGCCTCGCAATCGTCAAGCACATCGTCGAACGGCATCGCGGCCGGCTCGACATCGCCAGCACCGTGGGAGAGGGCACCGCGGTCACCATCCTGCTGCCCACCACGCCGATTCCGGAGCCGGTGTCATCATAACGTCACGCAATTGAAACAGAGGGCCGGTCGCGGACAGGCCCGGCCACTGTCCCGCGACTCGCAAAATGGCCGTGGGGAATCATGATGCGCAGCTTCACTCTGATCGCGCTTTCGGCGCTCACGCTTTCTGCCTGTGGCGGCGGCAGCGGCGGTAGCCAGGCGTCCCGCGACCAGATCAAGATCGTCGGTTCGTCGACGGTTTATCCCTTCACCACCATGGTCGCCGAACAGTTCGTCAACTCGGGCAGCTTCAAGGCCCCGGTAATCGAATCGACCGGCACCGGCGGCGGCATGAAGCTGTTCTGCGCGGGCGTCGGCCCGCAGCATCCCGACATGACCAACGCCTCGCGCCGCATGACCGCGTCGGAATTCGACCTGTGCCAGCGCAACGGCGTGACCGATATCCTTGAAGTCCAGGTCGGCATGGACGGCATCGCCTTTGCCGAATCGATCAACGGCCCGAAGATCAGGCTGACCCTCGCCGAGGCTTATCGCGCGCTGGCGGCAACCCCGATGGGCAAGCCCAACACCGCCAAGCTGTGGTCGGACATCAACCCGTCGCTTCCGGCCGTGCCGATCTCGATCATGGGTCCGCCCGCGACCAGCGGCACCCGCGACTCGTTGCATGAGCTGATCATGCACCCGGGCTGCGAAGAGGCCTACCCCGAGGTCAAGGAAATCGAAAAGACCGACAAGGACAAGGCCAAGGACCTGTGCACCCGCGTGCGCGAGGACGGCGTCTATGTCGACTCGGGTGAGAACGACAATCTGATCGTCCAGAAGCTGTCCGCCAACCCCAACGCCATCGGCGTGTTCGGCTATTCCTACCTTGAGGAAAACGCCTCGCGGCTAAAGGGCGTGGCGGTCAATGGCGTCGATCCGACCTATGCCGCGATCTCGTCGGGCCAGTATCCCGGCGCGCGCGCGATGTTCATCTACGTCAAGAAACAGCATCTGAAGGCGGTACCGGGGATCAACGAGTTCCTGACCCAGTACACCAGGATGTGGGATCCCGAGGGCCCGTTGACCAAGCGCGGCATGATCGCGTCGTCCGATGCCGATCGCACCAAGGCGAGCGAGGTCATCGCACAGGGCGTGACGATGAAGCGTGACGGTCTCCACTGATCCGAACCGACACCTGCACCTCTCACAGATAGGCGGTTTCGACCGGTGAACGTCTTCGCACTCCTGTTCCTCGTGCTTGGCCTCGGGCTGATCAGCTGGCTGACGGCGCGTGCGCGCGCCGCCCGCATGGCGCGCGGCGTGTCCGCGCGCCGGCTGCACAGCCTGCCCAGCCAGCATGGTTGGTATGTCGCGACCTGGGCCGTTGTCCCGGCGCTGATCTTCATCCTCGTCTGGGCGAATGTCAGCCCGGGGCTGGTCACCGAATCGGTGCTCTCCAGCCCTGCAGCTGCACAGCTTCCAGCCTTCGGCTTCGAACGCGAGACGATGCTGAACGAAGCGCGCAGCATCGCCGAAGGGCGCAGCCAGGGTGCCTTCTACCCGGTCGCCGAACAGCTCGCACCCGCCTATGCCGCTGCACTCACCCGCTATAACTGGATCGGCACCGCACTGGCGCTGATCATCGCCTTCGCGTTCGGCGCGCTCGCCTTCACCCGGGTGAAGCCCGATTTCCGTGCACGGACAAAGTTCGAGCGCGCGGTAATGATGTTGCTGCTGGTCGCGTCGCTGATTGCGATCCTGACGACGCTCGGCATCTTCCTCTCGCTGATCTTCGAGAGCATTCGCTTCTTTTCGATCGTGCCGATCACCGACTTCCTGTTCGGATTGAACTGGAGTCCCCAGGTCATTCGCGCCGACGATCCGGGCGCGAATCTGGGCGCACTGCCGTTGTTCTGGGGCACCTTCTTCATCGGTGCCGTGATCGCGATGATCATTGCGATCCCTTTCGGCCTGATGAGCGCGATTTATCTCACCCAATATGCGCCGCGCAGCGTCCGTGCATGGATGAAGCCGATCCTCGAGATCCTCGCCGGCGTTCCCACCGTCGTGTACGGCTATTTCGCCGCGCTGACCGTCGGCCCGCTGATCCGCGATTTCGCGGTGATGCTCGGCTTCCAGTTCGCCTCGGCGGAGAGCGCCCTGTCGGCGGGGCTGGTCATGGGTATCATGATCATCCCGTTCGTCTCGTCGATGGCCGACGATTCGATCGCGGCGGTCCCGACCGCGATGCGCGACGGAAGCCTGGCGATGGGTGCAACGACCAGCGAGACGATCAAGAAGGTGCTGATCCCCGCCGCCCTGCCCGGCGTAGTTGCCGGCATCCTGCTCGCGGTCAGCCGCGCGATCGGCGAGACGATGATCGTGGTGATGGCCGCATCGGGTGCCGCCAACATCACTCTCAACCCGTTCGACGGCGCGACGACGGTGACCAAGCAGATCGTCGATCTGCTGACCGGCGAGACCGCGTTCGACAGCCCCAAGACCCTCGCCGCCTTCGCGCTGGGCCTGACGCTGTTCATGATCACCTTCGTCCTCAACATCGTCGCGCTGCGCGTCGTCAAAAAGTATCGCGAAGCATATGAGTGAGAGCCTCATCCCGCAGCTGCCGACCGGCCCCGAGGAGCCCGCACGCGCGGCCCCGACCGGCTGGAAGACCGACGTGATGCAAAAGCGCATCCGCGCCCGTTATGCCAAGGAGCGTCGCTTCCGCATGTGGGGGCTTGCGGCCGTCGTCGGTTCCGCCAGCTTCCTTGCCTTCCTGCTCGTCACGATGCTGTGGCAGGGCATTGGCGGGTTCCAGCGCGCCGAGATCGCGCTGCCGATCGACTTCAAGGCAGCGGCGCTTGAAGTCACGCCAGAGCAGCTGCGGGGCAAGGGTGCAGACCTGGCGCTTGCAGGCGCGGGGCTGAACGATGTCGTCGCCGATGCGGCGGTCGCGGCGTTCGGGCCGGATGGCGCGGACTATATCTCCGACAGTGCCTGGGTCGCGGTCCGCGACGAGCTGAAGGCACGGCCCGAACTGTTGCAGGGCCGCGCGTCGATCGACGTCCCGGCATCCTCGCCGATCGCGCTTGCCGCCAAGGGGGATGGCAACGATCCCGCGGTGACCAAGGTCGCGGTGCGACTTCGCGACGAAGGCACGCTGACCCAGGGGTTCAACATCGATTTCCTGACGGGCTCGGACGCCACCGACCCGACCGGGGTCGGGATCTGGGGGGGCCCTCAAGGGGTCGTTGCTGACGATGCTGGTGACGCTGCTGATTGCGTTCCCCATCGGCGTCTTCTCGGCAATCTATCTTGAAGAATATGCGCCCCGGAACCGCTGGACGGACCTGATCGAGGTGTCGATCAACAACCTCGCTGCGGTGCCGTCGATCATCTTCGGTCTGCTCGGCCTCGCCGTGTTCCTCAACTTCCTCCATTTGCCGCGCTCGGCCCCGCTGGTCGGCGGCATGACGCTGGCGCTGATGATCATGCCGGTCATCGTCATTGCGGGACGAAACGCGATCAAGGCGGTACCCCCTTCGATCCGCGACGCCGCACTCGGCATTGGCGCGAGCCGCATCCAGGTGGTGTTCCACCATGTCCTCCCGCTCGCTTTGCCCGGCATCCTGACCGGCACGATCATCGGCATGGCCCGCGCGCTGGGTGAGACCGCGCCCTTGCTGCTGATCGGCATGCGCGCCTTCATCGTCACCCCGCCGGGCGGGGTGTTCGAACCCGCGACGGTGCTGCCGGTGCAGATTTTCCTCTGGTCCGATCAGGTCAGCCGCGGCTTTGTCGAGAAGACGAGCGCCGCGATCATCGTCCTGCTCATCTTCCTGCTCGCGATGAACGCCATCGCCATCTATCTTCGCAACCGCTTCGAGACCCGCTGGTGATGACCCAAATCGATTACGCACAAACGGCAGCCGAGAGCGCCGCGCCCGCCCAGGCCAGTACCGCGCACAAGATGTCGGCGCGCGGCGTCAACGTCTTCTACGGTGAGAAGCAGGCGATCCGCGACGTGTCGATCGATGTCGACATGGACAATGTGACAGCGTTCATCGGCCCGTCGGGCTGTGGCAAGTCGACGTTCCTGCGCACGCTCAATCGCATGAACGATACCGTCGCGAGCGCGCGCGTCGAAGGCAAGATCACGCTCGACGGCGAGGACATCTACGACAAGGCGATGGACGTGGTGCAGCTGCGCGCCCGCGTCGGCATGGTGTTCCAGAAGCCGAACCCTTTCCCCAAGTCGATCTACGAAAACGTTGCCTATGGCCCGCGCATCCACGGCCTTGCCCGGTCGCGCGGCGACATGGACGCGATCGTCGAGCGCTCGCTCAAACGCGCGGGCCTGTGGGAGGAGGTCAAGGATCGCCTCCAGGACAGCGGCACGGCCCTGTCGGGCGGTCAGCAGCAGCGGCTGTGCATCGCGCGCGCGATCGCGGTCGACCCTGAAGTGATCCTGATGGACGAGCCCTGCTCGGCGCTCGACCCGATCGCCACCGCCAAGATCGAGGAACTGATCCACGAACTGCGCGGCAAATACGCGATCGTGATCGTCACCCACAACATGCAGCAGGCCGCGCGCGTCAGCCAGCGCACCGCGTTCTTCCACCTCGGTACGCTTGTCGAATATGGCGAGACGGACCAGATCTTCACCGCGCCCCGCCAGGAGCGGACCAAGGACTACATCACCGGAAGGTACGGGTAATGGCCACGGGTCACGAGCATACGGTCAAGGCGTTCGACGAGGATATCAAGCACCTCCGCGCACTGATCTCGCAGATGGGCGGTCTCGCCGAAGAGGCGATCAGCGATGCGATGACCGCGCTGGAGCGTGGCGACGTCGCGCTCGCCAAGCAGGTGCGCGCGAAGGACAAGGCGATCGACGCGATCGAGGCGGAGGTCGAGAAGCTCGCCGTTCGGGTCATCGCACTGCGCGCGCCGATGGCGGACGATCTGCGCGATTGCGTCGCCGCGCTCAAGATCGCGGGCGTGGTCGAGCGGATCGGCGATTATGCCAAGAACATCGCCAAGCGCGTGCCGCTGATCCACACCAGCGGCAGCGACCGGATCGAGGCGATTTCGGTGATCCCGGCAATGGCGCAGCTGGCCAGCGAGATGGTGCACGAGGTGCTCGACGCCTTCTCCGCGCGTGATGCCGAAGGCGCGATCCGCGTAATCGAGCGCGACAACCGGCTCGACGATTTCTACGACAGCATCTTCCGGACGCTCGTCACATACATGGTCGAAAATCCGCGCACGGTGAGCGAAGTCGCACACCTGCTGTTCGTCGCCAAGAATATCGAACGGATCGGCGACCATGCGACCAATGTCGCGGAGATGGTCTATTTCGCCGCGACCGGGCAGTATCTGGCCGATCGCGACCCCGTCGAGGTTCCGGAGGGCTGAAATGAGCCGCGCGCGCATGTTGCTGGTCGAGGACGATGCGGCGCTTGCCGAACTCCTCACCTATCATTTCCGGCGTGAGGATTTCGAGGTCCGCCATACCCCCGATGGCGAGGAGGCGTTGCTGCTCGCCCAGGAATCGCCGCCGGACATCGTCCTGCTCGACTGGATGGTCGAAAGCCTGTCGGGGATCGAGGTCTGCCGCCGCTTGCGCCGGATGAGCGAGACCGCGAATGTGCCGATCATCATGCTCACCGCGCGCGGCGAGGAAGAGGATCGCGTCCGCGGGCTGGAAACCGGGGCCGATGATTATGTCACCAAGCCCTTCTCCCCGCGCGAGCTGGTCGCGCGCGTCGGCGCGGTGTTGCGCCGCGTGCGCCCGGCGCTGGCAGGCGAGGCGCTGACCTATTCCGACATCGAGATGGATACGGTCGGCCACAAGGTGCGGCGCGGAGGCGAGGTCGTACCCCTCGGCCCGACCGAGTTCCGGTTGCTCAAGCATTTCCTCGAGCATCCGGGTTGGGTGTTCTCGCGCGAGCGGCTGCTCGACGCGGTGTGGGGGCATGACAGCGACATCGAAAGCCGCACGGTGGACGTGCACATCCGGCGCCTGCGCAAGGCGATCAACATCGGCAATCGCCCGGACATCATCCGCACCGTACGCTCGGCCGGCTATTCGCTCGACGCGGGGCATTGATTTGCTGAGTCAGTTGCGCTGACAGGTGGCACCGGGCCGATGCCGCCTGCATCCAGCGGGTTGGAAGCACCAGGCAAACACGGAAAGATTCCACTCCTGAAACGTTGTCGCGCCGAGCAATTCGCTCCGAAGCGTAACGATGTCAGGAGAAGATTGATGAAGCTGATCGCCCTTGCGGCCGCGCTCGCCGTGGCCAGCACCGCTGCGGCGCAGGATATGGCAACGCCCGCTGCACCCGCGACGCCCGAAACCGCCACCCAGACGGTCGACGATCCGGTCGGCGGCTATCAGCCCGCCACACCGCCGATGCCGACCCCGCCCCCGCCGGGCGCGACGGTGATCTTCAAGCCCTCGGTCTCGCCGAGCGAGGCCTATCCGGCCCCCCGCGCCGCTGGCCCATTATCCGATCTGCAAAAAGGGTCAGTATGACAACTGCCGTCAGCGTGGCGGCTAACGGATCGGGCGCGGACAGATCGTCCGCGCCCCATCTGCTTTGCGGCGCTGGGTAGCGTGATCAGCCGATCACCTTCGTCAGCCCGCCGACCGCTGCGTCGAGCGACGCGGCGCTGTCGCACATCCCACCGCACGCCGCCTGACGCCGCTGCAACTTGTGCAGAACCGACCTGGCCGCATCGATATCACCGAGTTTGATCTCGGCCAGCGCAAGCCCTGTCATCGCGGCGACATCGCGGTGCCGGCTCGCCTTTGCCGCGTCGCGGAAGAAACGACGCGCCGCCTGCGCGTCTCCCATTTCGAGCCACGCCACGCCCTTCAGCAGCTGCGCGTCCCGGCTTTGCGGGTGCACGAACGGGCTGCCCAGCTCGGCCAGCGCTTCGCGATACTTCTCCTGCGCGACCAGATTGCGGGCGGTCTCCACCCGCGCTGGATTATGCCGCGCGCGCACCAGCGTTGCGGCTGGCATGAGATTCAAATTCGGCGTGTAGGAGCTGGACCCGGTCGGTTGACCGGTGGAACTCTGCGCGACGGCGGGCGAAGACAGTGCACAAGCAGCGATAGCGAACAGGACAAGACGCATGACTAACCTCCTCTTCGAACAGCCGACCGTATCGCAACTTACCCAAATCGACAAATGCGGAATCCAGCGCGACGTTCGCTCCACTTGCCAGCCGCGCGCGCGCACCGCATAGCCTGACGCAAACGTCAACTCGGAGGGGTTATGAGCATCAGTTTCGCCGGCAAGGTCGCGATCGTCACGGGCGCTGGCGGAGGGTTGGGACGAGCCTATGCGCTCGAGCTCGCCCGGCGTGGCGCGCGCGTCGTGGTCAACGACCTTGGCGGATCGCGCGACGGCAGCGGCGCGTCGGACGCGGCGCAGCAGGTGGTCGAAGCGATCGTCGCGGCGGGCGGCGAGGCGATGGCAAATGGCGGCAGCGTCACCGACTATGCCCAGATGCAGGAAATGGTGGCCCGCGCCACGGAGGCATGGGGCGGCGTCCATATCCTGATCAACAATGCCGGCGTGCTGCGCGACAAGAGCTTCGCCAACATGGAGCCGGAGGATTTCCGCTTCGTCATCGACGTCCACCTCAACGGATCGGCCAACGCGACCAAGGCGGTGTGGGCAACGATGCGTGACCAGAATTACGGCCGCATCCTGATGACCGCCTCGTCAAGTGGCCTGTACGGCAATTTCGGGCAGGCCAATTACGGTGCGGCAAAGCTCGGCCTCGCCGGTCTCACCAAGACGCTCCACCTTGAGGGCGCGAAGTATAATATCCGCGTCAACACCCTCGCTCCCACCGCAGGCACGCGGATGACGGAGGACATTTTCCCGGAGGCCGCGTTCAAGGCGTTCACGCCAGAGAGCGTCGCCCCCGCCGCCCTGTTTCTGGTGAGCGATGACGCGCCCACCAACGCGATTGTCGGCGCGGGTGCGGGGGTCTTCCAAGCCGCCTATGTCACCCTGACCCAGGGCGTCCATCTGACCGGCGACGAGATGACGCCCGAGGGGGTCGCGGCGCACTGGGCGCAGATCACCGACCGCACCGGCGAGATCGTCCCCAAATCAGGCGGCGAACAGGCGATGACGATCATGGCGAAACTACAGGGGTAAGCCGTTTTCAGTGATGCGGCACCAGCCCGCTCCCGCACCCGGCCACCCATAGACTACACTGTCGTTGGGTGGCCGGGTGCGGGTGGCCCGGCAATCGTTACTTTGCGGGGACCCGTGGGGGACTGCTGCCGGTGCAGCTGAGCTCCAAACAGTCTAGCACCGTCACGGCGTATTGCGTCGCTAACACACCTGTGGCAGTCTCTCCGATACAGGAGGGACTGCCATGTACAGCGAAGTGGATCTGAACAGCGCGGTGGAGGCCGGGGCCATAAGCCCCGAGGCGGCCGCCGCATTCCGCGATCATATCGCGGCGATGCGCTCTGCGCCGATCGCCGACGAGGAGCATTTCCGGTTGCTCACCGGGTTCAACGACATCTTCGTCTCGATCGCCGCAGCGCTGATGCTGGTTGCGGTGGCCAAGATCGGGGGCGAGATCAAACCATGGCTGGGGGGCCTTGCGGTTGCGGCGCTCGCCTGGGGCCTCGCCGAATATTTCACGCGGGTGCGCCGCATGGCGCTGCCCAGCATTCTGCTGCTGCTCGCGTTCGTCGGCGGCATTGCCGCGACGCTGGTCGGCGTGGTCGCGGACAATGTCGAGCTGCTGGAGCGCTATGTCGGCAACGGGAACGAGACGCTCCAGCGTCAGGTCGCGGCGGGGATCGCAGCGACCGTGGGTCTCGCGACCGCTGCGGCGGCGTGGCTGCACTGGCGGCGCTTCGTCGTTCCCATCACCGTCGCGGCGGGGGCAGTTGCGGTGATCGGTGTCGTCATCGCGTTGATCATGCTTGCATTCCCCGGCGCCAAGGAATGGTCGATGCCGATCGTCCTTGCTGGCGGGGTGCTGATGTTCCTGTTTGCGATGCGGTGGGACATGTCGGACCGCGAACGCAAGACCCGCCGCGCCGATGTCGCCTTCTGGCTTCATCTGGCGGCGGCACCGATGATCGCGCACCCGATCTTCCACATGCTCGGTGTGTTCGACGGGTCGGTCCAGCCGGCGATCGCGGCGGTGGTGCTGCTGCTCTATGTCGGCTTCGCGATCGTCGCCCTCGCCGTCGATCGTCGCGCACTGCTGGTCTCGAGCCTCGTTTACGTCCTCTACGCCATGTACGCGCTGCTCCAGACGGCTGGCGCGGTCGAACTGGGCGCCGCGCTGACTGCACTGGTGATCGGATCGGCGCTGCTGACCCTGTCGGCCTTCTGGCAGCCGATGCGGCGGCTGGTGGTCGGCCCGCTCGGCGGGCTTGGCGACCGGCTCCCGCCGGTGCCCGCACGCGAAGTGGCCTATGCCTGAGCCGGACCGGGGCGCGGAATTCCTGCGCCCCGGTTCAACTAGGGTCGGGACCCATAAACGGGATTCCCTTGGCGGCTGGGATGTGATTCATGCGCTGCGCCAGCAGGAGCGTGGATTTGAGCGAGTTTTGGTTGAGTGAAGCCCAGTTCGAGCGGCTGCGTCCGCTGCTGCCGGACAAGGTGCGCGGTGTGGCGCGGGTCGATGATCGGCGGGTGATCAGCGGCATCATTCATGTGGTGAAGTCGGGCGGGCGCTGGGTCGACGCGCCGGCCTGCTACGGGCCGAGGAAGACGCTCTACAACCGGTTCGTGCGCTGGGCGGCAAAGGGTGTGTGGCAGGAGCTGTTCGTCACGCTCGCGGCAGCAGGCGGGCCGCCCGCCGAGGTCCTGATCGACAGCACGCATATGAAGGCGCACCGCTCCGCGGGCGGTGGAAAAGGGGGGCGCTCGTCCAGGCGATCGGGATCAGCCGGGGCGGCCGCAACAGCAAGCTCCACGCGCTCACCGACGGCGAAGGTCGGCCGCTCCGCTTCCTGCTGACCGGTGGCCAGGTCGCCGACTGCCGCGCAGCCGATGTGTTGCTCGATGATCTCGCGCCGCGCACCATCGTGCTCGCGGACAAGGCTTACGACAGCAATGCGATCCGCGACCTGATCGAGCGGCAGGGTGCCGTTCCGAACATCCCCTCCAAGACGAACCGCCGCTGGAAAAGCTGCTTCTCCAAGACGCTCTACAAGGGCCGCAACGCCGTCGAGCGCATGTTCTGCCGCCTCAAGGATTATCGCCGCATCGCCACCCGCTACGACAAGCTCGCCACCAACTTCCTCAGCGCCATCTACCTCGCCGCAGCCGTCACATGGTGGTTATGAGTCCCGACCCTAGCGTCGCAACGACATCCAGGACGGACGCAATTGCGACTTGATCGCACAAGTAAAGCACGGGATGCTGTCAGGACAACTGACCCGGTATCGCGCGCTTCAAGGGCCGTATCGCCCATTTTTTAACGTTCACAACCTGCTTCCCGCGCAAAATGAGTAGCAGGCACGTTGCACCCGTGCTGCAGAGCGCCCTTACTTCCCTCCGTTTTGGGGGAAGTTGTGACTTTGTTGCGTCCGAATTTACCTTGTATCGAACCGGCCGCGGGCGATGCTGCCTGAATCTGCCCGTCAGCAGGGGCTCGGCCAACTCGACGGATCGCGGTTCGATCTCCACATCCTTGAGTTCACCGTGTCCGCCCTTGCGCATGCGCTGGACGCATTCGGCAATCTCAACAGCGCGATCCTGTTTGCCGCCACGGCGCGCGCCTGTGGGCCGTTCGACCAGACACCGGGTCGAAAGCGACCGGTCAGTATCAACGCGCTCGCCGCCTCGCTCGGCCGCCCCTTCGAAACGACCCGGCGACATGCCAACGCCTTGATCGACGATCAGTTGATCGCGCGCTCCCCGACCGGCTTGTCGGTGACGGTCGAGGCACTTGGGGAGCCGCGCGTCGCCCGGATGACCGACAGCGCGCACGACCTGCTGGTCCGACTCGTCGAGGATTTGAGCAATGCGGGCTTCGCCTTGCCTCACCCCGCGGCGGACATGACCTACGACGCGCGATCTGGCGTTGGCATCGCGCTCGATCTGCTGCTCGCCGCAGTCGAGAGCCATGGCGGGCGCGAGGAGAATTTTACGCGGCTCGCACTACTGCTCGCGATCGAATGGGCGCATCGCCGCTACGCCTATGCCGGGACAGACGGGGCGAGCGACCCGGTCATCCGTACCAGCACCGCCGCGCGGATCCTGGGTCTCCCCTATGCCACCACGTCACGCAATATCGATGCGCTGGTCGATCGCGGGCTGCTCGCGCGCGCCGGAGCGGGGCTTCGTCCGGTCGACGATTCCAGGGCGGTTGCGGGTCGCACCGCGCTCTCCAATCGCGCGCGGCAGTTGATTGGCCGGCTGGGCCAATGTGGCTTTCCGATGCGCCTGCCCGGAACCGCCTATATCCGACACCGGACCGCCGCGCCGGATTTGGGGTAGGGTCCACCCTAAGCTCCGGAACCGCCCTGCGCCGCCATCCGTTGCTGCTGCAACTCACCCCATAGAGGAGCAGCCCGATGTCCGACCCGCAGGAACTCGCCGACAAATTCTGGAAAGCACTCGACAGCGACCGCACCCTTTTTCTTGGACTCGACGGCGTCCGCGACGGCCACGCCCAGCCCATGACCGCACTGCGCGACGAGAATCAAGAGGGCGGCCCGATCTGGTTCTTCACCACCAAAGACAACGGACTCGTCCAGGCACTTAGCGAAAGCCATCGCGCGATGGCGCATTTCGCGTCGAAGGGACATGATCTCTGGGCAACGCTCCACGGCAATCTCGTCGCCGACAACGATCGCGACGTGATCGACCGTCTGTGGAACCCGTTCATCGCCGCCTGGTATGAAGGCGGAAAGGATGATCCCACGCTCCAGTTGCTTCGCCTCGACACGGAACACGGGCAGATCTGGCTCAACGAGAACAGCCTGTTCGCTGGCGTCAAGATGCTTCTCGGGGCCGATCCCAAGGCAGACTATCGGGACAAGGTCGCCGACGTCTCGCTCGCCTGATCGTCAAACGCGGCAACCGCTTCGCGCAACGATAACTTCATTGCGCGAAGCGTTCGCCAGCCCCTAAGGCCGGATCGACTGCGGGTCATCGGGACCGGCGGTCGGACAGGATCCCATGGCCGCGCATCCCTTTTCGATCCACAACTACCGGGCCTATTGGATCGCACGGCTCGCCTCGACACTGGCGGGGCTGTCGATGGTCGTGGTCATCGGCTGGCAGGTTTATGACATCGCCCGCGAGACGATGGGGATTCGACAGGCAGCGCTCCAACTCGGCTTTGTCGGACTCGTCCAGTTCCTGCCCCTTCTCGCGCTCACCCTCGTCACCGGCTGGGTCGCCGACCGGCTTGATCGGCGCTGGATTGTCCGCGCGTCAATCGCGCTGGAACTGGGGTGCGCCGCCGGGCTCGCCTGGCTGACCCAGACCGACACGATCACCCTGCCCGCTTTGTTCGGCATCGCCGCACTGCTCGGCGTCGCGCGCGCGTTCATCAGCCCGGCACAGCAGGCACTCGCCCCCAATCTCGTTCCCGCTGCCTCGCTCCCCACCGCGATCGCGCTGAGCGCACTGGCATGGCAAGTCGGATCGATCGGCGGCCCGGCGATGGGTGGCTACCTCTATGCGGTCGGTCCTGCAGTACCCTATTGGGTCGCGACCGGTCTGTTCGGCGTCGCGTTCTTGATGATGATGCTGGTCACACCCGTGGCGCGCAGTACGATTGCCCGTGTCGGCAATCCCCTCATGCAAATGATCGAAGGGCTGCGCTACGTCCGCCGCAATCGTCTGGTCCTCGGCGCGATCTCCCTCGACATGTTCGCCGTGCTTCTGGGCGGTGCGACGGCGATGCTCCCGATCTACGCCCGCGACGTCCTGATGATCGGCGCGGATGGGCTGGGACACTTGCGCGCGGCCCCCGCCGTCGGCGCGGTGGCTGTCGCGGTGGTGCTGTCATGGCGACCGCTGAAGACCAATGTCGGGGTCAAGATGCTATGGGCCGTGATCGGCTTCGGCGTCGCGACCACCGTGTTCGGCTGGGCCGGGCCGCTGATGACCCGCTGGTTCGGCGCGTCGATGATCGGAAACGAACTGGCACCCGCAGTGCTGGTCTCGATCGCCGCGCTGATCGCATTGGGGGGCTTCGACATGATCTCGGTCTATGTCCGCTCGTCATTGATCCAGCTGCACACGCCGGATGCAATGCGCGGGCGAGTGGGGTCGGTGTCCACGCTGTTCATCTCCAGCTCGAACGAGCTGGGTGAGGCGCGATCGGGCTTTCTCGCCTCGCTGATCGGTCCAATCGTCGCGACCGTGGGCGGCGGCATCGCTGCTATCTTGGTAACCGCGCTCTGGGCGCGTATCTTCCCCGAATTGCGGCGCGCGCGGACCTTCGATCCGCCCGCGTCGCTCGAGAATTCCCCGCCAGAGGAGATCAAGGCATGAAGGCGAACACGATCCTCGAAACGATCGGCAACACGCCGCACATCAGGGTGAGCAAGCTGTTCCCCGATGCCGAAGTGTGGATCAAGTCGGAGCGCTCCAACCCCGGCGGCTCGATCAAGGACCGCATCGCGCTGGCGATGATCGAGGCGGCGGAGGCCGATGGCAGCCTGAAGCCCGGCGGCACGATCGTCGAGCCGACCAGCGGCAATACCGGCGTCGGCCTGGCGATGGTCGCGGCGGTAAAGGGGTACAAGCTGGTCCTGGTGATGCCGGAAAGCATGAGCATCGAGCGCCGCCGCCTGATGCTGGCCTATGGCGCGAGCTTCGACCTCACCCCGCGTGAAAAGGGGATGAAGGGCGCAATCGAGCGGGCGATCGAGATCGTCGAATCGACACCGGGCGCGTGGATGCCACAGCAGTTCGAGAATTCGGCCAATATCGATGTCCACGTCCGCACCACCGCGCAGGAGATCCTCGCGGACTTCGCCGACAGCCCGCCCGATGTGATCATCACCGGAGTGGGTACCGGCGGGCACATCACCGGGGTCGCCGAGACGTTGAAGAAAAGCTGGCCCAGCCTCAAAGTATTCGCGGTCGAGCCTGAACTGTCGCCAGTCATTTCAGGGGGGCAGCCGGGTCCGCATCCGATCCAGGGTATCGGCGCGGGCTTTGTTCCGAAAAACCTCCATACTGACGCGATTGATGGTGCGATTCAGGTCGATGCCGCCGACGCCAAGGAATTCGCCCGCCGCGCGGCGCGTGAGGAAGGCATGCTCGTCGGCATCTCGTCGGGCGCGACTCTGGCGGCGATTGCGAAGAAGCTGGGCGATCTTCCGGCCGGTTCGCGCGTGCTAGGGTTCAATTATGATACAGGTGAGCGCTATTTGAGTGTTCCGGACTTCCTTCCGGAGGCCTGAAAGACTCGCATTCCGTCCCAAAACGAATAAGCTGTCCTGAGTCGGGGAACACGGATTCCGGGGGAAATCGTGCGGAATGCAATGATCTGTGTCAGCGTGATGCTGGCAATCTTTCTGGCGTGGCCGATGGTGTTCGGCAGCGACAAGACCTCTGCTGTGCGGGCTGCGGGTGCCAAGGTGGCCGCAGTTGCCGCACCGGCTGCCAGCGCACGGCTGGTCCAAACCGCGGTCAAACCCGCAGGCGCACCGCAAGCCAAGGCTCTGGAAAGCTGCTTCAAGCGCTATGAGCGCGAATATGCGCGCTGCAATGCGATCGACAGCAGCTGCCGCATGAAGGTGGCAGACCAGTGGGACCTGTGCGAGGCGACGGGCTTCTGGCCCTGAACTGAGGCGGTCTGACGTCCGGGGGGCGCGGCGCGGTTTGCCGCGCGCTTGTCTTGCGCTAAAGGACGACGGCCAGCGTTGTTGGCTTGTCGCCGCTGAAGGACCGCGCGCTCCCTGTGACCTCATCTCTCGTACCGGTAGCGACGCCGCGGCTTGCGCCGGGTCTGAGGCTCGCGCTTGCGGCGATTGCGCTCGGCGCTGTCGCGGTGCCGTTGGCTGTGGTGCAACTCGCACCTGTGCCGGACGTTCCGGTGCTGGCGGAGATCACGCGCCCCAAACGAGTCGTGCCCAAGGCCGAGCTGCCCGAGGTCGAGCCGGTGCGGCTCGCCGCGCTGTCGATGCAAGATGCGCGGACATTCAATGCGACGATCCCCTTTTCCACCGCCCCCAATCCGGCGGCGCGCCCGCTGATCCTCGACGCCGGGGCGGAGGATTTCGGGCGAGCGGTCGACTGCCTTGCTGCGGCGACCTGGTATGAGGCGGGCGACGATCCGGTCGGCCAGCGCGCGGTGGCGCAGGTGGTGCTCAACCGGATGCGGCACCCCGCTTTCCCCAAATCGGTGTGCGGCGTCGTGTTCCAGGGGCAGGAGCGTCGGACGGGGTGCCAGTTCACCTTCACCTGTGACGGCGCGATGCGGCGTATCCCCTCCCCCCGCCGCCTGGGGCCGGGCGCAGACGATCGCGCAGCAGGCGCTGACGGGGGCGGTGTTCGCCAAGGTCGGGTATTCGACGCATTACCACACCGACTGGGTGGTGCCTTACTGGAGCTCCAGCCTGGACAAGGTGGCGGAGGTGAACACGCACCTCTTCTTCCGCTGGACCGGGTGGTGGGGCACGCCGGCAGCGTTCCGGCGGGGCTATGCCGGCTCGGAGCCGGTTTTTGCCAAGATGGCCGCGCTCTCCCCTTTCCATGCTGGCGGCGAAGTCGCTTTGGCCGGGGTGGTCGACCCGGCGGCGATGCTCGATCCGGACACCATTCCGGAGTCTGCGGTGCCCAAGCCGGTGGCGGCGGGGGGCGACAGTTTCCATGTCGCGCTGGACAAGGCGATGGGGGCGGATGGCTTTGCGGCGCTGGCGATCCGGACCTGTGGCGAGCGGGCCTATTGCAAGTTTCTGGGCTGGACCGATCGGGCCAAGGTGCCGGCGGTTGGCGCGGCGCTGACCCCGGCGCAGATCGAGGCGATGTCGTTCAGCTATCTTCGCGACAAGGAACAGGGGTTCGGCAAGGCGCTGTGGAATTGCGGGGAATTCAAGCGGCCCAGCCCGATCCAATGCATGCGGCGGACGCCGGTTGCGGCGGCTGCCCCTGCCCCGGCTCCTTCGGCGACGCCGGGTGGGCCGGATGGGCTGAGCGGGGTTCGGCGGAAGAGCGATCCGGCTCCGGTCGTTCCTCCAGCCACTAACTGATCCCGGCGGCCAGGTCGCGGGCCAGGGTTGCGCCGTCTTCTGCTGTGACGTCGACCACGGCGGGCGTCGGCCCCATTCCGGCTCCGGCGGTGTCGACTTCGACCGTCACCAGCCCCAGCCAGCGCTGGATCAGGCCCTGACGGAGGGTCACGACCTGAACATTGTCGACCGGGACGATCCAGTCGCGCTGGGCCAGCACGCCTCGCATTACTTGCAGGCTGGCGCTGAGGAGGGCGTAGCGGTGGAATTTGCGTTGCAGCAGGGCGGTGAGGACCGGCGGGACGGTGAGGATCAGGCCTAGCCAGGCCAAGGGGGTCAGCAGCAGGGCGGCGGCGATGACCAGCAGGGGCAGCGGAACGGCGAGGACGAGGGCCCGAAGGATATGGGCCGGGGCTACGGGGCGGAGCGGCAATCGTTCGAAGGGGGGCAGACCGGCGCGGTCGACAATTCCGGCCACTTCGAAATCGCGGGCCAGGGGGCCATGACCTGACGGCCGCTGGGGTCGTTGCTGCCACCAAGCGTCTGGAAACTCAGGGCATTCCAGCCGAGCAGCCCCCGGAACGGTCCGCGCTGGATCAGGGCCAGCTGGATGCGGCGCATCGCCACGACCACTTCGCTGCGGGTCAGCAACCCCCTGGTGCGGCGGAACCGGCCGATCCCGGCGCGCAGCTTGAAATTCCATTCGCGCAGCACCGTCCGGGCCACCCCGGTGATCACCCCCAACAGCACTACCACACCGAACAGGCCGAAGCCGGTGGAGTAGGTCAACCGGCTGCGCACTTCGCCCTGGGCCGATTGCGCCATGTCGGCGATTTCGTCCCAGCCGAAGCCCATCGCATCGCCGATGAACTGGATCGCGGTGGCAAGGGCGGCGATCCAGACCAGCGAGAAACTGAACAATCCCAGCAGGAACACCCGCTGCGGCGACATCACAAACACTTCGGTCAGCGTGTCCTCGACCGGCAGGTCGAGGCCGGTGCTGACCCGCTTCACCGGGGCGCCGCGCAGGGCTCCGCGCAGCCGGGCGGCTTCGGACAGGGAGACGCTGTCCAAGACCGCTTCGTCCTTGTCGCCGCCGCCGGTTTCGACGCGGACTTCGGCGAGGCCGAAGATGCGGGACAGCGGGCCCTGTTCGATGCCGACGTCCTGAATGCGCTCCAAGGGGATCGAGCGGCGGGTGCGGTTGAGTAGGCCGCGTTCGACCACCAATTCGCTGTCGGTGACGGCATAGGTGAAGCGCCGCCAGTTGATCCAGGTCCACACCAGACTGGCAGCGCCGACCACTAGCGCCGCCAAAGCGATCCAGCCGAGGCCGCGGCCGGAGGTGATGCCGATGATCGCGGGCAGGCCGACGACGTTCTGGGGCGCCTTTTTGAGGAACCAGATGCCAATCGTGCCCGGATGGACGCGGCGGGGTTCGTGGTCCTCAAGCGTCTCCGGTTCGGCCACCCCCTCGCTCACCTCCGCGCTCACCACGGGTCGACCGTGAGCTGGTCGCGGATCGCGTCGCGGATCTCCTCCGCCGTCTCGCGGGTGATGCCGGGCAGCTGCACCTCGCTGTTCGCGGTCCCCGCGGTGTGGAGGACCAATGTGGCGACGCCGAACATCCGCTCGATCGGCCCCTG
The DNA here is from genome assembly GCF_024666595.1 of Sphingomonas sp. J315. Lineage (NCBI taxonomy): Bacteria > Pseudomonadati > Pseudomonadota > Alphaproteobacteria > Sphingomonadales > Sphingomonadaceae > Sphingomonas > Sphingomonas sp. J315. The sequence goes on along the minus strand of NZ_CP088296.1, from coordinate 3,026,186 downwards.
TGCCACGTCGATATGCTGGACGCGCGCGGCGGGGACGATGGTGTGGCGGCGGGCGAGCCATCCCGAGGCGACGTGCAGTTCCTTCCCCGTCCACGCCCAGCCCCAGCGGCTCCAGCGCTTGGGCGTGGCATAGAGCACCGACCATAGCCCGAGCGGGGCGATGACCAGCGGTGGGAGCCACAGCGGGAACCAGTCGAACGCGGTGCTGAGGCCGAAGCCCGGTCCGATCGAGACAAGCGTGGCGACGGCCCAGAAGGCCGCACCGGTGAGGCGCATCGCGTTGAGCTGGCCGCGCTCGAGCGGGTGAAGCGGCGTGTCCGGGAGTAGCATTCCTCCGTTATGGCGGGGTGGGCGAAAGGCTCAAGGGGGTGGCGCGACTATTCCTCCACGGGCGGTTTCCCTTCCTCCCCCTCCGTCGCGCTTTGCGCGCCACAGTGTCGGGTCGCCGGTGCCCCCGGCACCGGCTTGATTGCTGGGAGCAATCCATCCCGACACTCCCTGGCGGGGGAGGATTATTGGGTGCCCCCAGCCCCGCCGCCGCGCGGGTCTTAGCGAGCCAGGCTTCACGGGCGGCGTGGCCGGCGGCGATCAGTTGGGCGCGTTCGGCGGCATCGGCGGCCGTGACGGCGGCTTCCTCCTCTTCCGTCAATTCGCGTTGATAGTCGTCGACGAGGAGTTCGCCCTCCTCGTAGCCGTCGAAGCCGGGGGGTGGTGGGAAATCGGTGCGCTAGGCGCGATGCGCGTCGCTCCACCGGACCAGACCGTCATGAACATCGGAGAAGGCCAGACGATCCTGACAAGAATCGCGGGTGTCGGACGGGCTGTCAGGCGCCTCCTCCGGCGGGGCTTCGGCGGCGAGCGCGACAAGGCCGATGGCTTCGGCGCGGCGCCATTGTTCGTCGGTCCATGTCGCGCGGTCGGCGGGGTCGAGGTCGGTGGCGGGGACGGCGGCGCTGTCATCGACATGGGTGCGCAGCCAGCGATCGGCGCGGGCGAGCGTGCGGATCGGGGCGAGGTCGTCCTCACTCGCCACCCCCGCCGCCCCGAAGCGCGCGGCGAGGAACACGCCGGCGCGGCCCGGTGCCGCCGATTGTTCGACCAGATCGAGATACTGTTCGAAGTCCGCCGCGGCGAGCCGGACGGCGGCGGCGTCGGCATCGGTGCAGGCGGCGTCGGCGCGCTTGTCGAGCCGGTTCAGCATCTTCCACGCCAGCTGGTTGTCGTAGCGGTGACGCGTGGTGATGCGGCCATCGTCGCCGGTGACGGATTCGCGCACGCCGTTGAAGGCGCGGTCCATCAGTTCGTCGGCGAGGGAGTCGCGGGCGCGCAGCTGAGCCGCCTTCCACCCCAGCGCGAACGCCGCGCCGCGCGCGCTGTCGCGCAGGGCATAGGCGGTCTGGCGCGACATGCCGACGATGGCGCACGCCTTGGTCACATTATGCCCACGCGCGAGGGCGGTGAGGAAGCGCTTCTGCTTTTCGGCGGTCCAGCCGTCGTAACGCTGGGCATCGGGCACCCCGGGTTCGAGTTCGTGGAAGGCGGCGTGGTTGAAAGTCGAGACGTCGTAGGGCGCCGGTTCGGCGGGGGTGAAGGCGTTCATTTCCGCAGGTCCTTTGCTGATGTGATGCAGAGGACCGGTTAGACGCCGCGTATGGTGGCGACCTAAAGCAAGCGCAGGATCACGTAAAAGAACTATACAAGATGGCAGGTAGCAACCGAGAGATTTCCGCGTTTGCCGAAGCCGCACAGGGCCTGCTCGAATTTAGGCGCGGAAATTTTGAAAAGGGCAGCGAACACTATCTGAATTCAATCAGAATTTCGAGAGAAATGAAGCGCGCTGATTATATTGTCAATGCAGCAATATTCTGGCTAGATCAGCAAGTGCATTGTGGCCTAGTTCCACGCGACACACTTCAAGATGAGCTTAGCTACATTCAGAGGGCGATTGAAAAACTACCAGCTGGTCAAGCTAAGGATATTGGTCAGACATTTGTAGCGAGAAAGGCTTCGATGGAGAGGGCTGCGTCAAAGCTGGATGGCGTTGAACGCCATCCAGCTCATGAGCCGAATTCACATCAATTAGATGTGGGGTAATCTGATCCGGGCCGACAAAAAAGCGCTAACGCCCCTCCCCTCAAACCCCAAACGCCTCCACCGGCAGCGCCATGATCGTCTCCGCGCCGCTTTCGATCTTGCGGCGGAGTGCGCCGGCGTTGGGCATGATGCGGTCGGCGTAGAAGCGGGCGGTGACCAGCTTGGCTTCGTAGAATGCCTTGTCGTCGTCGCCTTCGGCCAGTGCCTGCACAGCCGCGTCGGCCATGCGGAGCCACATCAGGCCGATCGCGACGGTGCCCATCAGCTCCATGTAGCTGTACGCGCCGGCGCCGACCTGGTTGGGATCCTTCATGCCGTTGGCCATGAACCACATGGTCGCGGCCTGAAGCTGGCCATTGGCCTTTTCGAGCGCTTCGGCGAGGTGGGTCAGTTCGGGCCTGGCCTTGGCGGCGGCGACCTCTTCGGCGACGATGCGGAACAGGGTCTGGACCGCGCGGCCGCCATTCTGGGCGAGCTTACGGCCGACCAGGTCCATCGCCTGCACGCCGTTGGTGCCTTCATAGATCATCGCGATGCGGGCATCGCGGACATACTGCTCCATGCCCCATTCGGCGATGTAGCCATGGCCGCCATAGACTTGCTGGCTGTCCGTCGCGATGCGGTAGCCGGCGTCGGTGCCGACGCCCTTGATCACGGGGGTCAGCAGGCCGATCAGGTCGTCGGCGAGCTGACGCTCCTCCTCGCTCGCCGCCTTGTGCGCCAGGTCGACCTGGAGGCCGCCCCACAGGCACAGGGCGCGCAGCCCCTCGGTCATCGCCTTCGCCTCCATCAGCATGCGGCGGACATCGGGGTGGACGAACAGGGTGTCGGCCTTTTCCTGCGGCTCGGCGGGGCCGGTGAGCGCGCGGCCCTGACGCCGGTCGTGGGCGTATTGCACGGCGTTCTGGTACGCGACTTCGCCGATCCCGAGGCCCTGAAGGCCGACGCCGAGGCGGGCGGCGTTCATCATGATGAACATGGCGGCGAGGCCCTTCATCTCCTCGCCCACCAGCCAGCCGGTCGCGCCGTCATAGTTCATGACGCAGGTGGAGTTGGCGTGGATGCCCATCTTGTGCTCGATCGAGCCGCAGGAAACGGCGTTGCGCGCGCCCAGGCTGCCGTCGTCGTTGACCATGAATTTGGGGACGACGAACAGGCTGATGCCCTTGCTGCTCTCCGGCGCGCCTGGCGTCTTGGCGAGGACGAGGTGGATGATGTTGCTGGTGAGGTCATGCTCGCCGGAGGAGATGAAGATCTTCGTCCCCGTGATCGACCAGCTGCCGTCGGCATTGGGGGTGGCGCGGGTCTTGATGAGGCCGAGATCGGTGCCGCAATGCGGTTCGGTCAGGTTCATCGTGCCGCCCCATTCGCCGCTGACCATGCGGGGGACGTATTTCTCCTGCTGCTCCGGGCTGCCCTTGGCCAGCAGCGCCTCGATCGCGCCGTGGGTGAGGCCGGGGTACATGGCGAAGGCCATGTTGGAGCTGATCATATATTCCTGGAACGCGGTCGAGACGACGTGGGGCATGCCCTGGCCGCCAAACTGCTCGGGTGCGCTGAGCGTGCCCCAGCCGGATCCGACGAACTGCTGGTAGGCTTCCTTGAAGCCGTCGGGGGTGGTGACGCTGCCGTCGGGGTGGCGGGTGCAGCCCTGCTGGTCGCCGCTATGGTTGATCGGGAACAGGACCTCGGCGACGAACTTGCCGCCCTCTTCGAGGACCGCGCTGACCACATCGGGGGTCGCGGCGGCGAAACCGGGGAGGTTGGCGTAGCGGTCGATCTTGAGCACGCGATCGAGCACGAAACGGGTGTCGCGGACGGGGGGATTGTAGCGGGGCATCTCTCTCGGTCTCTCTTATTTGATGGGCGTGGCGCGGCCTTCGAGGACCGCGACGAAATCTTCGAGTTCGGCGATGGCGGCGTCGATATCGAGCTTTTGCCGTTCGAGCAGGTCGATGCGCGCGCGGCACTTGTCGAGCGTGACCTGATGCTGGGTGCGGCGTTCGTCGCCGACGTCGTAGAGGTCGATCATCTCGCGGATTTCGGCGAGGCTGAAGCCGACGCGCTTGCCGCGCAGGATCCAAGCGAGCCGGGCGCGGTCGCGGTGCGAATAGATGCGCTGAAGCCCGCGGCGCTCGGGGGCGATGAGGCCCTCGTCCTCGTAGAAGCGCAGCGCGCGTGCGGTGACGTCGAACTCGGCGCACAGGTCCGAGATCGAAAAGCTCTCCTTGTCCGGGCGGGCTTCGATCGGGGCGAAGCTGGCCACGGCCTTCAGTTTCGTTGCCATGCGAGTCGATTTACGCCGACCTTACGTTAACGTCAACTACCGCAGAGTCGGACACCTTCTGCGCTTCGGAGCGCTTCTGCCTCCGCCGCGGATTCGCTGAGGCGCTCCACCTCCAGCGCGGCGAAGGAGGCGCGGGGGCCGCAGAGTTTGGCACAGGCGTCGGGGACGTTGGCGGGGAAGGTGATGCGGTCGCCGTCGAACTTCGCGTCGAAGCTGCATGCCTCGCCGCCCTTGCCCTTCAATTCGATCGCGAGCGTCGAGCCGGAGCGCGCGGCGGTGCCGCGGCCGGTGCAGCTGACCTTGTCGCCATAATCGACGAACGCGCCGACGCGATAGGCGGTGCCGTCGGGCACGACGCACAGCCGGTCGGTGTCGCGGGCGTAGAGGCCGGTGACGTCGCTCGCCCTGGGATCGCGGACGATGCCGCGTTCGATCGCTGCGGATTCGAGGCTGGGGGGTGTGGGGGATGCGCCGGGCTGAGGGTCGCTGCCGGAACAGGCGGCGAGGAGGAGCGCGACGGCGAGAGCGGCCCCTCCCCTCACCCGCGCACCAGCTTGCCGTTCTCGATGCGGCGGAAGAAGCAGCCGGGCTCGCCGGTGTGACAGGCGGGGCCGGCGGGGTCGACTTTCAGCCACAGCGCGTCCTGGTCGCAGTCGATCCGCGCCTCGACCACGCGCAGGACATGGCCGCTGCTCTCGCCCTTTTTCCAGAGGCGCTGGCGGCTGCGCGACCAGAACCAGGCCTCGCCGGTTTCCAGCGTTTTCGCCAAGGCATCGGCGTTCATGTGCGCGAGCATCAGCAGCTCGCCGGTCGCGACGTGCGTGGCGACGGCGGTGATCAGGCCGTTGGCGTCGTAGTTCGGGTTCAGGTCGAGCGTGGAATCGCGGTCGTCGGACATTACGGTGCCTTTGGCTTCAGCTTGCTGTCCGGCTTCCATTGCGGGGGCGTGTCCTTGTCCGCAACCCGTTGCGTCAGCGTGTAGAAGAAGCGGTTGAAGTCGGCGGCGGCCTTCCAGTCCATCGGCTGGTTCAGGTCATCCTGCGGCTTGTGGTAGCCGGTGCGATACCATTGGCGGTAGATTGCCTCGCTCTGCGTCCCCGGACGGTAGCCGAACACGAAGTTGGTCGCGGGGATGCCGGCGCGGATGAAGTTCCAGTGATCGGTGCGCATCAGCAACCGGCGTTCGGGTTCCGGGTCGTGCTGGACCGCGATGCCCATGCCGGTTGCGACCGCGCGGGCGTCGTCGCCGAGCGTCGAATCGTCGAGCGCGTGGACGGTGAGCAGTTCGAGCGGGAAGATCGGACGGAGCTGGTCGAGATTGATGTTGCCCGCGATGCGGGCGAGCGGGAGCGTCGGATCTTCGACGAAATATCGGGAGCCTAGCAGCCCTTTTTCCTCGCCGGTGACGATCGCGAAGACGATTGGGCGACGGAACCCCTTCCCTGCGCGCCGCTCGGCCAGCCGCACGATCAGCGCGACATAGGCGGCATCGTCGAGCGTGCCGTTATACAGGCCGTCGCCGTCGACCGGCTCGCCATGGCCATAGCCGTCGAGATGCGCGGTGAGCACGATCGCCTGATCGGCGAAGGCGGGATCGGTGCCGGGGAGGATGCCGATGACATTGGAGGAACTGAGCTTGCGCTGCGTCAGGTCGAAGCTGGCGGTGAAGATGGTTTCGGGATCGAACGACGGGAGCGGTGCGCCGCTGCTGCCATCCGCGATCAGCTTTGCCGCGTCGTGGCGCGGGCCGATCAGCTTGCCGAGCGCGTCGGCGTTGAGGGTCAGGACGGGGAGCTTGACCGGGGCCACCGGCGTGCCCGCGATCCGCACGCTGCGCGCATAGGCGGAGGGCCAGCGCGGCGGCTCGACCGTGAAGCCGGGGTCGGCGATGGCGAGCATCGCGGTAGCTCCGGCGGCGGTGAGCGCCTTTTCGCGGTCGTCGGCGGAGGGCAGTCCGGCGCGGCGGGTGTTGTGGCAGATCACGATCTTGCCGCGCACATCGCCGAGCGCATCGGCCCCGCAATAGCCGCGATAGACGATCATTCCGGCGAAGGTCGGGTGGACGTTGGTCGGGCTGGCGGTGAGGTCGTGGAGGAAGCGCAGTTTCGCGCCGTCGACGCGGATGTCCGCGCTGCGGATCGCGGTCTCCTCCATCGCGATCGGCTGAAACCAGCTGCCGTTGGTGCCGAGCGGCTTGACCCCGGCCTTGGCGAGGCGGCCGGCGACGATTTTCGCGGCGCGTTCATGGCCGGGCGAACCGGTCTCGCGGCCTTCCATGTCGTCGCCCGAGAGTTCGGCGGTGATCGCCCACCAGGCTTTGGTGTCCGCGTCGGCGGTGGCGGGGGCGGACTGGGCGAGGGTCAAGGCGATGAGGGCGAGCATGGTGGGAGCTTAGGGGGGCGTGGTGGGAGTGCCAAGGTGGGTGGAGGGGTCGGAGGCAGTGCCGATAAAAATTCGTGTGCGCGGCATTAGGCACCTTTCTTCGGAACTGCCGTGTTCGTCACGCGTCGAACTCACCAGAGTGGGAGATCGACAGTGACGATTGCGATTTCGGACTCACGTCCCCAACCGCGGCGCAAGATATTTCAACTCGGGGAACTGACGGTCGGCGGTCGCACGCTGAGGGTGCACTTGCTCGACGTTTCGGAAGGTGGCGCGCGCCTGCACTGCCCGACCGAGGTGAAAGTCGGCGACCCTGTCATCCTGCGCTGGAAGGATGACCAGTGGCGCGGCATCATCATGTGGACGTCTCAGGGCAAATGCGGTGTTCGCTTCATCGCGCCGCTCACTGCTGCAGCCCTATCGGCATTGCTCGCGCCAGTGTGAGAAGGGCGCGCTCGGGATACCGCGCGCGGGATCGGTCCACACCTTAGAACCTCTCATGATCGCATGCGGCGCGGTGTTCGTTCGGGATTGCCGCCCATCACTGGCGTGCTATTCTTGGCACACAATTTCGGAGGTTCAGGCGATGAATGCGAGCGACTGCTGCGGCAAGGACTGTCCCTGCTGCGCCAAGGAAAAAGAGAAGGGCAAGTAAGCTTCAGGCCTCGGTCGTACCGGGGCCTTTTGCCGACGGTAGCATCGAGCGGCCGCTAACCTCCGGCGCTCATTCGCATGTGCGGTGGAAGGCCGACGGGCGCATCATTTGGTGCAGCGCGACGAGTGGGGCCGGCCCGAGGTGGCGACGCGCGATGCACGTCTGGGACTGACGCTGTGGCCGTCCTATGCGAGTTTCGTCGCGTGGTGGGTGGCGGAGCACCGGCGCGGCGTGGGTGACGCGTCCTACCCCCCGATCCCGACCTCCGCCGGCGGGGGTGCGTTGATATGGGTCCAGATCGCGCTGACGACGACCGAGCCTTCGCCGACGCTGCTCGCGACGCGCTTGACCGAGCCGGAGCGGACGTCGCCGACCGCGAAGATGCCGGGGCATGAGGTGGCGTAGCTCGACGATCCGCCGACCTCCCGCCCGGTGCGCACGAAGCCGTGATGGTCGAGTTCGACCAGTCCCGACAGCCATTCGGTATTGGGCGCGGCACCGATCATGATGAACAGCGCGCGGCAATCGACCGCGTGGCTGCCCGAGGGTCCGGTGAACACGACGCGTTCGAGATGGTCGTCGCCGTCGAGCCGTTCGAGCTGGCTGTGCGTGTGGATGACGATGCGCGGGTCGGCCTCCAGCCGCTCGCGGAGGTATGCGCTCATCGTGTCGGCGAGGCTGGCGCCGCGCACCACGACATGGACGCATTTGGCGACGCGCGAGAGGTACATCGCCGCCTGCCCCGCGCTGTTGCCGCCGCCGACGACCACTGCCTCGGTCTGCGCGCAGAGGCGCACCTCCATCTCGGTGGCGGCGTAGTAGACGCCCGCGCCTTCGAAGGATCCGAGGCGGTCGAGCGGCAGGCGGCGATACTGCACGCCGGTGGCGACGAGCACGGTGCGGGCGCACAATTCCTCCCCCGCCGTCGAGCGCGACGCAGAAGCCGTTTACGTGCCGGGCCATCGCCTCGACCCGGCGCGGCATGGCGAAGCAGGTGCCGAACTTCATCGCCTGAACCTGGCCCCGAAAGGTGAGGTCCGCGCCGGAAATGCCGGTGGGGAAGCCCATGTAATTTTCGATCCGCGAGCTGGTCCCGGCCTGTCCGCCGATCGCGGTATCCTCGATCACCAGTGCGCGCAGCCCTTCCGACCCGGCATAGACTGCGGCAGCGACGCCGGCGGGGCCCGCGCCGACGATCAGCAGGTCGAACAGCTCGGTCGAGCTGGCCTTGAGGTCGAGGCCGAGATGGCGGGCGACGGCGCGGGGCGTTGGATCGGGGATCGGATTGCCCGACCAGAGGACCTGGGGTTCGCCGTCCGCCTCTTCGTGAAAGGGGATGCGGTTGCGGTTGAGGAAGCTGGCGACGCGCGCGACGGCGGGGTCGCGCTCCGCACCGCGCACGACGAGGCTGCTGTCGCCGGATTCGAAGATGCGGCGGCGGCGCGCGGAGAAGACAGTGAGGATATGGTCGCCGATCTCGGGGACCGCGCTCATCAGGCGGAGCATGTCGGGGCGCGGTGCCTCAAGCGTCCGCGTGGGGGCGCAGGCGCGCATGGTGAGCGTGAGCGGGCCGCCGTTGAGGAACGACAATTCGCCCATGAACTGGCCCGGGCCGATGGTGCCTGGCGTGAGGCGCTCGCCGGTCACGGGATCGGCGACCTCGATCTCGCCCTCCTCGACCAGCACGAAGCGGTCCTGCGGTGCACCGGCTTCGAGGACGATTTCGCCGGGTTGGTAGTGACAGGTGGTCGAGATGGCGCGGATTGCGGCGAGATGCGGCTCTGCGAAGGGCCGCGGAGTCATGGTGCTGAGGTCGCCGCCGATCGTTTCCATGGAGGCGAGTGTAGGGGCAGGTGGTGGGGATGCAACTATGCGAAGGGATGTGGGGATTGGACCGCCGTCGCCCAATGCCGTCACCCCGGGCTTGACCCGGGTGACGATGTGGAGAAACGGCCGCGACGGGGGTGTCCGTCGCGGCCGTTTCGTGAGTGGACAGGCCCTCCCCCGACCCCTCCCGCAAGCGGGAGGGGGGAGGAAAAGTCGGGTGTTACCCCTTCAGGTCGAAGCGGTCGGCGTTCATCACCTTGGTCCAGGCGGCGACGAAGTCGCGCTTGAACTTTTCCTCGCCGCCATTCTCGGCATAGACTTCGGCGACGGCGCGCAGTTCGGAGTTGGAGCCGAAGATCAGGTCGGCGCGGGTTGCACGCCAGGTTTCGTGGCCGCCGGCGCGGTCGGTCGCGATATATTCCTGGTCGTCCGATCCTTCGGCGGCCTTCCAGACATTGGTCATGCCGAGCAGGTTGACGAAGAAGTCGTTGGTCAGCTGGCCCGAGCGCTTGGTGAAGTGGCCATGGCCGCGCTCACCGTGATTGGCGCCGAGGACGCGGAGGCCACCGATCAGCACGGTCATCTCCGGCACCGACAGGCCGAGCAACGATGCGCGGTCGAGCATCATTTCCTCGGTCTTCACCGCCAGCTTCTTCTTGCCGAGATAGTTGCGGAAGGCGTCGGCCTCCGGCTCGAGCCACTCGAAGCTCTCGACATCGGTCTGCTCCTGCGTTGCGTCGCCGCGGCCGCCGGTGAAGGGGACGTTGGTGGCGCCCGCCATCTCCAGACCGACCACGCCGCCGAGGACGATGGCGTCCGCGAGGCTCATCGACCCGCGCAGGCCGTTGAGCGTGTCGATCACCTTGGCCAGCATCTCCGGCTCATTGACCTCCCAGTCCTTTTGCGGGGCGAGGGCAACGCGCGCGCCGTTGGCGCCGCCGCGATGGTCGGACTTGCGATAGGTGCTGGCAGAGGCCCAGGCGGTCTTGACCAGCTGGCTGACGGTCAGGCCGCTCGCGCGGATCTTGTCCTTCACCTCGGCGACCAGCGCGTCGCTCGGCATGGTGCCGGCGGGGATCGGGTCCTGCCAGATCAGGTCCTCTTCGGGCACCTCCGGGCCGAGGTAGCGGACCTTGGGGCCCATGTCGCGATGGGTCAGCTTGAACCAGGCGCGGGCGAAGGCGTCCTTGAACGCTTCAGGGTCGGCGCGGAAGCGTTCGCTGATCGCGCGGAATTCGGGGTCGCGCTTCAGCGCCATGTCGGCGGTGGTCATCATGGTCGGGACCTTGATGTTCGGGTCCCACGCCGCCGGGGCCATGTCCTCCGGCTTCTGGTTGATCGGCTGCCACTGGTAGGCGCCCGCGGGGGACTTCACCAGTTCGTATTCATAGTCGAACAGCAGGCGGAAATAATTCTCGGTCCATTCGCGCGGGGTGTTGGTCCACGCGCCTTCGATGCCGCTGGTGACGGTATGCTCGCCGATGCCGCCGCTTTCGTGCGTGCTGACCCAGCCGAAACCCTGTGCGACGAGGTCGCCGCCCGAGGGGGCGTTGCCGAGCAGCGAGGGATCGCCATTGCCATGCGCCTTGCCGAAGGTGTGGCCGCCGGCGGTGAGCGCGACGGTTTCCTCGGGGCTCATCGCCATGCGACGGAAGGTTTCCTTCATGTCGCGGGCCATGCCTTCGTCGTCATGCGGATTGCCGCCGGGACCTTCGGGATTGACGTAGATCAGACCCATCTGGATCGCGGCGAGCGGGCCTTCGATCTCGTGCAGGCCGTGTTCGGGAGCGATACGGGTCTGAACGCCCTGGTTCACCCACTTGTCTTCGCTCCCCCAATAGATGTCGCGCTCCGGCTCGAACACGTCGGCGCGGCCGCCGCCGAAGCCGAACACGGGCCCGCCCATGCTCTCGATCGCGACGTTGCCGGTGAGGATGAACAGGTCGGCCCAGCTGATATTCTTGCCGTATTTCTGCTTGATCGGCCAAAGGAGCCGGCGCGCCTTGTCGAGGTTGCCGTTGTCGGGCCAGCTGTCGAGTGGCGCGAAACGCTGCTGGCCGCTGTTCGCGCCACCGCGACCATCGGCGGTGCGATAGGTGCCGGCGGCGTGCCAGGCCATGCGGATGAAGAACGGGCCATAGTGGCCGTAATCGGCCGGCCACCAGGGCTGGCTGTCGGTCATCAGCGCGGTCAGGTCGGCCTTCAGCGCGGCATAGTCGAGCTGCTTGAACGCCTCGGCATAGTCGAAGTCCGGCCCCATCGGATTGGACGGGCCGTTGGGATTGAGGATTTCAGTGGCCAGCATTTCGGGCCACCAATCCTTGTTGGTGCGGCCCAGCAGCGCGCGGACCCCGCCATTGTGCATCGGGCAGCCGCCGCCGTCGATCGATCCGGTTTTCGCGTCCATGTGGGAATCCCTCCGTCTGGTGTCGTTGGTGTGGCGCCGACGCTATCGGAGCCGGGTCCGTCGGGGAAACGGGATAAACCGGTCAGTGCGAGTGAGGAAATCGATCAAGTCATTCAACTGTCATCGATTGAGACGAACAGAGTGGGGATTGGGGTGAATTCGTTCCTCCCCCTCAGCTTGTCTCAGGGGAGGGGGAGGAGAATTGGTGCCCCCTCCCCCTCCCAATCCTACGCAGAAACACAATGATCCCGGATTTGATGTGACAAACAGGCGACAAAGCCGGATCGACTGCCTATATGCCCGCGGATCGACCAACGACTCCCCCGAAGGGCCGATGCTGACCACAAATCCGTTCGATGACGACAAGCTGCGCGAAGAGTGCGGCGTGTTTGGTGTTTCCGGTGCCGAGGGTGCCGCCGCGCTTGTCGCGCTGGGGCTGCATGCGTTGCAGCACCGCGGGCAGGAGGCGGCCGGCATCACCAGCTTTGACGGCGCGCATTTCCATACGCATCGCGCGATGGGCCATGTCGCGGGCAATTTCGACCGCGACGAGGTGATCCGCGCGCTGGCCGGGACTGTCGCGTGCGGCCACGTCCGCTATTCGACCACAGGCGAGACCGCGCTGCGCAACGTCCAGCCGCTCTACGCCGAGCTGGCGAGCGGCGGCTTCGCGGTGGCGCATAACGGCAATATCTCCAATGCGATGCACCTGCGCCGCGAGTTGATCCGCCGGGGTTCGATCTTCCAGTCGACGTCGGATACCGAGACGATCATCCATCTGGTCGCGACCAGCGGGTACAAGGATCTGCTCGACCGGTTCATCGATGCGCTGAAGCAGGTCGAGGGGGCATACTCGCTGATCTGCATGACGCAGGAAGGCATGATCGCGTGCCGCGACCCGCTGGGCATCCGTCCACTGGTGATGGGCCGCCTGGGCGACGCCTATATCTTTGCGTCGGAGACGGTGGCGCTCGACGTGGTCGGTGCCGCCTATGTCCGCGATGTCGAGCCGGGCGAGCTGGTGATCGTCAAGGATGGCGAGATGCGATCGATCCGCCCGTTCACCGCGATCGCGCCGCGCCCGTGCATCTTCGAATGGGTCTATTTCAGCCGGCCCGACTCCATCGCACAGGATCGCTCGGTCTATACCGTGCGCAAGGGCATCGGCGCGGAGCTGGCGATCGAATCGCCGGTCGATGCGGACCTCGTGATCCCGGTGCCGGATTCGGGCGTCCCCGCCGCGATCGGATACGCCCAGCAATCGGGCATTCCGTTCGAGCTGGGCATCATCCGATCGCACTATGTCGGCCGCACCTTCATCCAGCCGAGCGCGGAAGTGCGGCGGCTGGGCGTCAAGCTGAAGCACAATGCCAATCGCGCGCTGATCAAGGGCAAGCGGATCATCCTGATCGACGATTCGATCGTGCGCGGGACGACCAGCCTGAAGATCGTGGAGATGATGCGCGAAGCGGGCGCGGCCGAGGTGCATATGCGCATCGCCAGCCCGCCGACGACGCACAGCTGCTTTTATGGCGTCGACACGCCCGAGCGTTCCAAGCTGCTCGCCGCGCAACATGACGTGGCGGGCATGGCCAAGTTCATCAAGGCGGACAGCCTGGCGTTCGTGTCGATCGACGGGCTGTACCGCGCGCTGGGCGAGGCGGAGCGCGGCGACGTGCTGCCGCGTTACTGCGATGCGTGCTTCACCGGGCAATATCCGACGCAACTGACCGACCATGACGAGCAGGCGGTGAGCCAGCTCGCCCTTCTCGACGAGACGCATTGATCCCATGACCGAACAGGCTCTTGCAGGGCGCGTCGCGCTCGTCACCGGCGCGAGCCGGGGGATCGGCGCGGCGACCGCGATCGCGCTGGCGGCGCAGGGCGCGCATGTCGTGCTGACCGCGCGCACGGCGGGCGGGCTGGAAGAGGTCGAGGAGGCGATCTTCGCCGCCGGTGGCTCCGCGACGATCGCGCCGATGGACCTGATCGAGACGGATTCGATCCCGCGTCTTGCTCAGGCGGTGGCCGAGCGTTGGGGGAAGCTCGATATTCTCGTGCTGAATGCAGCGGCGCTGGGCACGCTGTCGGCGGTGGCGGCGTTCGACCCCAAGGAAGTGGCCAAGGTGCTGGCGCTCAACGTCAGCGCGCAGGCGGCGCTGATCGGGGCGTTCGACGGCTTGCTGCGCAAGTCGGACGGTGCGCGGGTGATCGGTGTGACGTCGAAGGTCGGACGCCAGCCGCGCGCCTATTGGGGCCTGTACGGCGCGACCAAGGCGGCGTTCGAGAATCTGCTGCTGAGCTATGCCGACGAGGTGCGCAACCTGACCAAGGTTCGGGTCGCGCTGCTCGATCCGGGCGCGACGCGGACCAAGATGCGCGCGCGCGCCTATCCGGGAGAGGCGCCCGAGAGCGTCAAGCCGCCGGAGGTCGTGGCGGAGCGGATCGTCGCGATGCTGGCCGACGATTTCGAGACGGGGGCGTTTGAGGCGTTGGGGTGATCGGGGGCGGTGAGCCGCTCCCCTATTGTTACACACGCCTACCTAACGTCACCCCGGGCTTGACCCGGGGCCCAGCTTCTTCTTCCCTACCGCGCCATGGACGACGAACGCCAAGGCGGTTGGGTTTACATCATGGCCAATCGCTATCGCGGGACGATGTATGTCGGAGTGACCGCCGACCTCGTGACGCGCGTCGATCAGCATCGCCGCGGTGAAGGGTCCGAGTTCTGCGCCCGCTATGGCCTCAATCGGCTCGTCTGGGCCGAATATGCTGAGGACATCACCGACTGCATCGCGCAGGAGAAGCGGATAAAGCGCTGGCGGCGCGAATGGAAATTCGCGCTGATCGAGCGCGACAATCCCGAGTGGCGCGACCCTTACGATCAGCTTGCCTGACGAAGGCAGCTGGGCCCCGGGTCAAGCCCGGGGTGACGAGAGGGGGGCGCTTCGCTACTCCCCCGCCCCTTCGATCCCCAGCAGCTCCACCGTAAACAGCAGCGTCGCGCCGCCCGGGATCGGGCCGCGGCCGTGGGGGCCGTAGGCGAGGTCCATCGGAATCGCGAATTCCACCTTGTCGCCCACGCCCATCAGCTGGACGCCCTCGGTCCAGCCGCGGATCACGCGGTTGAGGGGGAAGGTGGCGGGCTGGCCGCGCTTGACCGAGCTGTCGAATTCGACGCCATCGGTGAAGGTGCCGGTGTAGTGGACCGTCACGCGATCGGTCGGACCGGGGTGCTTGCCGGTGCCGTTGCCCGCGACCAGCCGCCAGCGCAGCCCGCTCGGCGTCACGTTCCAGCCGGTGCCGCTGTGGCGCTCGGCGAGCGCGCGCATCTGGTTGTTGTGCCAGGCGACGTCCTGCGAGCGGTCGGGCGCTTCGTCCTGGGCCATCGCGGGGAGCGCGACGAGCGTGGCGGCGGCGAGTGCGAAGGTGAGGATCATGCTGCGAGAAATGCCTTTACCTGAGCCTGGAAGAAGGGCGCGTTGTCCCACATGATGAAGTGGGCGGATGCGGGGACGCGGGTCAGCACCGCGCCTTTGATCGGGGCGTAGGACGCCTTGTAGAAGCCGTCCATCTGCGCGTCGGTTACGGGCGCGCCCTTCGGCGTCACGTAGAGCACCGTGGTGGGGGCGGTGATCCTGCTCAGCTCGGGCATGAGGTTGGTCATGATGAGTTCGCCATAGGCGCGGGCGGAGACGTCGCGGTCGGACTTCATCGCGTCCTCCAGTGCGCCGGCGCGCATGCTTTCGGTCGCGACCATCGAGTCGATCGTCCCCTTGAGCTGCGCGGCATAGGCTTCGGGCGCGGAGGTCTTCATCCCCGCCATGATCTGGTCGGCGATCGGCTTGAGTGTCTCAGGGGTCGCCTGCGGGCCGCCGAACATCGCACCCATGAACGGGAGCATATCGACCACCATCAGCTTGCCGACCTGATCGGGATGGCGCGCGGCGAGCATCATCGCCATCGTGCCGCCCATCGAATGGCCGATCACCGCTACCTTGCCGAGCTTGTTCTCCGCGATGTAGCGCGACAGTTCCTCGGCGACCGGGGCGGCGACATTGCCGTCGGTGTTGCCGCCCTTGTCGAGCCCGCCGAACCCGCGCACCTGAACCTTGTGGTAGCGATAGCCGGGGAGCGCGGCGGTCATTTCCGTCCAGACGCGTGGGGACGAGGACAGGCCGGGGATCAGGATGACGTCCTTCCCCTTCCCTTCCACGGTCACGGCGATGCGGTCGGAAGTGAAGCCCTTGGCGGTTGCCGTACCGGGCAGCAGCAGCGCCGCGCACAGCATCGTCAACATCGCGAACAGACCGCGGCGGTTCGTCATCTATTCCTCCCTCAAGGCAAAACGACGCTTAGCGGGGTTCCGGTGCGTCGAGTATGATGACGATGTCTTCGTCCACCGCGGCGTCTTCGTCCAGTTCCTCGGCGCGAAAAATCTCGCGGTTCATCACGAAGCTGCCGTGATAGCCGGAGAAGCGCCATTCGCCGGTGGCCTCGGTCCCGTCGTCGCTGATCCGGCCGGTATAGGCGACGCTGTGCGCGAGGGGGCCGGCGGGGTCGTATTGCTTGACGAATGACAGCGCGTCGGCGGCGCGGGTGCCGGAGACGAAGGCGCGGCGGATCTCTGACTCACCCGTGTCGTCGGGTTCGGTGATCGTGCCATCGACGGCACCGCCGACCTCCTCAAGATGCGCGATGAAGCTGTTTTCGGGGACGTCCCAGCCGGTCGCGAAATAGCGGCCATACCAGACGCCGGTGGTATCGCGCGGATCGTTCATGCGGCCTCCACCAGTGCAACCAGTTCGGGCAGGGTGAGCGGTTCGGCGCAGAGGAAACCCTGATAGAATTGGCAGCCCTCCTTGGCGAGCAGGTCGAGCTGTTCGTTGGTCTCCACCCCCTCCGCGATCACGGTGAGGCCGAGCGAGCGCGCCATGTCGATCACGCCGCGCACGACGATGCGGTCGCGCGCGCTGCCGGTGATGTCCTGGGTCAGCTTGCGGTCGACCTTGAGATAGTCGAGCGGGAGCGCCTTGAGGTACGCGAGGCTGGAATAGCCGGTGCCGAAATCGTCGATCGCGACTCGGCACCCGGCGGCGCGCAGGTCGCTGAGCAGGCGCGAGGCTTCGCCGAGGTCGTCGATCAGCCCGCCTTCGGTGATCTCCACCGTCAGGCGCGAGCGCGGAAAGCCGCTGCTGTCCACCCAGTCGAGGAACAGGTCGGCGAAACCTGAGCGCGCGACATCGGCGGCGGTGACGTTGACCGAAAGGCGCAGGTGGCGCAGCGCGGTCGGCCAGCGCGCAGCCTGAACCAGCGCGAGGCGCTGGACATGTTCGGACAAGGCAAGTTCGAGTTCGGCGCGGGCGGCGGCGGCGAACAGGGCTTCGGCCCCGACCTCGCCATGTTGGGGGTGACGCCAGCGGGCCAGCGCCTCTACCCCGACGATCGCGCCGGTGGACATCGCGACCTGGGGCTGGACGCGCAATTCGATCTCGCCCGCGTCCATTGCGCGGCGCAGATCGATGGCGAGCGCGTCGATCGGGACGGCGCGATTATCGTCATCCTCGCCCGCAAGCGCTTCACTGACGCGACGGAGCAGCGCGGCGGCATCGTCGCCAGGCCGCGAGGCAGCGGTTGCGACGCGCGCACCGACTGGGGCGATGGCGTCGCCGATGACGAAGGGGCGGGTCAGCGCTTCCTCGATCGCGGTTGCGGCAGCGGCGAGCGCGGTCGCGTCGGAATCGGTGGCGGCGATCAGGAACTCCGCTCCGCCCATCCGCGCCAGCACCGCGCGGCGACCAAGCGCGGCGCGCGCGGATTCTGGAGATACGGGTCGAGGCGGCGCGCAGCACGGCGTCGCCCGCGTCGCGGCCATAGGCAGTGTTGACCATGTCGAACCGGCCGAGCGTGACAAGGACGATACCAATCGACTGGCCATCGTTGAGCCGACGGGCAATCCAGCGGCGCATCCCGGCATCGTCGCGCACCCCGGTAAGGACGTCGCGGACGACTGCGCCGGCATCGACCTCTCCCAGCCGTTCGATCAGCGCATGGATGCGACCGGTGCGCGCGTCGCGCTGAAGATGCTCGACCACCCGGCCCGCGCCGGGCAGGTCGTGCGCGAAGGCGGTCGCCTGAATGCCGTCGCGCAGCCGCTGGAGCGCGCCGCGCATCGCCCCGCGATCGGCAGCCTCGACATGGCGCAGCACGGTACGCAGCGAAGGCGTGCCGGTCAGACCGAGCATCGAGGCGAGCGCGGGCGTGACCTGGAGCGAGCGCAGCGCGGGATCGTAGCGCCAGCCGAGCGGCTCGCCGGTCGTGCGCCTGTTGTCGGTGTCGCCGCCGACCCGCTTGGCGTGGCGCGCCGCGAAGCGTAGCGCCTGGACGAACTCGACCTCACGCATCGGGCTGGCGAGGAAATGGGTCGCCCCGGCGTCGTAGAATTCGCCGAGCCGCGCGGCGTCGCCGCGCGACACGAGCGCGAGCAGCGCGCAGCCGCTGGCCCCGGTAACCGCTGCGAGCGAGCGCACTGCGGCAAGCCCCTCATCCACCGATCCGCGCGCATCGACCACCGCGACCGTGGCACCGCTGGCAAGGAAGCGGCGGTCCGCCCTCCCCGCGCCGTGCCGCGACGACGCGCCAGCCGGCATGGGCGGCATGGGCGGCGAGCTCGTCGCGCTGGCGAAAGGACAGCAGGAACAGCGGTCGATCGCGCCCGGTCATGGGGGTGGCTGGAGCGGGCGCGGCGTCGGTCATCGCGGCCATTCCTAACGCAAGGGTTGTCCCGATGCTACGAACAGCTTAGCTCCATCGTCCATGGCGAGCGATCGGCCCCTGATGGACAAGCATGGCCGCGCGATCCGGTACCTCAGGGTATCGGTCACCGACCGGTGCGACCTGCGCTGTCGATACTGCATGGCCGAGGAAATGACATTCCTGCCGCGCACCGAATTGCTGGCGCTGGAGGAAATCGCGCTGATCGCCGAGCGTTTCGTCGCGCGCGGGGTGACCAAGATCCGCCTGACCGGAGGCGAGCCACTGGTGCGGCGCGATGCGCTGGACCTGGTCCGGCGGCTGGGGCGGAGCGTCGGCCACGGACTCGACGAGCTGACGCTGACCACCAACGGCACCCGGCTGACGACGCACGCGGCGGCGCTGGCCGATGCGGGGGTGCGGCGGATCAATGTCAGCCTCGACAGCCGCGACCCCGAGACCTTCCGCTTTGTCACCCGTCACGGCGATGTCACGCAGGTGCTGGACGGCATAGCGGCGGCGCGCGCGGCGGGGCTGAGCGTCAAGATCAACATGGTCGCGATGGCAGGACTCAACGAGGCGGAGATCTCCGACATGCTGGCATGGACCAGCGCGCAGGGCATGGATTTGACGCTGATCGAGACGATGCCGCTGGGCGCGATCGACGAGGATCGCGCGGACCGCTTCGTGCCGCTGACGCGGGTGTTCGATCATTTGTCTGCACAATTCGATCTGGTTCGCGACGATCATCGAAGCGGCGGGCCGGCGCGCTACTGGCGGGTCGGCGACAGCGGTGCGCGGCTGGGCCTGATCTCGCCGCTCACGGGCAATTTCTGCGACAGCTGCAACCGGGTGCGGCTGACCACGGAGGGCAAGCTGTTCACCTGTCTGGGCCATGACGACCAGGTCGACCTGAAGGCCGCGATCCGCAGCGGCGGACTGGCAGCGGTCGACGACGCGATCGACGCGGCGCTGGCGGCGAAGCCAGCACGGCACAGCTTCGACGTCGCACCGGGCGCAGCCCCGGCGGTGGCGCGGCATATGAGCGTGACCGGCGGATGAGCGAATTGCGCCGGGCGCTTGCCGCCTCCCCGACCACGCCCGCCGAGACCGCGGCTGCCGAACTGCTCGCCGGGCGCGACTGGGTCGAGGTCGAGGATGCCGACATGGTTGTCGCGCTGGGCGGGGACGGCTTCATGCTCCAGACGCTGCACGCGATGCTGGAGCGGCGGCGGATCGTGCCGGTGTTCGGGATGAACCTGGGCACCATCGGGTTCCTGATGAACGACTGGCGACCCGACGGACTGGAGGAGCGGCTGGCGCGTGCGCGGCCGTTCAAGGTCAGCCCGCTGGTGATGACCGCGACCACGATGGAGGGGGAGACGCACGTCATCCCCGCGATCAACGAAGTGTCGCTGCTGCGCGAGACGCGCCAGACCGCCAAGCTGGAGGTGCGGGTCAACGACCGCGTCGTGCTGCCCGAACTGGTGTGCGACGGCATTCTGGTCGCGACGCCGGCGGGGTCGACCGCCTATAATCTGTCGGCGCATGGCCCGATCCTGCCGCTCGGCTCGCGGCTGCTGGCGCTGACCCCGATCAGCCCGTTCCGCCCGCGCCGCTGGCGCGGGGCGATCCTGCCCGAAAAGACGCGGATTTCGCTGCGCGTGCTCGACCCCGGCAAGCGCCCGGTGAGCGCGGTGGCGGACCAGCGCGAGGTGCGCGACGTGGCGCAGGTCGATATCGCGATCGACCGCAATCGCGACCTGACATTGCTGTTCGATCCCGAACACGCGCTGGATGAACGGATCACGATGGAGCAGTTTATTGCGTGATTCGGTGATCCTCCCCCGCCAGGGGGAGGTGGCGCCGAAGGCGACGGAGGGGGAGGACGGCTGTGTCCTCTCAGCTTGGGCGCGCACCCTTCCTCCCCCTCCGCCACGCCATGCGTGCCACCTCCCCCTGGCGGGGGAGGATTGTTGTTGAAAATCCCCCTTTCCCCGCTTGCATTGCTCCGCACCCCTTCGTATAGGCGCGCCCTCGCTGGTGTTCCCTGATAGCTCAGCGGTAGAGCTCTCGACTGTTAATCGAGCGGCCGTTGGTTCGAATCCAACTCAGGGAGCCAGCGACATTTCCCCAGAGCGACGGCACAACACCACCCGCCCCCTTGCGCGGCGCGGGTTTCTGTCGTTTCGTTCAGCGCAGGGACATTTGGCCTGTGCTGTTCGTTACAATCGCAGCATCGGCACGATTCGCCGCAAAACGAAATGCTTAGGAGGAAGATGATGTCCACCACCCCCGCCCGCCGCTCGCGCATCGCGGCGGTGGCCCTTGCGCTTGCCAGTGCAAGCGTGCTCGCATCCTGCGCAACCCCCACGCCCTACCAGCCCGCGACCGGCAGCGGGACCTATCGCACCGGTTACTGGGACGAGCAGATCGAATCCGATCGCTTCCGCATCACCTTTGCCGGCAACAGCATGACGTCGCGCGAGACCGTCGAGCGTTACCTGCTCTATCGTGCAGCGCAGCTCACCGTAGAGCGCGGCGGCGACCATTTCGTGCTGGCCGACCGCGATACCGAGAAGAGAACCCGCACCTATGCGACCACCAGACCGTTCAGCAGCGGGCCGTGGGGCGGATGGGGTCCGTCGTGGCGCTATTATGGCCCGCGCTGGGGCTGGCGCAGCTGGAGCCCGTGGGGCGGCGATCCCTTCTGGGACCGCGACGTCGATATCCGCACCGTCGAACGCTATGAGGCCAGCGCCGAGATCGTGATCGGCAAGGGCCGCAAGCCCGACAATGTCCGCGCATTCAATGCGCGTGAGGTGCTGGAGAATCTGGGCACGTCGATCGCCCCGCCGCGCCCGCGGTAAGCCCTGTGCTTCCTGCGCAGGCAGGAGCACCGGATAGAGAAAGGGCCGCCCGATCGTGTCGGGCGGCCCTTCTTCATTTCAGCGATCGGCGAGGATCACACCACCGCGCCGTGGCATTGCTTGTACTTGCGGCCCGAGCCGCACGGGCACGGAGAGTTGCGGTTGACGCGACCTTCCCATGACGCGGGGTCGTCGCCCAGCGCCTCGCCGGTCGGGCGCGGGATCTGCATCGCGGGCAACTCGTTCGAGATCAGCCCGGCTGCGCCAGCATCCCAGTCGGCGCTGTTGTCGAGCCCGGTCAGCGGATCGATATGCGTGGTCAGGAAATCGGGCAGTTCGGGAAGCGCGGGCGGAGCCTGGAACTGGAATTCGGCCCAGGCGAGCGTGCGGGTCACATCCTCGCGGATTGCGACCAGCATCCGCTCGAACATCGCGAACGCTTCCTGCTTATATTCGTTGATCGGCGTCTTTTGCGCATAGGCGCGCAGGTGGACGACCTGACGCAGCGCGTCGAGCATCGCGAGATGCTCCTTCCAGTGATGGTCGAGATTCTGGAGCAGGATCGACTTTTCGATCGAGGTCCAGGTCTCGGGGTCGAGCTCGTCCGACTTGGCGGTGACGCGCGCGCTGGCGAGGTCGCGGATGCGGTTTTCGACGTCCTCGGGCTCGATGCCGTCCTGCGCCGCGATCCATTCCTCGATCGGTGCCTCGACGCCCAGCATCTCCTGCACGCGCGCCTTCAACCCCTCGATATCCCATTGCTCGGGATAGGTTTCGGGCGGGCACGCCGCGCCGACGAGATCGTTGACCGTCTCGGCCCGCATATCCTCCACCACGTCGCCGACGGTGTCGGCGTCCATGATGTCGGCGCGCTGTTCGTAGATCACCTTGCGCTGATCGTTCATCACGTCGTCATATTCGACGACCTGCTTGCGGATGTCGTAGTTGCGCGCCTCGACCTTCTTCTGCGCGGTCTCGATCGCCTTGGTCAGCCACTTGCTGCCGATCGCCTCGCCATCGGCGATGTTGTTGCGCATCATCTTCGCGAACAACGTGTCCGGGCCGAAGATGCGCAGCAGGTCGTCGTCGAGGCTGAGGTAGAAGCGCGACAGGCCGGGGTCGCCCTGACGGCCCG
The DNA here is from genome assembly GCF_024666595.1 of Sphingomonas sp. J315. Classification (NCBI taxonomy): domain Bacteria; kingdom Pseudomonadati; phylum Pseudomonadota; class Alphaproteobacteria; order Sphingomonadales; family Sphingomonadaceae; genus Sphingomonas; species Sphingomonas sp. J315. The sequence continues at coordinate 3,003,776 of NZ_CP088296.1, read as the reverse complement.
AACGGCCGCGTAGCTGGTTGTCGATGCGGCGGCTTTCATGGCGTTCCGTGCCGAGCACGAACAGGCCGCCGGCGTCGAGCACGCGCTGCTTCTCGGCCGCAATCTCGGCCTTGATCTGCTCGACAGCCGCATCGCGCTCCGGCCCTTCCGGCATGTCTGCCAGTTCGGCCTCGACGCGGAATTCAAGGTTGCCGCCGAGCTGGATGTCGGTGCCGCGGCCCGCCATGTTGGTGGCGATGGTCACCGCGCCCAGACGGCCGGCCTGCGCCACGATATGCGCTTCCTGCTCATGGAAGCGGGCGTTGAGGACCGAGTGGTCGACGCCTTCCTTGGTGAGATATTCGCTGAGCAGTTCGGACTTTTCGATCGACACGGTACCGACCAGCACCGGCTGGCCCTTTGCCGCATGTTCGCGGATGGTGCGGGCGATGGCGATGAACTTGTCCTGCATCGTCTTGTAGAACTCGTCGTCCTGATCGATGCGCTTGACCGGAACGTTGGTCGGGATCGACACGACGTTCATCTTGTAGATGTCGAAGAATTCGGGCGCTTCGGTCGCGGCGGTGCCGGTCATGCCCGACAGCTTCGGATACATGCGGAAATAATTCTGGAAGGTGATGCTGGCGAGCGTCTGGTTTTCGGGCTCGATCGTCACACCTTCCTTGGCCTCGACCGCCTGGTGCAGGCCGTCGGACCAGCGGCGACCGTCCATCATGCGGCCGGTGAACTCGTCGATGATGACGACCTTGCCGTCCTTGACGATGTAGTCGATGTCGCGCTTGTACATCGTGTTGGCGCGCAGCGCCTGGTTGAGGTGGTGGACCACCTGGGTATTCTCGAAGTCGTAAAGGTTGCTGCCCTTGAGCAGCCCGGCGGCCTCGAGCGCGCGTTCGGCAGTCTCGATCCCCTCTTCGGTCAGGACGACGCTCTTCTGCTTTTCGTCCTTCTCGTACAGCGCGGGGTCGAACTGCTTCACCACGGCGTCGACGCCGATATAGAGCTCGCTCTTGTCGTCGGTCGGGCCGGAGATGATCAGCGGGGTGCGGGCTTCGTCGATCAGCACCGAGTCGACCTCGTCGACGATCGCCATCGCGAAGGGGCGCTGGACCATCGACGCGCGGTCGTACTTCATGTTGTCGCGCAGATAGTCGAAACCGAATTCGTTGTTGGTGCCGTAGGTGATGTCGGCTGCATAGGCCTCGCGCCGCTGATGATCGGCGAGGTTGGGGACGATCACGCCGACGGTCAGGCCGAGGAAGCGGTAGATCTGCCCCATCCATTCCGCGTCGCGGCGGGCGAGATAGTCGTTGACGGTGATGACGTGGACGCCATTGCCGGGCAGCGCGTTGAGATAGGTGGCGAGCGTCGCCACCAGCGTCTTGCCCTCACCGGTCCGCATTTCGGCGATCTCGCCGCGGTGGAGGACGATGCCGCCGATCATCTGCACGTCGAAGTGACGCATGCCCAGCACGCGGACGCCGGCTTCACGCACCGTCGCGAACGCCTCGGGCAGGATCGAGTCGAGCTTTTCGCCATTGGCGAGGCGTTCGCGGAACTTGACGGTCTGCGCCGACAATTCGTCGTCGGACATCGCCTTGAGCGCGGGCTCGAAGCTCGCGATCTTGGCGAGGATGGGGTTGAGCGAACGAACATACCGGTCGTTGGACGAACCGAACAGGGACTTGGCCAAGCCGCCGAACATGATGTTTTCCAGTCGTATGAAATTGCAGGGTGTGCGCCCGCGTCGCGAGCGCTAACGATTCTGAATGCGAAATGGATGCCGGCCGCGTGCGACGCGACGGCGGACGCGGCTATTCGAGCCGGCGTTCGCTGGTCAGGCGGGCGGGCGCACCGGCCGGGGCATCATGGATCGCGAATGTCGCGGCAATCGGCGCTTCGCGGACGGCAAGAGGGCGCGTGGCGACCGCCGCCGCGACGCTCGACACCGCTTCGACAGCGGTTTCGGCGGTGCGGGAAATTTCGGTGTCGCTTCGCTGCTGGAACCCGCGCACGTCGCGATCACCGGCGATGACGCCGGTGAGGCTTGCGAGAAGCGCGGAAAGGAACAGCAGCAATTGCACGCGAAAACCCGTTAAACGGCCCCTTGTTGCCCGCCGCTGAACGGCGGACCGTGTGGACATAGGGGCTGGGCGCGGATCGTCCAAGCCCTAAAGCGTCGCGACGTCCCGGCTCCGCACTACCTCACACCCAACCCGCGCGTCCGGATACACGTCGAGTTTCGTCGAACGGACGCGGACTTCGGCGATGCGGGGATCGGCGGACAATGCGAGCGCGGCGACAGCGTCGCAAAGGGTTTCCTGCAGCTCGATATGGCCTTTCGCCGCCAGCGCGTGGATGCCGGTGCGGAGATAGTCGTAATCTACCACCGCCGCGATCTCGTCCGCTGGCGGGGCATCGTAGACGCAGCGCATCGCGACGTTGAGTTCGACGCGCTGCGGCGCGGCGCGCTCATGGTCGTGGATGCCGAGGGCGAGCTCGACCACCAGGCGATCGAGATGGATGGTGTATTCAGCCATGGGGGCGGGCTCGCCCGGTGAACATCACGTCGCCGTCGCGCTTCACGAGGCGCTGGCCGCAATCGACGAAGATATTCTGGCCGGTGATGCCGCGCGCGGTGAGCAGATACGCGACGGTGGCGGCGATCTCTTCCACCTCGACCTGACGCTGGAGGAGGTTCGCGGTGGCGACCGCGGCGAACTCCTCCGCGCTCTGGTCGAGGCTGGGCAGGGTCAGGCCGGGCGAGACGGCATTGACGCGGATGCGCGGGGCGAGCTGCATCGCGAGCAGGGTCGTCACCTCGGCCAGCGCCGCCTTGCTCAGCGTATAGGTCAGGAAATCGGGATTGGGGTTGGCGAGCTTCTGGTCGAGCAGATTGACGATCGCCCCCTCCCCCAGCCCGATCTGTGCCGCCAGCGCCGAGGCGAGCAGCAGCGGCGCGCCGAGATTGACATGCATGTGACGGTCGAGCCCGCTGTAATCGGCGAGCGGTATCGCGTCCCAGGCGAAGCGCGAGGCATTGTTGACCAGCCCCTCGACCGGCCCGCCCAGCGCCGTAGCGGCGGCGGTGATCAGGCCGCGCGTCTCGGCCGGGTCCGCAAGGTCGGCGGTCACCAGAGCGACGCCGAGTTCGGCGGCGAGCGCATCCGCCTCGTCATGCGAATCGTGATGATGCACCGCGACTGCGTGGCCATCGGCGACGAGGCGGCGGACGATCGCCGCCCCGATCCGCCGCGCGCCGCCGGTGACGAGGACACGCATCAATAGCCCATCAACTTGAGCACCTCGGTCCGGCTGCGCTCATCGTCGCGGAACACGCCCATCATCCGGCTGGTGACCATGCCGACGCCGGGGGTGCGCACCCCGCGCGCGGTCATGCAGGCGTGGCTCGCGTCGATCACCACCGCGACGCCGCGCGGCTTCAGATGCTCCCAGATGCAGTCGGCGACCTCGGCGGTCAGGCGTTCCTGCACCTGCAGGCGGCGGGCATAGGCGTGGAGGACGCGGGCGAGTTTCGAGATGCCGACGACATGGTCCTGCGGCAGATAGGCGATCGACGCCTTCCCGATGATCGGTGCCATGTGATGTTCGCAATGCGACTGGAACGGGATGTCCTTGAGCAGGACGATCTCGTCATACCCCCCGACCTCTTCGAACACCCGGCTGAGATGATAGGCAGGATCCTCGCCATAGCCCTGGCAATATTCGCGCCACGCCCGCGCGACGCGTTTGGGCGTGTCGAGCAATCCTTCGCGACTCGGGTCGTCGCCGGCCCAGCGCAGCAGCGTGCGGACCGCTTCGGCGACCTCATCGGGCACCGGAATCTTGGCGGCGGGGGCGGCGAGGTCGCCGTCAGCGGGTTCTTCGTCGTGATGGCAACTCATATCGGTCGGTGCCCTATCCTATCGCCTGACGCTACGGCAAGCGCAGCTCCTGTGTTGCCCCGACGCAACAAACGGTGTCGGAACGGGAAATAGCAAGCATTTCCGCCACTTTCCTAGCGTGATTTGACGTTGACGTAAGGATTCGAGCAACGGTAGCGTGTGTCCCAACGACAACAAGAAGACCGGTCCCCGATGGGAGGTCCGGCGCACCCAGAGAGGAGAAGCCCATGCGAACGCTCCAGCTGTTTTCCGCATCCGCCCTCGCGCTGATCGCGGCCACCCCGGCCATCGCGCAGGACGCCCCTGCCGCTGCCACGCAGGAAGAAGAGGCATCCGGCAACGAGGTCGTGATTACCGCGACCCGCCGTAACGAAACCGTGCAGGACGTGCCGATCGCGGTGACCGCAGTCCCTGCGGCGCTGCTGGAAAATGCAGGCGTCGAGGATATTCGCGGGCTCGAGCAGCTCGCGCCGTCGCTGCAAAGCTCGACCGGCCAGTCGTCGGCGACCGGCACCACCCTCTATATTCGCGGAATCACCACCGCAGGCGACAACCCGGGCTTCGAGCCGGCAGTCGGCGTGTTCATCGACGGCGTGTTCCGCGCGCGTGCCGGTGTCGCCATTTCCGAGCTGCCCGAGCTTGAGCGCGTCGAAGTGCTGCGCGGCCCGCAGGGCACGCTGTTCGGTCGCAACACCTCGGCCGGCGCGCTGTCGATCTTCACCGCCCAGCCGGCGTTCGATCTGGGCGGTTATATCACGGGCAGCTATGGCAATTACGACGCGATCGAGATCAAGGGCGCGATCACCGGCCCGGTCAGCGAACAGCTCGCGCTGCGTTTCGACGGCGGCTATCGCAAGCGCGACGGCTATATCGACGACGTCAACAGCGACCGCATGTTCAACGACGTCAACCGCTGGTACGCGCGCGGCCAGGCGCTGTACGACACCGCGTCCTTCTCGCTGCGTGTAATCGCGGACTATTACGAGACCGACGAGCAGTGCTGCGGCGCGGTCAGCGCGGTGCGCGGTCCGTTCGCGCCGCTGATCGAGGGGATTGCCGGGGCGCAGGGCCGTGACGGCCTGTACACCGGCCACCCGTCGGAGCGCCGCATGGCGGCGTCGCCCAACCGCGACTTTTCCGAAAAGGTCCGCGACTGGGGTATTTCGGCCGAAGCCAATGCCGAACTGGGCGACATCAAGCTCACCTCGATCACCGCATATCGCAACTGGCGCGCGCTGCGTAACCAGGATGTCGACTTTTCGGGCATCGACCGCGCCTATCGCGACGGCTATCGCAACGAGCTGGTCGACTTCACCCAGGAACTGCGTTTCCAGGGTTCGGCGTTCGACGGCGCGCTCGACTGGCTGGTCGGCGGCTTCTACTTGAACGAGAGCAACAAGGTCCACGACACGGTCCGCATCGGCAATGATGGCAACCGCTATGTCGACTCGATCTTCAACGCGCTGGCCGGCCCGTCCTTCGGGGGTTCGGTCCAGTTCTATGGATCGCTGGGCGCTGCTCCGACCCCGGGCGCGGTGTTCCTGAACCCGGCGGTTCCCAACGCGCTCGCCGCCTATCAGGCGGTCTATGGCGCGGCTCTGGCGCCGATCGTCGGCTGCTTCCGCACCGCCGTCGGTGCTGCGCCGTCGGGCGTCGTCCCGGTCGCGACCTGCAACGCGCTCGGCTATTCGCCGACCCCGGTCGCGGGCCTTGCCGCCCTCGCCGCCAGCCCGCTGCCCGGCGCGACCGCCGGCCAGGGAAACACCAACGACTATCGCGTCGACACCAACGCCTTCGCACTGTTCACGCACAACATCATCAACATCAGCGACCGCCTGTCGCTGACGCTGGGTGCGCGCTGGAACTATGAAAAGAAGGAGCTGAGCGCGACGATCAACAACAACACCGGCAGCTGCACCTTCTTCAACCAGGTGCGTGCGGGCAACACGGCGGCGGTTCAGTACGCCAATCTGCTGCGCCAGCTCGGCCTGTTCAACAACCTGTTCCTGCTGAGCTGCAACCCGGCGATCAACACCGAGTTCAACGGCAGCTACGCCCATGAACGGGACGAGAGCAAGATCACCGGCACCGCGAAGCTGGCGTTCAAGGTCAGCGACGACGTGCTGCTCTATGGCGGCTATGATCGCGGCTACAAGTCCGGCGGCTATAATATGGACCAGGCGACGTTCGACAGCGTGTTGCTGGGCGGCAACGGCGCACAGGGCAGCGACCTGGCGTTCGGGTCGGAATCGGTCGACGCCTATGAAATCGGCCTGAAGACCCAGTGGGGCCGCGCCTTCACCTTCAACATCGCCGCCTTCTACCAGAAGTTCAGCGACCTCCAGTCGCTCGTGTTCAGCGGCAACAACTTCGTCGTGCAGAATGTCGACAGCACGACCAGCAAGGGTGTGGAACTGGAGTCGATCATCCAGCCTGTGCGCGACTTCACCGTCCGCCTGGGTTACAGCTGGATCGACGCGAAATATGATGCCGACAACAACTTCACCGGCACGCCGCTGCAGGGTCAGGAAGGGCGTCAGCTCAACAACCAGCCCGAGCATACGGTGACGATCGCGACGACCTGGATGCCGCGCATCAGCTCGAACATCCGTGGCCTGGTCCATTTCGACATGCGCTACAACAGCGAGGTCAACATCCCGTCGAGCAACCCGAACCCGGCCACCGGTCGGACCGCGCTCTACAATCCGGGATACCCGCTGATCGGCGCGCGCGTCGGCATCCAGACCGAGGACGGCAAGAAGAGCCTGGAGTTCTTCGTCGAGAACCTGACCAACCAATATTACCACATCACCGGGTTCGCGGTGCCGGAGCAGACCGGCAACTTTGCCGCCTATCCGGGCCTGCCGCGCTTTTTTCGGCATCAAGGCGAAGGTCGGCTTCTGACCACCGCCTAGCCTGGGCCAGTTGGCCCTGTCGCGAAAATCGGGGCGCATTCGGGGAACCGGACGCGCCCCTTTTTCGTGGGTCGGCACCCCGCCCGCCCCAGCGCTATGCGGACCAATTGCCCCTCCACAGCGGTCGAGAGGCAAGTTCTCCACAAACAAACCGCGCAAACCCCCTTGGAAGAGCATCAAATACGTGCATCGTGGAGAGAACCGGATTACATCCGGCCCAGCGACAACGGTGGCGAGGCATCGCCCAAGCCGCCGGCGCTGACCAAGATCACGGTCCGGTATCGTTGCCGGCCCGCAGAGGAGAAGAATAGAATGGCCGAAAAGAAGGCATCTGGCGGCGCCCGTGGCGGCATCGCAAAGCCCGTCACTCCCTCGCCCGAGCTCGCCGCGATCGTCGGCGCCGGCCCGCTGCCGCGCAGCGAGATCGTCAGCAAGATGTGGGTCCACATCAAGGCGAACAACCTCCAGAACCCCGCCAACAAGCGCGAGATCCTGGCCGACGACAAGCTCAAGCCGATCTTTGGCGGCGACAAGGCGACGATGTTCGAGCTGAACAAGCACATCGCCAAGCACGTCAAGTAAGTTCGCCGGCCGGAGCAATCCGGACTGCGCAGCGAAAGCCTCCGAAGCCTCTGGTTTCGGAGGCTTTTTCGCGCCATGATGGCGGGCCGCATCGGCGGGCAAATGGGGAAGCGCGTGGAGGGTCGCGAGAGCCGGTTTCTGGAACGTCTTCCGCTGGCCCGCGCGCGCCGCTGGCAGGGCTATCTGGCGGCGTTGGTGCTTTCGCTGCTCGGCCTTGCAACCCGTTGGTGGCTCAGCGACGCCTTCCCTCCCGGATTCCCGTTCATCACATTCTTTCCGGCGGTGATCCTTGCCGCCTTTCTGTTCGGCCGGGGGCCGGGCATTTTTGCCGCGTTGCTCTGCGGAGCGCTCGCCTGGCAATTCCTGGTCACGCCCGGGGTGACCTTTGCGCTCGGCAGAGGGGGGCTCCTCGCGCTCGGATTCTATGCGGTGGTCGTCGCGGTCATCATCCTGGTCATCGATTCGATGCAGCGCGGGAGTGCGCGGCTGCGCCGCGAGCGCGAGCGGAGCGAGATACTGGCCCAGCGCAGCCAGTTGCTGTTCAGCGAACTCCAGCACCGGGTATCCAACAACCTGCTGATGATCGGCGCGGTGCTGTCGTTGCAGCAGCGCAGCATTGCCGATCGCGCGGCGCGACAGGCATTGGGCGATGCAGCGGCGAAGCTCCAGACGATCGGCCGCATCCAGCGTCAGCTTTACTCGCATGACGGTGACCCGCAGGCGCTCGACCGGGTTCTGCCCGATCTGATCCGGGACCTGATCTCTACGGCCGGCAAGCCGGGGATCACCATGTCCGTCGACATGCGACCGGGAATCAGGTTGCCGTCGGACGCGATCATTCCCGTGGCGCTGATTGTTGCCGAGGCGGTCTCCAACGCGATCGAACATGGCTTTGCCGACCGCGAGTCCGGCTTGATCGCGTTGCGCATGCTCGACGATGGCGCGTGGATCACGCTCACAATAGCCGACGATGGTGCAGGTCCGCCCGACGGGTTCGCGGTCGCGACCGTCACCAGCCTGGGCTTGCGGATCGCGCGCACGCTCGCCGAACAACTCGGCGGCAGTTTCGATCTGGCAGCGCGGGCAGGCGGCGGCACCGTCGCGACGCTGCGCTTTCCGCCGATGCACGACTGACATCGGAATCGGCGGTCCGAAGGCGAATCGAGGCATATCTGCGTGCGGCCTCAGCCCGCAAGACCGCACACCGAAGGAAATGGACGGGCCAATGCCCTCAGAGTTCGCGCGCCCTGCGCCACTACGGCTCCGGAAACTCGAGCCTGAACCACGCTCCTTGGTGCGACAGACACAAAGAAACCTTCCCACCATGTGCAGACATGATTTCGCGCGTGAGGTGCAGCCCTAGCCCACACCCTTCGGCGTCCTGTCTCCCACGCGAAAAGGGCTCAAACAAGCGGTCCTGCAACGCCTCCGGGACGCCGGGCCCTTCGTCCGTCACGTCGATTGTCCGATCGGCACGAACCCGCACGCATATGTGTCCTTCGCCGCCGCCATGCCTGATTGCGTTATCGATCAGATTAGTAAGCGCGCGGGATATGGCGTGCGCATTGCCGCTCGCCATCGTGGGCGCGTCCGGCGCCTCAAGCGACAGATCGTAGCCTGCCCGGATCGCGGCAGGGGCAAGGTCCGCCACAACATCTCGGGCAATGCCGACGAGATCGACAAGCGAACGCTCACGGCCGGACAGCGACAGCCTCTCGGCATCGAGCATCTGCGACACAATATGCCCGAGACGCTCGACCCCTCGCCGAAGCTCCTGCTTCGCGGTATCGTCCCCCAGTGCTTCCACGCGCAGCGCGACAACGGCGAGAGGAGTCCGCAGCTCATGCGCGGCATCCGCGATGAAGCGTTTGCGCCGTTGCAATTCAATCGCGAGCCTCTCGAGCCCAGCGTTGAAGCCGCGGACAAGGGGCAGGAGTTCGCGCGGCGCCTTCTTCTCGTCGAGCCGCTGCGTCGGCTCCTGCGGCAGAATGGATGCCGCTTGGGTAGCAAGCGGCCGCAGCGCGCGTGACAGTATCGGCAGCGCAAACAGCATCGCCACGACCGCCACAACAACCGCGCGGGCCAGGATAATTAGAATACCCTCACTCCAGCGAGCACCCAGCGTGTCCCAGGCTGAAATCGTGCTCGGGTCCACACCTCCAGCCACCAACAGAGCATCCTGGGAGCCGATCCGCCGCCGCTCGGCGAAGGCGTTTGCGAGCGGACGCTCGATGCCCGGAACATAGAAGCGGGTCGATTGGATGAGCAGCGCCTCTTGCTCGATGGCACGAACGACCGGCTCCGGCACCGGTCCAAACGAGAAGCGCCCGGCGTCGCTCTCGACGACGAGCCACATCGCCGGGTTCCGTAACGCCATCGCCGCGAAATCGCCGTCGGGCTGAATCCGGAAACCCGAATCTGTTGAAACCAGATCATTCGCGGCGTGAACGACCGCGATCCTGGGACCCGTGTGACTGGCAGGGTCGCGACCGGGATCGTCGACCAAGAGGATAATTGCCAAATAGACCGCGACGCCCACGATATAGACCGCCGTGAAGGTAAGCACGGCGCGCAGCGCGAGTGAAGGTGTGCGTCTCAACACGGCTGAAGGATGTAGCCGACGCCGCGCACGGTGCGGAGCTCCACTCCTGCTTGCTCGTCTTCGAGGCGACGGCGCAACCGCGAAACCAGCGCTTCCAGGGCATTGGCAGATACTTCCACATCGAAGCCATAGACCTCGTTCTCGAGATGCGCCCTCTGGACCACACGGCCAGCACGGCGCACGAGGAGTTCAAGCAGAGCAAGTTCCCGGCGGGGGAGCGCAACGGCCCGGCCTCTCGCACGCACCTCGCGCGTATGTGCATCATATGAGAGTTGAGCGACCTCGATCGGTTTCGGTCGATCCGCCTGAGGCAAGCGCCTGGAGGCGGCCCGGAGCCTTGCAAGCAACTCCTCCAGCGCAAACGGCTTGACCAGATAATCGTCCGCGCCGGCGTCGAGCCCTTCCACACGATCGGCAAGATCGTCGCGAGCGGTGAGAAAGATGATCGAGGGCGGCGAAAACCGCGACTTCGCCGCGGGAATGAGTCCGATCCCGTCTCCGTCCGGCAGTCGTCGGTCGAGAAGGATGACTCTATACGGCGACTGGATGACGGCTTCGAACGCATCGCCGAGCGAAGCGACGTGGTCCACCGGCCAGTGGTGACGCTCCAGTGCACGCACGATCTCGCGCGCAAGCGCGGGGTCGTCTTCCACAAGCAGGATCCGCGAACAATCGGCCATGCTCGCTCCTATGTCAGCATGCTGACGCCAACCTGACACGAAATTCCGTACGAGGGCAGCTTGTTGTCAGTTGCGCCGAATAAGGTCGGGCCATGATCCGCCCCCTGATCCTCTGCATCGCAACCATCCTGAGCGTGATTTCGTCGGCGCCAGCCGCGGCGGCTCCGAAATCGGAGCAGAAGCACATTGTGACGGAACTCATCGCCGAGACGGCTGCGCCGCCCCCCGGGGAGCACCACCGATCTCGCGATCCGGATGACACCCGAGGCGGGATGGCATGGTTACTGGAAGAATCCCGGCGATAGCGGGATGAAGCCTGTGGTCACGTGGACGATCCCGCGCGGCGTGGTCGCCAGCCCCCTCGATTATCCCGTGCCTAGCCAGCTCCTGGTCGGCGGCCTGATGAACTATGTTTACGAGGGTCCGCACGCACTCCTGTTCCAGCTTACGGTACCGGACGGTTTCGCGCCTGGGACGCCACTGCCCATCAAGGGACGGTTGGACTATCTCGTGTGCACCAAGGAGGTGTGCGTACCTGAAAGCGCCGATTTGGCGCTCGACCTGACGGTCGGCGCTCGCGGTGCCGATGTTCCCGCCCGGGCCGAATTCGATCGCTTCCGTCAAGCTCTTCCCAAGCCACTCGGCACTCCAGCGCGCTTCGAGCGCGTCGGAGACCGCATACGGCTTGCAATCCCGCTTCCGTCGACGCTGCCGCCTGGTGAGCCATATTTCTACCCTCTGACCGACGGGGTTCTGGCCTACGCAGCAAAACAAACCTTCTCGCGCGCGAATGGCGCACTGATTGTCGAAAGCGACGCGCCTTCGAATCCCGGTAAACTCGACGCCGTCGAAGGGGTTCTGAAGCTGGGAGACGGCAACGGTCTGTCGCTGAGGGCTGTGCCCGGACCGACCTCCGTTCGAACGCTGCCGACAATGACGCAAGATCAGGAAATACCAGATGCGTTCACTATTCTCCTCGCACTGGCGGGCGCGGTCCTGGGCGGGCTGTTGCTCAACATCATGCCCTGCGTTTTTCCGATTCTCAGCCTCAAAGCGATAGGGCTCGCCAAGGCGTTCGGAGATGAAAGCGCCGCGAGACGGGATGCTCTCGCCTATACTGCGGGAGCGGTGCTGATCTGTCTCGCGCTCGGGGCCGCCCTGCTCGGCCTGCGGGCGGCGGGCGTAGCTGCGGGGTGGGCTTTCCAGCTTCAGGATCCACGCGTCATTCTGGTGCTCCTCCTGCTGATCACCGCCGTCGCGCTCAATCTGGCCGGACTCTTCGAGCTGCCCGCTCTGACTGCAGGCACCCACCTGGCCGAGCGCGGCGGAATCGGCGGCTCGTTCTGGACAGGCGCGCTCGCAGCGTTCGTGGCGACGCCTTGCACCGGGCCCTTCATGGGCGCCGCTCTGGGAGCCGCGCTCGTTCTACCCACCTCGCTGGCCCTCGTCATTTTTGGCGGCCTTGGTCTTGGCTTGGCGCTGCCGTTCTTGCTGTTAGCCTACGTAGCTGCGCTCCGACGCCGGTTGCCCAGACCGGGTGCATGGATGGTGCGGTTCCGACGGGTGATGTCGGTGCCCATGTTCCTCACAGCGCTCGCGCTTGCCTGGGTTCTGGGGCGGCAGGCGGGGGTGGACGGGATGGCGCTCGGGCTGGTCGCGGCCATGGCGCTCGCGCTATCCTTATGGTGGGTCGGACAACGACAGGGGAGCCCCCCGCGCCTGGCGGCCGCTGGCGCCTGCCGCGCTTGCCGCCGTCCTGGCCTTGGCCTTCGTTCCTACCGTCGCCACTGGCCCCGCGGTCGCCGACAATCGGGGCGTGCTCAGGCCCGAGCCGTTCACCGAGGTGCGCCTTGCCAGCCTCCAGGAGGAGCGGCGTCCTGTCTTCGTATACTTCACCGCCGATTGGTGCGTGACCTGCAAGGTCAATGAGAAAGCCGCACTCGAGCGCCCGCAAGTCGCCGAGGCATTCGCCAAGAACCGTGTGGCGGTGCTGGTCGGCGACTGGACCCGCGGCGATCCCGCAATCGGACGTTTTCTCGAAAGACACGGCCGCTCAGGCGTGCCGCTCTACCTCTACTACAGGCCGGGCGAACCGGCCGAGATCCTGCCGCAGGTTCTGACCTCCTCGCGGCTTGTGTCCATGGTCAGTTGAAGTTGGAAAGGAATGTAAGAATGAAGCAGATGCTCACCGCTTTTACTGCTCTCGCCGTCATGGTCGCTCCCACCTCGGCCGCCCCGGTCATCGGTAAACCCGCACCGGACTTCAAGCTGAACGATGCCAACGGCCGCGCCGTCCAGCTCTCAGACTTCAGAGGCAAGCTAGTTGTACTGGAATGGAATAACCCCGGCTGTCCGTTTGTGAAAAAACATTATGCAAGCGGCAACATGCAAAAAACCCAGGCCTACGCGAAAGCGGCAGGGGCCGTCTGGCTCAGCATCAACTCCGGTGCCCCTGGCGAACAGGGTCCCATGAATGGCGCCGAGGCGAAAGCCTTCATGGCAAGCGCCAAGGCTCAGCCGGCGGCTTATCTGCTCGACCCCAGCGGCGTGGTGGGCAAGCGCTACGAGGCCAAAACCACCCCGCACATGTACGTCATCAACGCCAAGGGGACGCTTGTTTACGCGGGCGGCATCGATGACAAACCGACTCCTAACCCAGCCGATATCAAGGGTGCCCGCAACCACGTGCTGGAAGCGCTCTCGGAACTCAAAGCCGGCAAAGCGGTGTCCGTGGCGACAAGCAGACCGTACGGCTGCAACGTCAAATACGCCAAGGCCTGAACAGGGGAGGACCCCCTCGCCCCCCCCACCAGCAATCGATCAGACAACGGAGAGAGACCATGAAAAGGCTGTATTTCGCTGCATTTTTCGCCGCTGGCGCTGCTTTCGCACTGTCACCTGGGCATGTCAGCGCGCAAACGCCCGGGCCCGTGAACATGGGCATCCAGTTGAAGGAACATCCCGAAGGGGCCGAGGTGATGGCCGTGCTCCCCGGCGCAACGGCGGCGGCCATGGGCCTGAAGGTTGGTGACATAGTGCTTGAGCTCGGCGGCAAGCCGATCAGCCGTGAATTGGTGCAGGAGCATGCGCAGAACACAAAGGCAGGGGATACAATCACCCTCAAAGTCAAGCGAGGGAAAGAGATCCTTCAGTTGGCCGGTCCAGCTCTGCCGCCGCCGGGCTAAATTTGGAAGCAGCCCAATCGATCTGAAGAGAATGCCTGATCTCCGACTGCGCGTTTTGACCGGAAGGCTTCGGCCAGCCGAACGCGTTGCACATCCAAGATACTTCACTCGAAGTTCGCAGTACGGTCATATAACATAAGAGTATTTGCAATGAATCAAAAGCAGAAGCACCATGGATTGATTTTGGCAGTTACTATAATAGTATTAATTGCTGTTTATGGACTTGTGGGCTAGCTTCGCTCGCATCCACCTCTTGAGTGGAAGCTATCCTCAACAGGACCGCGTGAGGATGTCCGTTACACATGGCGCAGTCGGGTTGGGATCCAAGAAACCGTCGAGGCGGACTCAGCGTGCCACGTGTGCCTCTGTGAAGTCGCTCCTGGTTTCCGCAGCTACGAAAACGGACATTGCCGGAACCAATTGCTTCGCGGTCGCTGAAGGCGGTTCTAACGTCGATCCTGGCGCGACGCTCAACGACAGCTCACCCCTGCCCCCATCGCGTCGCCGTGGAGGCAAATCGTGAACGGTCCTGACGGTCCTCCGTGTTCCGCGCGCAGATCTGCGCGCGGAACATCGGACCACGCATAGCGAAGGTATCGCGGTGCAGCAGGTCCGGGAATCGTCAGTTCAATCCTGCGCCGGCCGGTAAGGCGTCCAGGGACGGCAACACACTGGTCGGTGCAGAGCTCGAAGCCGCGCACGGCCCGATGGTCCGACGCGGTCAGGCGGTCACCGATACCATAGTCCAGGATCAGGGTGCGTCCGGCCTTGGCGATGCGCGGCACCTCCGCGCCGGACTGCGTGTATCCGCGCCCATAGGCCACGGACAGCGCACGTTCCGCGGCGCGCTCCGCCACGACAGCCTTCTTCGCAGGATGCAGGTCGGTCGCACTATCCTGATCGATCTGGACCACCAGCCCGGCGGCGGGGTCGTCGGCGACGAAGCGCCGTTGCGCCTCCCGGATTTGCGCCCAATGGCCGGGCGGCGTGCGCGGCGACGGGTCGAACGGCGGGAGCTGCACGACGATCATCGGGAGCGATTGATCGAACGCCTTGCGCCAGCTCGCGGCGAGTGCGGTCAGGCGCTGCGCATAGCCTTCCGGCCGGTGCGTGTCGCTCTCCCCTGATACCAGAGGACACCTTTGAGCCCGAATGGTGCGAGGGGGAACACAACGCGCAGCGCGGCTACGACTATGGTCGCAATGGCGCCGCGACAAAGTTGTCCTACAATCCACTCCGCCATCCGTCGTCAGCGATGGGCGACGGGATTGATCGGAAGGACTCAATTTTCGCGGAGCGGCCGCGATACCATCGGACGACGTGGAACAGGCGGTGTTCGCAGGCCGTAGAACCATAAATGCGAATGACACCGGTATCAGATCGGATCATATACTTTAGGGGAGTGAAGGCATGAAGAAATTGGCTCTCGCGATCAGGCTCGCGGCGCTCGGTTCAACGGCGCTGGTACCTTCCGCCTACGCACAGCAGACCAACGTAATGCCACCAGACGAAGCGGTCGAAGAAGAGGTGGTGGTCACCGGCATTCGCGCATCGCTCGAGGATGCGCTCGACATCCGGCGCAAGGCCGACGTCATTCTCGACGGCATTTCGTCCGATGATATCGGCAGCACTCCCGATCTCAATCTGGGTGAGGCATTGCAGCGCATCCCCGGCGTCCAGATCAACCGCTCGGCCGACCGTCGCGATGCATCGATTAGCGTGCGCGGACTTCCCAGCCAGTACACCAAGACGACGGTGATGGGGCAGAGTGTCGCGACACCAACCTTCGGCACCCGCGGCAACGGGAATCCGTTCGGCATCTTCGATGCGGCGATCTTCAGCGGCGCGGACGTCATCAAGTCGTTCACAGCCGAGATCCCCGCGGGTGGCCTGGCTTCAAACGTCGACCTGCGCCTGCGTTCGGCCCTGTCGCGCAAGGAGGGCTTCGTGGCCCGCGCCGAGCTGCAATATGAGGAGACGACCGAAGACGCCAATCCCGGCTATTTCCTCTCGGCGGTTAAGCGCATTACGCCGAATTTCGGGGTCTATGCCACCGGGTCCTACGCCAAGCAGAGCTTTCGCCGCGACACGATCCGGGTGAACTCCTATACCTCGTTCACTCAAGCCCGCCTCAACCAGCTCGCAGCAAGCAATCCGGCCTTTGCGATCCCCGCGACCGACGCCAGCGGTGTGCCGAACGATGTCGTGTTCCCGTCTGAAGTGCGCCAGATTTCGCAGACCAATCAGGGCTATCGCCTGTCGGGCGGCGCGGGGATGGAGTGGGAGATTTCCGATACACTGAAGGCGCGCGTCGACGGCATCTTCACCCGCCGCGACCTGTCCGACGCCAATCTCGACCTGCTGATCGCCTTCCCGCAGGATGCCACCGGCATCGTCACGCCGCTGTCCGCCCCGGTATCGCTCGGCACGTTCGATCGCGGCTCTAACGGGTCGGTCGAGAATGTCTATGTCGTCAACAAAATCGCGGCGAGCGACTTTGCGATCCCGATCGGCAACCGCAACTTCCCGTCGATCGACCAGAGCTGGGCGATCTATCCGCAGGTCAATTTCCGCAACGACGATTGGGCGGTCGATTTCGTCGGCACTTGGTCAAAGGCGGTCGGCGACCGGCGCGAGTTCCTGTACGAACAGCGCATCCAGCCCAATACCGGCCGCGCCGATGCCAATGGCGACGGGATCGACGACGCGGGCAACGGCGCCTATGCGATCATCAACACCGGTCTTGGCAATTATAACGACTTTCTGTTCGATCTGACCGTGCCGGGCGCGCTGCTCGACGTCGGCAATGGTACCTACACAGTCAGCGCGGGCAACGCGATCCAGGCGCGCAACTCGATCCGCCCGCAGAACGTCGTATTCACCGCCAGCGGCAATGGCGTGCGCGTGAAGCGCGACATGCTTGCCGCCGACTTCAAGGTGGAGCGCTTCGTCGATTTCGGCCCGTTCACCAGCGTCAAGGTCGGCGCCTATTATCAGCGCGAGACGGCGGATCAGACCTTCCAGGAAAACGCCAATATCGGCACGCAGCTCAACAACCTGACCAACAACATCTTCAAATTGAACGACGCGGTGACCTCTGGCGGCACCTTCTTCGGCGGCGGCGCACCGGGGGCCGAGTTCGGCAATTTCTATTCGCTCAATATTCCCAATGTCGAAGCGGCGATCTACCCGGTCATCGGCACCATTCCGCCCGGCGTCAGCTTCGCACCCACCGCCGCCCAGCTGGCCGCATTCTTCCCCGAGCTGACCCCGGCGGCGCGCAGCCGGATCACCTATGCCAACATCCTAGCACTGGCGCCGCGCAACTCGCTGACCGGGTTTATCCAGCGCTTCCCGCTGAACCGCGTGGAGGGGCAGAACTTCAACTCCGAACGCGATAATCTCGAGCTGTTCGCGATGACCAAGTTCGATCTGGAGCAGTGGAAGGGGATCCCGCTACGCGGCAATATCGGTATGCGCTATGTCCGGTCGAACCTGTCGGGCGTTACCCGCGACCAGGCGCTCGAATTCTACACCGCACTCGGTTTCACCCAGGCCGATTTCCGGCCGGGTTACTTCCTCCCTCCCGAACCTGCGACGGGCAAGTACAGTGCGTGGCTGCCGTCGGCGAACCTCGTCTATGAAATCACGCCGAAACTGGTGGCGCGCGCGGCCTATTACGAAACCTTCGAAGCGTTCGATCTGGTCGAATTCAGCCCCGCCCCGACCCGCATCCTCGAGGATGTCGATCCGGAAGCGGGCGATACGGTCAGTGCGGTGCGGATCGACGTCAACCGCTTCGGCCTGCAACCGCGCAGCTCGCGCGCGTTCGATCTCGGCGTCTCATGGTACAACCGCCCCGGCAGCGTGATCGCGCTCGGCTATTTCAACAAGCGCG
This sequence comes from Sphingomonas sp. J315, assembly GCF_024666595.1. Lineage (NCBI taxonomy): Bacteria > Pseudomonadati > Pseudomonadota > Alphaproteobacteria > Sphingomonadales > Sphingomonadaceae > Sphingomonas > Sphingomonas sp. J315. The sequence goes on along the minus strand of NZ_CP088296.1, from coordinate 2,986,012 downwards.
TGGCCAACGACATCGTTACGCTCAACAATTTCTGCCCCGCCGGACAGAGCTTCACGATCGAGGGGCAGACCTTTGGCCCGCTGTTTATCGACGGGTCGGGCCGGTGCCGGATCAATCAGGGCAACCCGATCGAGACCGCGAACCAGCGTATCACGATCAACCAGATCGTGAACAACCCCGACGCGATCACGGTCAATGGCCTTGAGTTCCAGATCCAGCAGCGCTTCGACTTCCTGCCCGGGTTCCTGCGCAACACCGGCGGCGTGTTCAACTATACCCGTGTCCGCTCGGGCGGGGCCAACGGCACCAAGCTCTACAATGTCGCCAACGACACCTATAACATCATCGGCTATTATGAGAACCGCATCGTCCAGCTGCGCATGGCGTACAACCATGCGTCGGAGATTGAGCTGGCGGGCGGATCGACCTTCACCGGCAGCGCCAGCCGCGTGCGGCCGCGCGGACAGCTCGATTTCTCGGGCGCGCTCAAGCCGGCCAAGTGGCTAGAGCTGCGGCTGGAAGTGTACAACATCACCAATTCGCGCCGCGAGGAATATGAGGGCGATCCGCGCCTCAACCGCGTCGCCGATTTCGATGGGCGAACGGGATCGCTGAGTTTGACGGTGAAGTTCTGATGGACGCCCGCTATGTCGCGTTCGCGCTCGTGCTGACGGCGACACCCGCCGTCGCTGGGCCGCTCAGCGTCGCGCCGCATCTGGCGAGCCATATGGTGCTTCAGCACGGCAAGCCCGCATCGTTTCGCGGCGGCGGGGCAAAGCCGGGGGAAGAGGTCACGGTCACTTTTGGCGGGACAATGGGGCGGGGACAGGCGAACGCAGAAGGCGAGTGGCAGGTTAGCCTTCCTCCGCTCGCGCGCGGCGAGAGCGGCGCAGTTTTGGTCCGCGCCGCGAGTGGGAGCACGCTGCAGCTGGACGATGTGGTGACCGGCGACGTCTGGCTGTGTTCGGGCCAATCGAACATGGACCTGCCCGTGTCGGGCAGCGCTAACCCGGAACGGACCGCCCGGGAGAGTGCGGGTCTGCCGATCCGTCTGCTCAAGCTGAAGCGCACCGCAAGCGCCGTCTCGGCGCGCGACATCGTTCCCGAGACCGCCTGGTCACGCGCGGCACCGGACAATCTCGGCGGCTTTTCCGCCGCCTGCTGGCATATGGCGCGGGAAACTCTCAAGCATGATCCAAAGATGCCGCTCGGCCTGATCCATGCCGCCTGGGGCGGGTCGACGATCGAAGACTGGATGTCGCCAGCGGCGCTGAGGGCGTCTGGTATCTCGACTGAGCACCTGGGATTGCTCGAGCGCTATGCCGGTGACCCGACCGCTGCACTGGCCGCAGTGGTGAATGCCACCGATGCCTGGGCCGAACGGGTCGATCCGGGATCGGCGGGAGCGGCATGGGCTGCACCCCGGTTCGATGACCGCAGCTGGGACAGTATCGTCGTGCCCGGCTATTGGGAGCGATCGGGCATCGAGGGCCTGGGCGGCTATGACGGGATCATGTGGTTCCGGACGCACATCGCACTGACCGAAGCCGAGCTTGGCGATGCAAGGGACATCACCCTCCAGCTCGGGCGGATCGACGAGCGCGACCGGGTGTGGATCAACGGCGTACCGGTCGGTGCGCAACTCGTTGCTGGCGAACTGCGCCGCTATCGCATTCCTGCTGGGCTGCTTCGCGCCGGAGGCAACAGCATCGCGGTACGGGTGATCGACGAGATGGGCGGCGGCGGCTTTGGTGGCCCGGCCAGCCAACTCGTCCTGGCGCTGCCGGGCGGCATTCGAAAGCCCTTGGCAGGCGATTGGCGCTATCGCCGCGGCACCGCCGAGCCCGACTGGCGCGAACCGCCGCCAGCTGTCCCGTGGAGCATGCCGCGCGGTCTGGCGATGGCGTGGAACGGGATGATCGCCCCGCTCGGCGGCACCGCGCTGCGCGGCATCGCCTGGTATCAGGGCGAATCGAACACGAGTCGGGCAGCGGATTATGCGCAATCACTGCGCGCATGGCGCGCGACGTGGCGCACGCATTTCGGCGATCCGTCGCTGCCCGTCGTGATCGTTCAGCTTCCCGGCTTTGGCCCGCGCAGCATTAGACCGGTCGACGCCCCCTGGGCACGACTGCGTGAGGCGCAGCGGCTGGTGGCGAACGACGATACCAATAGCGGCCTTGCGGTAACCATCGACCTTGGCATTCCGGACGATATTCATCCCGCACACAAAAATGTGGTCGGTGAGCGCATGGCTCAGGAGGCGCTGCGCGTCGCCTATCGCCGCGTGGTCCCCTCCGCCCCGCAGCCGGTCCGGGCCAACCGCACCGCCAACGGGATCGCGATCACTCTGCGCTCAGCAGAAGGGCTCGCCGTGACCGGGGCAGTCGATCCAACCGGCTTCGAACTGTGCGACGCAAGCGGCAGCTGTCGCTTCGCCCGTGCCACCGTCGATGGCGACGCGATTACAGTGCTCGACGACGGTGGGCCCGCGCATGAGGTTCGCTATGCCTGGCAGGGCAGCCCGCCTGTCAATCTCTATGCGCGGTCCGGACTGCCGCTTACGCCGTTCCGCATCGCGATCAGGGATCGTTGACCTGTCGGCTCGCGCTGCGGAGACGACTCTGTGCCGACGATCCGTTCGCGGGGGTTAGAGCTGTGGAATCTGGCCGACACCGCAGCCTTGCGGCGGCTTCAAGCCGCAGGCAAGCGGATGACCTCGACGACATGAGTTTCGAACCGGGCGGCGGCGCGTGATCCGCGACCGCCACTATCCGCGCCCTTCGGCGAAGCAGACCTCGAAAGCGGGGTCATCTCATCCGATCGGACCCGCCGGGTTCTGGTCGAACTCGAATGCCGGTTCCGGGCGGCGGCGGCCACCCTGGCTGCCAAAGGTACGGGTGATGCCGACGAACAGGATCGGGCCGACCCCGGTCTGTCGGATGCGATCGCGCAACATCGGCGTGTCGATCACGGTTTCCTGCCGCGCCGTGTCGAGGATGTTCTGGCCCGTGAAGGTCACACTCAGCTTGTCGTCGATCTTGCGGCGATAGCCGATGTTGAACATTCCGCCCATCACGCGATAGCCCTGCGCGATCAGCTGGCGGCCCGAGTAATTCCCGCTCAGCTGGACGAAATCCTTGTCGTTCGGCTGCCATGACAGGCTCGCGCGCGCCGTCGCGGTCGTGCCCGAACGTCGGCTTCCGACGCCGACCTGGCGCGGGTCGATCGCGTTCCACAGGAAGGTGCCGGACGCATTGACGCTGAGCTTCTTGGTCAGATTGGTATTTACGACCGCCTCGACCCCGACCCGATCAGACGTGGCCAGATTGGCACGCGTGTTGAGGAACACGCCGCTGCCGAGATCCTGCACGATATCGGTCACGCCGCCGCGCGATGTTCGGTAAAATCCGGTCAGCGCAGTAAAGGTCGACCCCTTGCGCCGCTGCCACGATGCTTCGAAGGAATCGGTGATCTCGGGCAACAGGTCGGGGTTGCCACGACGCAGGTTCAGCGGATCGAGGTAGATGGTGTAGGGATTATAGTCCTGGGCCGACGGTCGCTGGATGCGTCGGCTGTAGCTTGCGCGCAGTTTTTCGGCAGCGTTCAACTCATAGCCGAGATGGAGCGTCGGGTAGAGCTTGAAATAATCGCGCGCGACCCGGATGGCATCGGTGCGCTGGTCGATATCGAGCTCGACCTGTTCTGCGCGCAGTCCGACCTGCACCTCGAACTTGCCCGAATTGACCTGATACGTGCCGAAAAAGGCGTGCACATTCTGTCCGAAGCCGAACAGATTGGTCAGCGCCGGCACCGGCGTCAGCGCCTCTGCACTCGGCCCCCGCGCTCCGCGAAAGTCATTGTCGGAATCGCTGAAATTGCCCTGATAGCCGAGGTTGAGTGTGGCGTTTTCGCCGACCGGACGCTTATAGTCGATCTTGGCCTCGCGATCCGTGCGGTCCACCTCATTGCTGATCTGCTCGAACACCGTAGATGCGGCGGCATAGTCGGTGACCCCGTCAATGCGGCGACGCTGGCGCGATTGCTCGATTTCGAAATCGATGGCCAGTTCATGCCCGGCGCCGGCGAGCGTCCGACGCCAGCCGGCGCGACCGCTGAGGCTGTCCATCTTCATCGACATGTCGGCAACGCGATCGAAATCTGCAGACGCCAATTGGCTGACCGACGCATCGACCCGGTGAACATCCTGCTGACCGCCGCGATAGGCCAGTTCCGCGGTCAGCTTGTTGTTCGCATCGACGCTATAGTCGGCAGCGAGCCGTGTCGCACGCATCGACATTGTCATCTTCGACTCCGATTCCTGACGCGTCGTCACCGCCGCTCCGCTCGCGCCGATGCGCACGCGGTCCAGCTCGCCATCGGCCTCGCCGCGAAAGCGGCGATAGGCCGCATCACCGGATAGCGTCAGCTTCTTGCCCGACACCGCGCCATTCACGCTCAGACTACCGCGTCCCATCGTACCCAGATTGCCGCGCACGGTGGCAAAACGCGCATTGGGCCGAGTGCGCCGGGTCACCAGATTGATGACACCGCCCGATCCCTCAGGGCTCATCGCGGCGGAGGGATTGGTGATGACTTCGACCCGCTCGATCTGCCCGGCCGGCATCGAGTTCAATGCGTCGCCGCGAGATTCCCCGCGCAGCAATGCTGCGGGGCGCCCGTCGATCAGGATGGTCACCCCGGAATCGCCGCGCAGGCTGACCCTGCCTTCCAGATCGACCTCGACACCCGGCACCGCGCGCAGGGCGTCGGCCAGCGTGCCGCTTTGTACCTGCAGATCCTTTGAGACGTCATAGCTGGTGCGGTCGGCCTCAGTGCGCGTGGCCTCCTGCCGACCGGTGATGACGACCTCGCGGCCACGCTCGCCATCGGCTTCCCGCGCCGGCACCGGGCGCTGGGAGGGCTGAGGCGCTGGAGGCGTTGCAGTCTGAGCGGCGATCGCAAGCGATGAGGCGCAGGCGAGAAGATGCAGCGCGGCCATGTAGTTACCTTTTCTGAATGATGTAAGTTCGATGTGTCACACAGCGCGATGAGCGGCATGAGCGCCCGGTGAGCAATTGATGAAATCGCTTGCCCCGGGGCGGGCATGGCACTCCGCGTTGCGCATACTGTATTATGCGCCTTAGAACGGTGAGTCGCTGGATGTCAAGCTGCGCGACGTCTGCCCATCAACAGGAACGTGCCCAGTACTGGCAGACCGAACAGGAGCGTCGCGGCCACCCAGCATGCGGTCGGCACCGGCCGCAACCGCCGCCGCCGCGCGAGCAGTACGGTCCCGACCGCAGCGATCAGGGACAGAAATACGCTGGCCAGCCGGATGCTGCCGGGCACCGCGATCGGCTCGCTGCGCAGATATGGCGCGGCATTGCCGCCCATGCGCGTAACGGCTTCGGCAATCAGGTGTGTCGCGGGCGAGAGCCAATAGATGCGATAGCGGACAGCGTCCGAAAATTCGGGCGCGAAGCTGCGTCGCGCGACGGTCGATACCGCCCCGTCCGGCGCGACCGCGACGACATGCTGCCACGCGCGTGCCGGCCCCTCGATTGCGTTGCGGCCGAAGAAGAAGGAGATCAGCATCCGATCCGGAAGCGGCGCAAGGTCGATCCGCCGGATGTCGCCGATCGCGCCGGCTACCGGTACGCGCCGCGATTTCCCGTCGCTCTGCGCGACAAGATAGAGCGCCCGATCGCCGAGGATGGCGATGACGGTGCCGACCTGAACCGGTCGGGCAACGATCACCTCGCCAGCGGGCAGGGTGAACTGGCTGTCGATCGCACCCCGCGCCGGATCGAACCGGTAGAGCGTGCCGCCCGCGATCATCCGGTCGTCGCCGGTCGGAAGCGGTGGTGCGTCGAACGCGCGTTCGGGCTTCAGCACGCCTGCAGGTCGCCGGTCCTTGAGCCGCAGCCCGACAAACGCATTGGCGTCGTGGCTGAACGTCCATTCGACACCGCGGCGCTGATCGACAAGGCGCGCCGGCATCGCGCTGATCAGTTCGCCGCTGATCGGAAGCGAGTCGACGACATTGGGCAGCCTGATCGGCTTTGCCTTGCGCACCGCCGCGCCCAGCGCCGGCGCCTCGGGGAGCGCAGTGGCAATCAGCTCGCCGCTGTCGGCGCGCGATGTTTCGACGAGTCCGCCAGGTGTCGGCACGTTGATCAGCGGATTGCGGCCAGCAGCCACCAGCGTCATCTGATAGGCGAACGCCCCGCCGACCAGAAGCACGAAGTACAGCCCGAATGCGGTCACTGCCGCGGTGATTGCGAGCAGCGCAGGGTTCGACGGGGGATCGGTTCGTTCGGGCTTGAACGCTCCCGCCAGCGCCAGGCCGAGGATCGCGACGATCATCGCGAACAGGAGCAACGCACGCGCGCCCGCTGCATTTTCGCCCGCGATCAGGATCAACACGGTGACGATCGCAGTCCAACCATAGCGGCGCGGGGCCACGGCGACGTAGTTGCCTAGAATGAATCCGACTAGCCCGACGCATGCGCCGGCGAGCGGAAGGATCCAGTGGCGGATATCGACGACATTGCCGGGCTGGGCCGTCAACCAGGCGGTGAAGACGAGCGTGGGGATCAGGATCGCCGCAATCACGATGGTCGCGCCGGCACTGCTGATCGCCAGCATGATCCGCCAGGGTGCCAGCGGGCGGTGCAGAAGCGCGATCCAATGGTTGATCCGCGCATAGCTGGCCGCCTGATACACGCCCAGAATCGCCCCCGCCAAACCATAGACGCAGCCGACGATGATATAGATCTCGCCAAAGTTGCGGAGGCCCGGGAGGAAGCGGTCGAGCATCAGCAGGGCGAGCAGATGAAGCGCGACGACGCCCAGTCCCCAGCGCGCAAATCGCCGACATTCGGCGGTGTAGAGTTGGATCATGTCGGGTCTTTCAGCACGCCGTTCCGGCGTGATTGCGGGTCAGGAAGGCATCGACCGCGCGGTCGAGCGGCACCGGCATCGCTTCCATCGACCGGGCACCGTGCGCGCGCAGGAAATCAGCGAAGGCAGGACCCTGGTCGATCACCACATAATGGTGGATGCCGTCGATCCGACGATATTGGAGCAGACCCGGCACGGTGTCGTGCGCGGGACCGGCAAAGGGGATATCGGCTATCCATAGCGAAATCCGATCGCAAAAGGCGTCGGGCGCGGAAAAGCTCGCCACCCGACCGCGTTCGAGAATCAGCAGGCTGTCAGCCAGTCGCTCGACCTCTTCAATCTGGTGCGAGCAATAGATGATCGTGCGGTTGTCGCTGTCCATCGTCGCGATCAGCGCGTCGAGGACACGCCGACGCGCGACGACATCCAGCCCCAGGGTCGGTTCGTCGAGGATCAGCAGGTCGGGCGACTGCGCCAGTGCCAGCGCAAGATTGAACCCGGCGCGCTCGCCGCGCGACAATTGGCCGACCCGCTGGCGCCCGGTCAGGTCGAAGCTGGTGATGAGCGTGTCGAACGCGGCCTGATTCCAGCGATCGGCGTAGAGGCTGCGCTGTACGGCGACCACGCGGTCCACCCGCGCCCAGCCGGGCAACGTATGCTCCTCGTTCACGAAGCCGATACGCTTTCGATCCGCAACGCTCAGCGCGTCAGCGCGCTGGCCGAGCACGCGGCATTCGCCCGCATCGGCAGTCTGGAAGCCGAGAAGAAGGCGAAACAGGGTAGACTTTCCCGCACCATTGGCACCGATGATCGCGTGAATGCCGCCGCGCGGCAGTGCCAGATCGAGTGCATCGAGCGCACATTTGCGCCCGTGCCACCGCGTCAGCCCCCCGCGCTTCCACCGCAAGGTGCAGACTCATGCGGACTGCCGGATCGAAAGAGATCCCAGCGCATGGGTGACGCGTGTGATCGCTTCGTCGGGGCTGCAACGAATCGCCACCACATCGTTGACAAAACGCTCGACCGCGGCGTCGAGGCGTCGATCGCGCTCTTCCTCGCTCAACTGATCGCGCTGTGCCGCAACATACAGGCCGAGACCGGCCCGCGCGACAAGCCATCCCCCCGCGACCAGCTCTCCATACGCTTTGGAAACGGTGTTGGGGTTTACCGAAAGCTGCTGCGCCAGGCCGCGCACGCTGGGCAACTGCCCTCCGACCGCCAAATCTCCGGCGGAAATCTTGCGACGGATCGCGTCGACAATCTGCCCTGCGATCGATCGACTGTCGCCGGGCGAAATGGTGATGGCAAGTGGAACGACACGGGGCATTCGACTGTCCTTACTGTTCTATGTGCTATAGAACAGTTGCGTCGCCCAGTGTCAACGGTGATGCGCCTTCCGGCAATGATCCCGGCTGCCGACGGTCGGAGCATCCGTCGGCTCGGCAGTTTCATGCCGCCAATATTGGCGCAGGCGAAAAGGAGTCGTTCCGCGTGTCCGACGAGCTACGCCATTGCGATGCGGTTGCGGGATCAACACGGACAGGGTGCCAAGGCACCGTTCGATCAGGTGGAGCCGATTTTGAGATTGCCGTGGATTGAGAACGATGACCGCCTTGCGAAAGCTTTGCCAACTGGCAGCCGATACTTGAAAACCGGCGGCGCTTCATCCTCTCCCCATATCATAAAGGACACTGGCCCAGAGTGGCGGAACTTCTGGAGGACACGACAAAGCCCTTCCCTGTCGCTTCACCGTTTGCCTGCGCCGCGCATCTCGACCCTCTCCCATCAGACCGTGGCTGCATCATACGAGACGATAATGACGGACGGCCTGACTGGTGAAGAGATGCCGAGTCTCTTTCGGTACCAGAAAGTCCCGTGTTGCCCGCCACCGATGGATAAGCGAGCTGTCATCGGCCTCGGGAGACCCAAAATCGGCGTGAACCTTGGCCGCGTCGAGCTCACCAAGTTTTGCCCAGTGCATTGAATAATCGATGCGCGCTGCGCTCAGCGCCTGACGTACGGCGAGGGCTGCGTCGGCCGTCGCATTGCTCAGAGCCCTGATCGCATTGATCAGCTCGGGCGCCTCGCCCTGTTGCTGGGCAATCGCCGCCGCCCAAAGGGAGTAAAGCGGTGAGGCCCCATCGACTTCGATTACGCTATTCTCGCGAAACCGGGTGAATGCAAGCGTCCCGGCAGGCTCGCTGACAAAGCGCAGGGTGAGCAGAAACGTCGCCGGCAGGGCCTGAACCGCTTTTGCAATCGCCTCCAGGGCTTCGCCGGTACGCTCGCGCGATATCGCATATGAGGCGTTGTAGAGCGCACCGGGCTTTCCGCTGGTAATGATGCCGTCATGAAGCGATCGCCAGGTTCCGCTGGGCGTGTTCAAGTCCGCAGGGTCGAAATCGCCGATGTCGTCCTGAAAGCCGCGGTCAATCCGATACGCTTCAAATGCACTCTTGCTGCCCCGCATCATGAAGCGCAACGCCGCCTCGGTTTGCGACTTGTCGGGAGCGACAGCCGCTCCGATGGCGATTGACCGTTTTTCAGCTTCGGCGACCGTCGGACCGAGCGAATTTTTTGCGGGCGACAGAGTGCGGGCCGCAGCCCCTGCAAGAAAGTGCGCGACGCCGCCGCCCGCTCCCGTGTCGCCGAGCGCGCTCTCGCGTGCGGACACGAAATAGCACGTGTGTAACGCCGGCGACCGAAAGACTGCGTGAGGGTCGAGGGTGAGCTCGTAGAAAATCGGATCAGCGCTCACACCCATGTTCCGCGCCAATTTGTTGAAGTCGCCCGACTCGATCGATCTCATCCAGGCATCATCAATCGCCTTGGACATGCGCAGCACGGCAAATTGCTGGCTGGGCTCGAGCTCCAGCGCGAGCCCGATGAGAACGCCCATCGCTCCAAGATGGATCAACGCATCCTCGAAACGCATGTCGTCGCGGATCACGACTATCTCGGCACCCGCTTCGCTGAGGCAGATCAGGCCTTCGGTAGAGAGCAAAGGCGCGGAAGCGCGCTCGATCCAGTAATGTTTTCCCGGCGCCACCGCGAAATGCATCCCGCGTACCATGTTCTGGATCCCGCCATAGTGAAGTCGCGAGCCGTGGCTTGCCGTTCCGATACTCCCCGCAAGAGTCGAGTGCAGGAAGCTGCCGCTCGTCTTGATCGTAAGCCCCCTCGCCTCACTGAAGGCGGTAAGCTGATCCAATGTTGTACCACCGCCCGCAAAGATGATGCGACCAGCCGGAATATCCGAACCAATTACGTCCGATGGGTCAGCAATCGCAACTGAGTGCAGAGTGGAACAATCAAAAGCTCTCACCGGGTTGCCGATCAACGGCGCGAAGCTCCATGCTGCACCGAACAATCCGGCATCAACCTGCGGTCCGTCGGGTTTTTCGAGCAGATATTCAAGATGCGCAAAGAAACGCTTCGCGTCCCGGGCAAACCGACGAAGTCCATTTCCCAGATCATACCCGACGTCGAGCGAAGCCTGCTCTGCAACAAGATAATATGGCGCTCCATGGCTGTTGAGACGGTCACCGATCGTCAGGTGCAGGTTCTGCCATTCGACGTCATGCTGATATCGGATCACTGCACACTCCTGTGTTCGGCACCGATGCCGATGAGATACCATGGGCTGCGTATCGCAAGGCTCGGTTTGCAATCGCAAGCGTCGCAATAGTGTGAATTCTTCTGCCGACGACTATAGTCCGCCATGTGATTTCGTGATTGGGGCGACATTATCCATGGAATCTCGCTTTGCGCTGCGCTTGCTCGGACCGTTCGGCCTGTTTCGCCCCGATGGGTCGCGGATCGAGATCACCAGCCGCAAGTCGGTGGCAATCCTGGCGATGCTGGCGACGGCACCCAATGGACTGCGCAGCAGGAGCTGGATCCGCAGCATGCTCTGGGGGGAACGCGGCGAGAGCCAGGCGTCGGCGAGCCTGCGCAAGGAGCTGTCGAACCTCGTGACCGCACTAGAACATCAGGGAGCGGGCCATCTGCTCGAGCGTGAAATGCAACGGGTTCGCCTCCGCCTCTCCCATATCGATGTCGATATATTTGGCGATGATCTCGGACGGTCACATCCAGCGCAGGTCCCCGGCGATTTTCTTGAAGGCATCGACATTCCCGGTGCCGAAGCCTTCGACGACTGGCTGCGCGACGAACGATTGAGGATCGAGGAGATCGGTGCCGCGCTCGGCGGGCTTCATGATGCCGTTCCTCCCGCCCCCGCCCTCGCCGAGGGTGAAACCCTCGAGCGCAACTGGGACACTGGCAAGGCAACGCGCGAGCTCCCTCCCAAGCCCTCACTCGCAGTGCTCCCGTTCGACCTGATCGCGGCACATGCCGGTGACCAATGGCTTTGCGATGCCGTCGCAAGCGAACTCGCGATGCTGTTGTGTCAGTATCCGCAGATTTTTGTCATCTCGTCGGCATCAGCTCGTCGCGCGGCCGAGCGTCACGATTCTCGCGAAGCCATCGCGAGATTGCTCGGCGTGCGCTATCTGGTCGAAGGGGCGGTGACGCCGATAGAGGGCTCAGGACTGCTCGGCGTGTCGGTCGCGCTGATCGATGGCAGTACCGGGGAGCAGATCTGGGGGCGCTCCTTTCAGACCCCGCTCGATCGACTTCATTTCACCCAGGAAGAGATTGCACGTCAGATCGCGCCAATGATCTGGAGCCGGGTCGATTCCTTTGAACGCAATCGGATCCTTCGTCGAGTCGGTCCGCCGATCGATCAATATGAGCTCTATTGGAAGGCAAGCAGCCTGTTTCGCACTTGGGAGCGTGACGCGATCGCGCACGCCAATGAGCTGCTACAGACTCTCCTTGCGCGCACCGCATCCTGCCCCTGGGCCAACGCACTCGCCGCGTTTTGCTACGGCGTAACCCATTTTCTTGGCCTGGAAGAAGATACCGACACCGCGCTTCGCCGATCGATCCGCTACCGGCAGATCGCTCTGGCGAACGGCGAGGACAATGTCGAAGTACTGGGATACTGTGCCGGCTCGATTATTCTTAGCGGCGGGGACATCAATCTTGCCGACCGACTGATCAATAGGGCGCTCACGATAATGCCCTCATTCTATCCATCGCTGTTTTGGGGGGATGGGTCGATCTCTTTCGCGGCAATATCGAGCGCGCGGACGCGCGCTTCGCGCTCGCGCTGCGCCTCAACCCGGCAACCGGGGTGCAAGGCGAGACGCTGTGCGGAATGGGCTATTGCGCGATCTTTCGCGGCGATGCCACGGCCGCGCTGGCTCACTTCAATCAGGCGGTGATCGACGCGCCCAATTTTCCGGCAATTCGGGCCGGACTCGTACTTGCACGCGCCCTCGCCGCGGCTGGTGGCGCTCACGTCGATCTCGATCGGTCAGGTCACATCGAGCCTTCCGACCTGCGAATCCTGAACCTGGTCCGCGCGCCCGAATTGCGCGCTGATCTGCAACGGCTGATAGAACCACTGCGTGCTGGCGACCGCGGTTCGACGCAAGCGTAACGATTTCACGCTTTCGCGACGCCGACTTCCCCATTCATCGACGCTGCCTTGGTCTTTGACGACATCGAGATCGCAGGGGAGTTGAAACGATGCGCAAGTCTGACACTCATCGATCCAGTGGGCTGGATCAGCTGCGCAGACGGTCCGGTCTGTGGCTGCAGATCGGTGCTCTGGCACTGACGGCAACGCCTGCGCTAGCGGCAAAGCCGCGCAAACCGGGCGACGGATCCGTCAATTCGATTTCCTATTTTCTCCCAAAGGTCGAACTCGAGCTTGTCGGCGAGTTCCGCGTCAAGCGCTGCGCGCCCGATGTCGAGGTGACGCCGACATACACGCTGGTGCAGTCCTATCTGCCGGATACCGGGGCATTGGTCGACCTCGACACCTCGGTCGGCTTCCTCGCCAAACGCTCGGTCAAGATCGAGCTCTATCCCGATGGCACGCTCAAGAGCTTCAATGGATCATGGGAGGGCCAGGGCAGCAAGCTCATAACTGCGGTCGCCAAGCTCGCTCTTGCGGTAGTAACCGGGCCATTCAAGCCGATGGAACAGCGAACCGCGCAGTGCAATGCCTCCACAGTCAAGACTCTCGATGACCTGGCGAAGAAGCAGGCGCAGATCGTCGCCGTCGAAGCGCGACTTGCAAAGGGGCAGAGCCAGAGCTCAGATCTCGCGACGCGGGATTTTCTGCTTCAGCAAAAGGCGCAGCTCATCAGGGCACTGACGATTACCAAGCGATGGGCGATCGAGGTCGACGCAAAGGCGTCTGAGCCGCAGGCTTTGTCGGCAGCGAATGGCAATCCGACCGTCGCAACGGAGCCGCAATCAATCTCGCGAACTCTCGAGAAGGTCGACTACAGCGCACTTCTGATCGCCGATACCGGACTGCCCGGACGCAACGGGACTCAGGTTACACTCGCTGCGTCGCCGGGTTTCAAGATCGCTGACCTGGCAAGCCGACAGCTTTCCTCGCCGATGACCGTGAGCGCGGATTTGCTCTATCGCCGCCCGGTGCCTGGAACCCTCTCGATCGACCCGCTCGTTCCCGGCGGCAAGGCGCCCACCGACACCTTCGCGATCCTGGTTCCGCAATGGTCGGCGATCCACAAGCTGCGCCTTGGCAAGGGGGGCATGTTCGGGTCGCGCAGCGCGACCGCCAAGTTCGAAGCCAACGGCATGCCGAGCGAGCTCTCCTATGGGAGCACCGGAGCGAGCGAAGGTATCGCGGGCCTGATCGATACTGCGCGCGAAGGCTATGGCAGCTTGCGCGATGCCGAGCTCGGCCAGCTCAAGCGGGAAATCGAACTCGCCAAGGCGCGCAAGGAACTTGAGGACCTGCGCGCGGCAAGCGATGAGTAGGAGATCGAAATGCATTATGAATATCGCGTCGGAGAAGAGACCGTCCGCCTCGAAGTCGACCCCTCGGTGGTTGCCGTCCGGTTCGATCAGACAAGCAGAAGCAACATCGACAAGGCGATAAAGTCGGCAGACGTTGGAACCCCCAATGCGGGCTTCGACATGGTCGGGGATCAATTCGTTCTTTTGCCCGCACTCGGCACGCAGACCTTTGCTGCGACCCGGGTCGAGGACATGGTGGCGGCCAAGCTGGAAAGCCTGCGTGCGCAGGATGTGGTGATCGATGCCCGCCCTGTGTTCAAGCTCGCCGAGGCGCGGGCGATTGCGACCGATCAGCTGATTATTGGGGTCGAGCCGGGCGAGGATGTGCGGGAACTGCTCGAACGTCAGTCGCTTGTCGAGGTGAGCCGGGAGGAAGAGCGGCTGGTTGCACGTCTGCCCGAGGGCGCCGACCCGTTCGCATTTCTCGAGCGTGTCGAGGCAGAAGATCAGGTGCTCTATGTCGAACCAAAATTTCTGCTGATCGGCGAGGCTCGTCCAAGCCGCGCAGTCGATTCGCTCGAAGTGAACGCAGCAACCTCGGCCAACCGATACGCGATGGAAATCACTCGCGCGCGTGCGGCCTGGGCGATTCAGGCCGGCAACCCGGCGATTCGGATCGCGATCCTCGATGAAGGTGTCGACAGCGCGCATCCTGACCTAGCTCCGGCCGTCGTCGGAACCTTCGATGCCACCGACGGCAATGCCTATCAGGAACCCAACGTCTGGGACGGTCACGGGACGGCGTGTGCCGGTCTGGCGGTCGCCAGTCCGTCAGCAGCGAGCGGCGATGCAGGTATGAGTGGAAGCGGTCGCGGGTGCAGCCTGCTTGCCGTTAGAATTGCCTTCTCCAGGCGAAAGGGCGCGCCATGGGAGACATCACAGGATATCATCGCAACGGCGATCGACTGGTCCTGGCGAAACGGCGCGTCGGTGATCAGCAACAGTTGGGGCCAGGGGCTCCCCTCGAATGCGGTCATTCATGCCGTCGAGCGCGCGCGCGTCCAGGGGCGCGGCGGGCGTGGTGCCGTCTTCGTCGCCGCTGCAGGAAACAATGAAGGGGCGGTCAGCTTTCCCGCCAACGGCCAGCATGTTCTCACTGTCGCCGCGAGCAACCAGTTCGACCAGTGCAAGACCCGTGGCAGCGCCGACGGCGAGACCTACTGGGGATCCTGCTTTGGTCCCCAGGTCGACATTGCCGCGCCTGGCGTACTGAACTACACGACCGATAATCGCGGCGCGGGAGGCTATTCGCCATCCGACTATGCGCCAGCCTTCAATGGAACCTCTGCCGCGACCCCGATTGTCGCCGGTGCCTGCGGCCTGCTCCTGTCGAAACGGCCCGAACTGACCGAGGCACAGGTGCGGGAGGCGATCTGCAGGAGCGCGACAAAGGTCGGGCAATTTCCCTACCATAATGGCCGCAACGACCGGATGGGATTCGGGCGACTGGATGTCGTCGCGGCGCTCGCGCTGGTCTGAGAAAACGAAAGGGGTTGCGATGCGCATTTTTCGTCATTTTCTGCTTGCGGCAGCGACCTTGTCACTGCCCGCATGCGCAACGCGCGGGGTCGTCAACATCTCCTGCGAGCCGTTCAAGGCAAACCAGGCCGCTGCGCTCAGCGAGCTCGACATGGGACGGCTTGTCCGCGAGATCCAGCAGGAAGCGGCCCCCCCGTCGCCGGCAGCTCAAGAGGACGATCCACTCGTCAAACGCATTGAGGGCGCGATCCTCCAGGCGCTGGCCGCTGAGCGGCTCGACAGCTTCGGGACGAAGCGATTGGAACCCGCCAATGCCCTGCTGCTTTCTGGCGGTGGCCAATGGGGGTCCTTTGGCGCTGGCTTCTTGCACGAGCTCAGCATTCGTCCCGACGCCCGCCTCCCCGATTTCGGCATCATTACAGGTGTGAGCACCGGCGGCCTCCAGTCCCTTTTTGTCGCGCTTGCCGACGTTAAGGTGTCGTCTGAGCAGGCGAAACGCTTCAAAGCCTTTCTCGCTTTGCCAGAAAACGCGCATATTCGGCGGCCGGTCGGGGATCCGACCTATATCGACCTTCTCCAGATGAACTACAGCCCTCTGGACGAGCGCGAAATCGTTTCACGCAATGCCAAATGGCAAGCGCTCTACAAGGGCTCCTTTGCCGGCCTGAAACCGCTGCGCGCACGGATCGAACGCGCGCTGTGCACCGATGGCGATCCGGCCAAGGGGTGCCCGATGATCGAGCATCTCGCCACGTCCGGCAAGCTGGTGTTGATCGGGTTCATCCGCGTCAATGACGGTCGCTTTGTCTATGCCGACGCGGTCAAACTCGCGAAGCTCGTCGACGACCCGGCGCTCGATCCCGACCGCACGAAGCGGCTTGCGACGATCCAGCAATGCCTGACCGGCGCCGCGCTCGCATCTGCGGCCATGCCCGTGACGTTTCAACAAGTTCAGATCAACACGAAAACCTATCTCGACGGCGGCGTGCGGCGATCGGTGTTCGACGCCAGGGTCGTCGACGCACTCGAACGTGCGGCGAAGTCGGCAAGCGCACAGATCGCCGCAAAACCCGATCCAGACACGCTCACCGGTCTGTATGTCATCCGCAACGGACCGACCTCGCTCAAGGCACTCGACCCCAAAGAGGGCAGCGCCGAGTCCGGCAAGCCCCGATACAAGGTCGATGATGTGATGATTGTCACCGATGTTATCGAACGGGCGCAGGCGATCGTCGTCAACGAGCTCGAAGTGGGTTCGATTGCCGGGCTGCGTCTCGAGCGACCCTATGCAGATATCTGGCTCGCCACTGCGGACGGGTATGACCGCGCATTCCCCTCCCCGATCGGCGGCGCTGAGGAAATCTGCCGAAAGGAAGATCCAAAGGCCATGTTCGAGCCGGGCTTCATGCGATGTCTCCAACGCTTCGGACGCTATAAGGGCGGCCGCAATTTCGAGACGGACCCCAATGCGCCGAAGAATCCCTGGCTGAAGCTCAGTCCGATCGCGTCGCCGTTCAAGGGCACTGCGGGAGGAACCAAATGACCCCTCATCCATCGATTGATCGCCGCTCGCTGCTGGTCGGCGCAACCGCGATGCTGGGAGGCTGCGTCACGTGCAGGATCCCGCGTGCCGACGCGGCGGCGGCAACGGTCGGCGACGCCCATGCGCATTTCTTCAACCTGTCCGACCTTCCGGTACATGGCTTCATGCGACATGTGCTCGCCCCGACCTATGCCCCCAATGCACCGGAGATCATCCTCGCGCTGGCCGACCTTGCCGCCTGGGTCGCAAAGACGCTCACAGTGTCGGCCCGAGCGGAGATCCGCCGGCTTGGTCGAAGCGTGCGTCTTGGTGAAGCAAAGGTCGAGGCGGATGCATTTGCGCGCGCCGTCGCCGATCGACAGATGGCAGTCATCAACGCGGCAGCCCCCGGGGCGCTGGCCGCAGCTGATCCGCGTGTCGACCTCGCCGCCAGCTATCTTGCGCTTTCGCGAATGGTCGGAGCAAACGGCCCTGCTCCCGAGCCGAACGGAGGCAAGCCCGGTTCCGGTCAGCGCGCGACGATCGACTCATCGGTTTACCGCCAGATCGCCGAACAGGCTGACTCAGGCCGTGGTGCCGCCAGCGCTGACCCTGGCAACGCAGGAGCACGGGATGCCCGGGCAATCATCGGCTGGATCTATCTCATGTGCCAGCCGCGCTGCCTGCACGTGATTCGATATCGCGACACGATCAAGGCGTCGAACGCGAGGGTCGATCATGCGATCAATCTTCTGGTCGACTTCGACCGGTGGCTTGGCGACCGCCCCGACCAAGCGTCGAAGCAATCAGATCAGGTTGCGTTCTGGACGCGATATGCCAGCATCGCAAAGCGGGAAGGCAGTCCCATTACGCTGCACACCTTTGCCGGCTACGACCCGCTGCGCCACGCCGGCGAACGCCTGTCGGGAACCAGACCGTACTTGGAGACGATGCTGGACTGGATCCGGGCCGAGCAGGCAGCCAATCAGGCCGCCTCGCATCGCATCCGGGGCTTCAAACTCTATCCACCCATGGGCTTTCGTGCGTCATCGAATGGCGACCTTGATGTCTCGCACGGCGAACGCGGCGCGCGCGAGGTTCGCACCTGGTGGACCAAGCAAGGCTGGGATATCGCGCGTGTCGGTCGCGAGGTCGACATTTCGCTGGACCAGTTCTTCAGGGCAAGCGCGGAGCTCGATGTCCCGCTCCTGGCGCATGCGGCAAACAGCATGGCATCGATGGAAGGTGCCGGCGTCAGGGCCAGCCCAAGATTTTGGATCGAACGCGCGAAACAGGTTCAAGGCTGGGGCGGCAACCCCTTGCGCGTTTGCCTTGGTCACTTCCGACGGTCAGTCGAAAACAGGGCGCTTCTTGTCGAGATCCTGCGACTGAACAAGCCAGCTTCAGATGGCCGACCTGGTGCACAGATCTATGTCGACATGAGTTACGACGACGACATCCTTTCAGGCAGCGCGAACGACGTACTCGATTTCTTCGCGTCCGCCTGCCGCGAGGCGAACAGCCAAGGGGAATACGTCCTTTTCGGATCTGACTGGATCATGGTGGGCCAGGATGCACGGGCACACGCCTATCTCAGCAACCTGCGTGACGCGGTAGCCAATCACTGCTTCTGGGGGTCAAAGAGCGCGCTGCTTTTTCGGGAGAACATGCTGAAGTTCCTGAAGTTGAGCTGATCTCGAGCAAAATCGCACTCGTCCGAGGTCGACAACGCCCCGAAGCGCTCAATCCCCGCGGCAATCTCGACGAGGTCCCCTTCCGAAATGACTTCGCTCGACGAATGGCGCGCCTCGACATAACCGCGCTTGACCGGTTCAAATCGGCGCCTGTCGCCCTGTCGGGTCGGCAGGGAGCACTATGCTGGCTGCCCAATTGGCATCGCAGCACCCGCCAAGGTCTACTGAGATTTACTTCGGTACCCCGCCAGACCATTCTGCGCGCGGGGGATGAAGATGACCATGGACAGGCGCCCGTTCGGCATGTGGACAGCGACCGCGATGGTGGTCGGCGGGATGATAGGTGCCGGCATCTTCCAGTTGCCCGCGTACATCGCACCCTATGGTTGGATCGCGGTGATCGCATGGATCATCAGCATCGCCGGCGTAATGGCGATCGGCTATGTGATGGCCATGCTCAGTCGGCAGACGCCCGAGCAGACGAGCGCGGTTGCCGTCACCGGCGCGGTGCTGGGGCCGACCACGGGCGCGCTGGTCGGATGGAGCTACTGGATTTCCAACTGGACGGCGGTAGCGGCGATCGCCGGGTCGGCAGTCGGCTATCTCGGCGCGCTGGAGCCCTGGTTCGTGGCGAGTCCCGTCAACAGCGCAATCGCGACGGCGGGGCTGATCTGGCTGTTCACCCTGACCAACATGGCCGGTGCGCGGCTGGCGGGGCAGATTCAGGTGGCGACGACCGTGCTGAAGCTTCTGCCGCTGATCTTCGTGATCGGCATCGTCCTGTGGCTCGCCGGATCGGAGCGAGCGAGCGCACCGGTCTGGCCGGGCACCGGGCCGGGCTATGGTGGGCTGACGGCTGCGGTCACGCTGACATTATTTCCGTTGGTCGGCTTCGAAGCGGCGGGGCTGGTCGCCGAACGCGTGCGCGATCCCGGTCGCAACATCCTGCGCGCGACGATGATCGGCACAGCGCTGGTCGGTCTGCTCTATGTCGTGGTGGGCACGGGCATCGCTTTCAACCTGCCCGCAGACAAGGTCGCCGGGTCGACCGCGCCGTTCACGCTGTTCGTCGAAACTTACCTGGGGAGCGGCGCGGGCAAGTTCGTCGCGGTCTTCGCCGCGATTTCTGCGATAGGCGCGCTCAATTGCTGGGTGCTGGTGCAGGGTGAGCTGCCGCTCGGCATGACGCGCGCGGGGCTGCTGCCCGCATGGTTCGGCCGGGTGAACGCAAAGGATGCGCCGGTGGTCGGGTTGCTGTTGGCCAGCATCCTCGCCACCCTGCTCGTCGCGTCCACTGCCGACCGGAGCCTCAGCAAGGCGATGGAGTTCGCGATCCTGCTGACAACGTCCTCGGCGCTGTGGTTCTATCTCGCAATCTGCGTCGCCGGGCTAGTGCGCCGCGTCGCCCTCATCCCGGCCGCGCTCGCCCTGCCCTTCTGCCTGTGGGCACTATGGGGCGCAGGGACCGAGGCTAGCGCGTGGAGCCTTGCGTTAATGCTGACGGCGTTGCCGCTATACCGGTGGGCGCGGCGGGAGACTTGACGCTGAGATGGCACGGTGGCTTTGGCCACCCCGCAATCCACATCGTCCGCGCCACCAGCCGTCAATATTACCACGTCATCTAATGTGGCGATCTTCCCCGCCCGCCGATGATGAGTGCGTCGTATTTCTGCGTCATGCTTCCCCGCGCCTCCAATCATTCGATGTTGGGTGGCCGCCGCGACCATCCCGGTGCCGGCGCGCGATGCAGCCTGGCCTCCGGGATCAGCCCGCGAATCTTCCGCGCGAAACTGCGCAGACAAACTTCGCTGTCGCCGATCGGCCCGACCGTGTAGCTGCGTGACGCCATTCCGCGCTGCACATTGGTGATCAGCCACGTATCCTCGGCATTCACCACACGGTTGATCCGCCAGTTGGCGTAGCGAACCAGCTTCATCGTGCGATCCGCACCCGGCAGTGCGAACGCCATTTCGCGCAGCACGCAACTGGTCGGTCCGGTCGGCAGCCACTGCATGAAGTCGATCTGGTCGGGATAAACGTCGAACGCCTGGTTTGGCCATAACTTGTAGTAAAGCCACAACCGCTGATGGGTGTCGGGCAGATGGTCCACGCGCGGCAGGTGCTTCTGGTACATCGCCTCCCAAAAATTCGACCGCGGGCTGTCGGCCAGATAGCCGGACATCTTGTCGACCCAAGGCTGCGCCTCGATCGCGTAGCTCTTGCCGAACAGGCGGGTGAGGCCAACATGCGCGACCGGAATGTGCAGCCCGTCGGAATAATTGTCGCCGACATTCTTCCAGTTCACGTCACGGTCCCGCAGTCGCTCCGGACTGATCGTCCGCATATCCTCGAACCGGTAGGGCGCGATTTCGGTGTCATAGGGCGACATCATTTCAGCAACTGAAGGCCCACCGCGATCCGTGAGTCGAACGAACACAAACCCCTGCCAGATCTCAACCTCGACGGGGGCCAGACCATTGTCTTCGAGGACCAGCGTCGAATAATCCCCCCGCATCGGCACGCCTGTCAGTCGCCCGTCAACCTCATAGGACCATGCGTGATAGGGGCAGACCAGCTTCTTCGTGCAGCCGCTCGGTCCGTCGACCAGCCGCATCGCGCGGTGGCGACAGACATTGGCAAAGGCACGCACGACCCCATCCTGGCCACGGATCGCGATCACGCTCTCGCCGAGATAGTCGAGCGTGTGGTAATCGCCGGCATTCGCGATGTCGCTTACATGGCAGACGATCTGCCATGACGGGCGAAGAACACGATCGACCTCGACCTCGAAATATTCGGGGTCGGTGTAAAGCCAGCCGGGCAGGCTCAGATTATCGTCAGGGTCAGCGCCGGAAACGTCTGCAAAGCGATGCGCCATCATCGGATCCCCACTTGTTATACGATCGTGTAACGGCAGCGCGTGCGATACAGGATCGTTCTCACTTAGCCCTCCTCCGCATTCGTGGGAAAGGATCGGGCGAGAGCCTTCCGACTGCGAAGGCAGCCCCGCAGTCTTGACCGCCACCTGATCGGCTTTCGACAGGGACTCTGACGGCCACTCCAACCCCGGGGGCACTCGCCAGGCGCAGGTCACACCCGCCTGTTAGATTTCTGCGGTTTTTAGACTTTACAGGATGTCGTGAAATGAAGCTCTGGTGCCCCTGGCCGTTACCGAAGAATGCTATCAAGTATCTGATTATAAACGGAAATGTTTAGCAATAATATTTCAATGGCCCCAGACATGCCCGTGGCAAAAATGTCACTCCAAAAAGACACAATGTGAGTTCTTGGCCCGGACTCACATCCGGGGCCACCGAAACTATGCTGCTCCGCTCCAGCGCGCACCGCTGATTCGCGATTGATTGTGCGCCACCCAGTTACCCGCGTACGGGGTGCCGCCCCCGGGATCAGGTCGCTCATCGCAATGCTGCGTGAGCGATCCGATCGCAAATATAGGTCATACTGCGGCCCGCATCTTCACGAGGGCTGGGCCCACTTCTGCCTCCACTTTGCTCAGCAAGGCACGCGCGGAAGCTATATCTGGCAGTTGAAATCGAATCTGGCAGGATTGGAACGGCGCGTTAACTATGCGCGATCATGTCCAGCGGCTCGTCACCTTCGCCCGGCAAGAAACCCCTCCTGTCTTCCAAGCAGGTTGCGACCCTGCGTCTCGTCCAATGTAATCTCAGCTCGAAAGAGATCGCGCGCCTGCAGGGCGTGACCAGCTACGCGATCGATGCGCAGATCGAGCGGGCGATGCAGCGCTTGGACCTCCCTAGCCGCAACGAGGCGGCACGCTGGGTGATGAGCCACGTGCCGGGCCCATACGAACGGTTCGTATATGAAGCGCAGCCGCTTGCAGCCCTCAGCTATCTGCCAGCAGACATCGGGCCACCGGATCGCCAGGATCACATGATCGAGGACGGCGTCGCGGAGGCTCAGGCTTCCTATGTCGCACCATTCGAGTTGCTGTCCGATCCGCTTCGCCCTTCGGCAATGGAGACCAGACATGCGCTGAAGCCCGCCACGATGCTCTGGCTGATCCCGGTCATCGCATTTGTCACGCTGTGCGTCCTCGTGACGTTGCTGGTGGTCGGAGAACGCGCCAGCGCCTGGGCCGACAAGCACCTGCCTTCCTACCGATCGACCAACCCCTAGCCGCAGCGCTCTTCCGCGTTGCGGAGGAGATGCTGCATGTCCGAACAGATTCACGATGTAGCCGCAGAACTCTCGCCGATGATCCTCGCGGCCGAAGAGGCGATCGAGGACGCAACCGCTGCAGTCGCCACATTGATTGCCGGGACGGTGGCCAAGCGCCGCGCCATCGGGATGTTGCCTGCTGAAGCACAGCCGACCGTGCTGATACTCCAGCAGGCGCTTTCGCATACGATCCGCTCGGGCAGCATGGTGCTGCGCGCGCATGGCCGGTTCGAGGAGCAGTATCGCACCCTCGCAAATGGCGACACCCACCCCCTCACCCGCGAGAATGTCCAGAACCGCGCGGCGACCATTGCGGATGCGGATCGACCGCAGCTCAGCGTCGTCAACGGTTGACGGCAAGCCCCCAAACAGGTTCTTCGATCATGCATGCGCTTCGCCCTTCTCATCGCCGCCGTGACGACGATTGCAGCCGCGATCTATTATTCGGTGACGCTGAGCTGGGCGTTCGCAAGCTACGGCCCGCTCGAGGTCTGGGCAGGGATCGCGCGCAGCGCCTTCTATCTGGGTCTCGCGGCCTTCGCCTGCAGCTTTGCTGTTCGCTGCGGCGACACGCCCGAGTGCCAGATCGGGGTGATCATCCTTCTGGGACTCCTGATCGATCCGCTGCTCCACCTGCTTTTCGAGCATCGGGTGGCGCAGGTCGACCCGACCCACTTCATCGTCGACGGCGCGACGTTCGTTGCCTTCGTCATTGTCACGCTTCGCGCGGCTAGGGTCTGGACGGCATGTCTCTCGGCTTTCCAGCTGCTCTCGCTCGGCGCACATGCCGCCAAGGCGCTGAATGTGGGGATCCACCCGGTAGTCTATGTCGCGATGGCAGTGATGTGGTCATATGGCATGCTGATTCTGCTGATTATCGCCACACGCCGGCATCGCCTGCCGCACGCGCGGAACGTGATACCCGCCTCCTGGAGAAGCTCCTTGCGCCGCTAGGCGGAACCGCGGGTCCCTATGCCGCTCGCCTCGTCGCGCGCTTCGCGTCCTTGGGCGGCGTCATGTGCGCATCGTCGAGCAGGATCGCGCGTGAGACCTGCGAGGAGGTCGTCTCTCTCCTCGATGCGCATCGTGCGCTGCTCGCGCACAGCCTGCGCGATCGCATTATCGATGCGCCTGTTTGCGCCAGCGGCGACTCGCTCCGCCAATATCTGGTCGCAACGCTTGGGGACTGCACCACAGAACATCTTCGGATTCTCTTGCTCGACAGCGGCAACCGGCTGATCGCCGATGAGCCGATCACCCATGGCGAGGCCAACGGCATCTCAGTGCGGCCGCGTGCGGTGCTGAACCGCGCGCTCGAACTGGACGCGGTTGCGATCATCCTTGTGCACAACCATCCCGGCGGGAACGCCATCCCCAGCGAGCGGGACATCCAGTTCACCCGCCGCGTCGCCGAAGCGGCGCGCCATCTCGACATCACGCTCCACGACCATCTCATCATTGCAGGGGCGCATTGCATCAGCCTGCGTGCCCGGGGGGATTTCACATGAACATGCAGCTCACCCGAAGCCCCGAAGCGCGTAAACGCGATGCCGAGGCCGCCGACCGGCTGGAGGAGCTGGTCAGCACGCTTCGGCGTGCTGCTCGCACGGGGTCGTCAAAGCCGATGACCCGTGATGACGAGGTTACCCACGCGGCCAAGCAACTCTATTGGCGTCGTCGGCAGCGCGGTCGCTATTTCGAAGGCATTGAGAGCATGTTCGGCGAGGCAGGCTGGGACATACTGCTCGACCTGTTCATCGCCTGGAACGAGCAGCTCAACGTCTCGATTTCGAGCGCGTGCATTGCGGCCGATGTGCCGCCAACGACCGCGCTCCGCTGGGTATCCGTCCTCGAGGCCCGTGAGCTCATCTACCGCGAACGCGACCCCGGTGATCGGCGGCGCACCTATCTGCGCCTCGCTCCGGAAGCGCATCAGGCAATCCATTGCTATATCAGCGAGGTGCTGCTTGGACGCGTCGGCTATCCGTCGATCGATGTCGCCGACGCGAGCGTCGGCGAATGACGCGGGGTATAACAAGCCAGGACAGCGCCCCACCTTACACGCAGAGTTCCAGCACCGCCGCCAGATTGGCGCCCCACCGCCTCAATTGTCTAGACAATTTCCATGCATAAGGCTGAAGCCGCTCGCCTGCATGAGTTTCTGCTGCAGGAGGCGTACTGCGCAGCGCGAAACGCCACATCGCACATCCGCGCTGCAGGCAGCGGCTCGATGCAGGACGAGTTTATCCGCAGCTTCGCAACCATTGGCGGACTCATGAAGCTCGTCGCGGACATCATGGCGGACGAGATCGTTCAGGCGCCGGCCGCCGAGGACGCTATTCTTGACGATGTGCTGGCGGTCCTCGGAATGTTTCTCGCCGAAGCAAAGCATGCACGGATCGCGCCCGTTACAGCCGGCCGCCATTGACCCGTAGTCCGCGCCTGCGGCGCAGCTAGTCCAGCCACTCGGGTGCCGTCCAGTTCGCCCGTCTCGCTCGGGCAACCCGGGTCAGCCGCTGGACGCGAAGCCGATATGCATCGCTGTCGCGCCGCCAGTCGATTGCATGCTCCGCGCCAAACAGCGCTTCGCCAATCATGCGATGCGTGGCGCCCTGATCGAGCGCGTCGGCGGTACGCAGCTCGCTGATCCAGCGCTCGGTACGCACGTGCGGCACGTCTGGCGGGGCACGCATCCGCTCCGCGACCAGGTGGGCGAGCGTCTGCAGCGGATCGATCTGCGGATTGAGGCGCGCCAGGCCATCGATCCTGAAGCTCAGATCGGCCGGGCCACCCAGCAACGTCCCGTCGACGATATCGAGCCTCAGCAGCCAGCGACCGTCGCTGAAGCTCCAATGTTCGTCTCCGTCCTGATCGACGGTCACGCTGGCACAGTTTGAGAGTTTGGAGATATCGAACAGATCATCGTCCCGCTGGGGAGAGCGGGCGGCCGCGTTCAGACATCTGGTGTCCTGTCCGGTCATCCAGACCGGGCGCGCGTCGCGCGCATCGAATCGGGGGTCAACAAGCGCAACAAGCGCAAAATTCCGCGCGGCGTGAATTGCCGGGCGATCGCTCGGGCGGCGATGGTGCCGCCGCCAGCTTTCGCGATAGGGGCGACTGCGGCGCAGCCACTCCCATCCGAACATCCTGCGATCGGCACCATCGAGATAGGCATAGGCTGTGCGATCGCGCCAATCGATGTCGATGCAGGATTCGGTCGGGTCGACCTGCTCCTCACAACCGGTGCGCCCCGAGCAAGCCGGGTCGATCCGGGCCCCATTCCTATCTTGATCGTCGCTTGCTTTCGTCACGGCCGCAACCCTCGCATCGGCACCGTCCGGCGCGCGGGGAGCAGCGCTCATCGCGCGAGGGTCGAGAATAGGCAGAATATATTTTCAAAATATCAATCACTTTGGGTAGGCTGCCCCTTGTGCACGATGGCTCCCCGCCCTTGTGCATGCGGTCCAGTGTCGTCCGACCCGGTATTGGGAGCCATGGGAAGGGTGACTTGAGGGGCGGCGGCAGACGCTGGCTTGAGTCCATCGGCTGGTCGCGGGCCGTCAGGGCATGCCGTCGTTTCACGCCGCGCAGGATATTCTGCATTCGCTTCAGTCGGTCGACAGTCTTTCCTCGCTCTCCGATGCGCTGGTCGAGACAACCGAACGGCTTGGCTTTCACTATTTCGCGCTCACCCATCATGTCGATTTTCCGAGCGCCGACCGACAGGCCGTACGCCTGCATAACTACCCGCGGGACTGGGAGACCTGGTTCAACTCCAATGGGCTGGGTCCGACCGACCCGATCCACCGGGCCAGTCATGCGACTGCCTTCGGCTTTCGCTGGTCGAGGATCGAGGAGCTGATCCACCTTTCCAAACGCGACCATCATGTCCTCGCGCACGCTGTGCAACATGGCATCGGCGAAGGTTTCACGGTTCCGGGCAATGTCCCCGGAGAGGTGTTGGGCTCCTGCTCCTTTGCATGCCGCGCCGGTGACCGTCTTGCAGAGGAGCGTATCGCGCTCGCGCAGATTGCCGGACAATGGCTGTTCGAAACCGGACGCCGGCTCGCCGTCAAGCGGACGATCCTGTCGCCACCGACGCTGACCGACCGTCAGATCGAGTGCATCCTGTGGGTCGGGCGCGGCAAGACCGATTGGGAGATCGCGCAAATCCTCGGTGTCAGCCAGGCGACGGTGATCGAGCATCTGCGCAATGCGCGTGCGCGCTATGACGCGCCGACCCGCTCGATGCTGACCGTCCGGGCTCTCTATGACGGCGCGCTGAGCTTCACAGATCTGGTGCGCTGACAACCCTCATTTCTTGGAATGGGCCGCTCCGGCCTCACCTGCTTTTGGGCTTGCTCCCTTCACCCAAGGAGCCTGTCCCATGATGCTCATCATCACCAATCAGAACCGGATGCAGGAGCGCGTCGTGCTGCGCGCCATGTTCGAGGCGCGCAAGCAGGTGTTCATCGACCTGCTCGGCTGGGACCTGCCGGCGCTCGCCGGCCGCTTCGAGGTCGATCAGTTCGACAATGCCCGCGCCACCTATCTCATCCTCACCGATGCGCGTCGGCGCCACCTCGCCTCGGCGCGGCTGTTGCCCACCGAACATCCCGGCATCCTGACCACGCTGTTCCCGCAGCTTTGCGATACCCCGCCCCCGTCAGGCAGCGACGTGTTCGAGATTACCCGCTTCTGCCTGTCACGCGACCTTCGCGCGCCGGCCCGGCGTGCCGCACGCGACACGCTCGTCCGGGAGATCGCCCGCTATGCGCTCGGCACCGGTATCACGACCTATACCGGGGTCGCCGAACTGCCCTGGCTGCGCCAGATCCTGGGCTTTGGCTGGCGGGCGTCGATGCTCGGTGATCCCAAAATCTGTGGGCGTCAGCAGCTCGGCGCACTTCGGATCGATATCGACGCCGATACGCTCGCGCTGCTCGCGCGAAACGGCATCCATGGCGATGCCGATGCTGCCCTCCAGTCCAGCGCGGCATGAGGGGGCAGCTATGGCAACGCATCCCACGCACGATGTGCACAATAGCGGCGACTGCGCCGCACAGCGGCTGCACCATCAGGGCTTCGCCCTGCTGCGCAATGCGGTCCCCGCGGCGCTGATCGATGCGGTCGGCACGGATCTCTCCGACGATTTCGAGGCCACCCCCTTCTGCGCGGGTGGATTCTATGGCGAGCGCACCAAGCGGTTCGGGCGATTGCTGGCCCGCTCTCCCTCAATACAGAAACTGGTGCTCAGTCCCGAGATCGTCGGACTGGCCGAAGCAGCTCTGCTGCCCTGGTGCGATAACCTCCAGCTCAACCTCACCCAGGCCATCGAAATCCACCCCGGTGCCCTCCCCCCAGTTCCCGCATCGCGATCAGGACATGTGGCGCGGGCCGGTCGGCGCGATCGAATATCTGGTCAACGTCATCTGGCCCCTCACCCCCTTTCGGCAGGAGAATGGCGCGACGCTGATATGGCCCGGGTCGCACGGTGCCGCCGCAATCGAAGCGTGCGCGCCGGGCATGCCGATTGTCGCCGAATGCGATCCGGGCGACGCGATCGTGTTTCTTGGCTCCACGTTGCACGGCGCCGGTGGCAATGTGAGTGCGCTGCCGCGGCGCGCGCTGATCATCAGCTACTGCCTTGGCTGGCTCAAACCCTATGAAAACCAGTGGCTCGCCTACCCGCCTCCAGTCGCGCGCGGCTTTGCGCCCGAGCTCGCCGGATTGGTCGGCTATCGCCAGCATCGCCCCAATCTCGGCAATTTCGAGGGTCAATGCCCCTCGATCCTGCTGCGCGACAGCGTCCCCGACCGGATTGGTGCGATCGATGCGCTGCGCCCCGACCAGGCGGCGCTGCTCGATGCGCATGTTGCAGGGCAAATGCGCTACCGGGCGGCGGGTGGCGCCTCGCGATGAGCCCGGGCGAAACGATGCGGCGGGTCTATACCGCGCTCAAGGCGCGGATCCTTGCCGGCGACTTCGCGCCGGGTGAGCGGCTCGATCCCGCCCGGCTCGCGAGCGAGCATGTCGCAAGCGTCACGCCGGTGCGCGACGCGCTCCACCAGCTGACCGGAGAGCGGCTGATCGAGAGCTGGCAGCATGAGGGATTCCGCCAGCCCCTCGTCAGCGAAGCCGGGCTGCGCGATCTCTATGGCTGGAGCAGCGAGGTCGTCGGCCTCGCGCTGCGGGCCGCCGGCCAGCGGCACACTGGCCCGCGCCCGCCACCTGCCCCGACTCTCGATACAGGCGGCGGCTATGCCGGGCAGGTTGCGCAGCTGTTCAACTGGATCGCCCTGCACTCCGCCAACCGCGAGCATCTCGCCGCGATCGATGCGATCAATGCACGGTTTCACCGCGTGCGACTGATCGAAATGGGCCTGCTCAGCGATCCGCGCGGCGAGCTCGAAGCGTTGCACCGCGCGGTCGCCCAGGCCGAATTCTCGTCTGCGCGTCGCCTCAGCGACGCGTTTCATCGCAACCGGCTCCGCCTCGTCCCGGCGATCGCCGAGCAGCTGCGTCCACGCGAGGGCGATTGAACCCGCCCAGCCAAACAATCGTCGAATTGTGCCCGTATAAAGTAGGTATAGTCGGCCACCGCGCTCAGCCTTCACGATGCTGCCCCTCCTGGCAGCAAGCAAGGAGACTGATGATGGAACGCATCGAACACGCACCGATCGTCGATCTCGGCGCCGCCAGCGTCGAGACCAAGGGTCCCGTCGGCCCGTTCAAGGACGAGCAGGCGGGCATTCTCGAGCCCGGTCTCAGCAACGACTGATCGAGCGGACGCGCGGCGGCATTGCCGCGCGTCCATCGGATCTTCGTTATGCTGCGCAAGGGCCTCAGCTTCTGCATCACCTCGGGCGAGCCGGTGTTCCTCGACACCCTTGCCGACCGCTATTTCTGCCTTGCAGCCGGTGAGCAGGCCGCATTTCTCGCATTGCTTCGCGACCCGGCTGACCCGGTCGCGCGCCACGCAATCGCTACCGTCGGTCTGCTCGAGCCCGATATTGGGCCGGACGCGGTCGCGCTGACGCCAGCCCAAAGTGTCGGGATCACCGCCAGCCTGCTCGACGCGCCCGGGAGCCGCACCGACGTCGTGACGTTCGCCCATGCCGGTATCCGCCGCGCCCGAACCGCAGTCGCGCTACGCCGGTCAGGACTTGGCGCGGTGCTCAGCGATTTTGCAGGCCGCAAGCGAAGGATGCGCCAATCTGCTCGACGCGATGACGAAATCGCCGCGATGGCGCAGGGCCATGAGAGGCTCGCGCTGATCACCGCGTCGCTCGATCAGTGCCTGCCGCGCTCGCTGGCACTCGCCCATCATCTGGTTGACCGCGGGCACAGCGCGGACCTTGTCCTCGCGGTCCATCTGCGCCCGTTCAAGGCACATTGCTGGGTCCAGGTCGGCGAGCTGCTGGTCAATGACCGGAGCGACACGGTTGCGCCCTTTACGCCGATCCTCGTGCTGTGAGCGCGCCGCGCTATCTGCTGCTCGCGGGTCCATCCGACCTGCTCGACGCGCTGTTGCCGCATGCGCGCGCGATTGCGCAGGATGCTCAGCTGAGTCCGGTGTTCGATCACCCCGAAGCCCGGATGTTCTGCCCCATCGACGCGGTGATCCGGCACGACCCACACGGGATCGTGATCGGTTCGGTATTCGCGCGCGACGCGCGCGCCCTTTCAGATACATCTCACGCAACCCTCCTCACCCATCACTGGGGCAATTATCTCGCGCTCGAGATGGGGCGCAGGCGGGCCGCGCTGCTGCGCGCGCCCTTTGGCGAGCTCGGCTGCTATCACTGGAGCGATGGTCGGCTGATCGTCGCGGCTTCCGACATGCCGCTCCTGTCGCGATGGGCCGGACAGCCCCCGGCGGTCGACTGGCAGGGGGTCGCGCGCCATTTGCTGTGGAGCGAATTGCGCACCGGTGCGACCTGCCTGTCGGGGATCAGCGAGCTCCAGGGCGGAGAGCGACTGACTTTCGGGCCTGGGCCTTTACGCGTCGAGACCTGCTGGTCGCCCTGGGATCACGCCGTGGCGTGCGCGCCGCCTGATTTCGAGCACGCCGCAGACCAGCTGCGGCGGATCGCAATCGACTGTGTCGGGCGCCTGGGATCGGAGCTCGCCCCGATCCTCGTCCAGCTCTCGGGAGGGCTCGATTCCTCGATCGTTGCCGCCGCGCTGGCGCGCGCCGGGGTCCGGTTCGACTGCGTGACCTTCGTCACCGAGGACCCCACCGGGGACGAGCGGATCCATGCCCGCGCGGTCGCCGCGCATCTCGGGGTGCAGCTGCGCGAAGTCTATCGCGAGGTCACAGGCGTCGATCTCACCCGGTCCAATGCGGCGCATCTGCCACGCCCGACCGGCCGCTCCTTCGCGCAGGAATCCGAACGCATCGCGCTCGAGGCTGCAGGCTTGAGCGGCGCAAGCGCGATCTTTCGCGGTGGCGGCGGAGACAATGTCTTCTGCTTCCTGCAGTCAGTGCGGCCGCTGGTCGACCAGGTGCGCGCCGGGGGCATTGGGTCCGGATTGCTCGGCGCGGCGCGCGACCTGTGCCAGTTGACCGGTGCCGGGCTCGGCGAGGTCACATGGCGCACATTGCGGCAGCTGCGTCGGCCGCTTCGCTACCCCTTGCCCGCCGACGCCCGGCTGCTCGCACCCGACCTGCGCACGATCGGGGGCGAGCAGGCCGGGCATCACTGGCTCGATCCGCCTGATGACATGCCGCCGGGCAAGGTCGCGCATGTCGCGCTGCTGCTTGCCATGGCCAATCATCGCGAGCCGCTGGCACCGGCGATTGCTCTGCCGCTCCTGTCGCCATTGATGGCGCAGCCGCTGGTCGAGCATTGTCTGCGCATTCCCAGTTGGTGGTGGTTTCGTGGCGGCAACAACCGCGCGGTGGCACGGCACGCCTTTGCGCGGGACCTGCCCGCTGAGACGATCGCGCGACGGAGCAAGGGGACGCCCGATTCATTTGCGATGCGCCTGTTCGAGGCGAACCGCTCGCTGCTGCGCACCATGCTGCTCGACGGCCTGCTCGCCCGCGAGGGGCTGATCGATCGCGAGGCGGTCGAACTTGCGCTGGCCGAGTCCGGCCCGATCAGGGGCCATGGCTATGCGCGCCTGCTCCAGCTTGCCGATGTCGAGGCCTGGGCGCGCAGCTGGCAGGTGTAGCGTCCGGGTCGGTGATCATGGCTTCGCGCGCGCCTTGCGCAGCGTGTCCCAGCGTCGGAGCTCGGCGGCGCGGGCTGGATCTTCCGACCTGATGCCGCGCAGCCAATAGTCGAACCAGTCGATCGCACGCAGATAGACCGCGCGGCGGTGTTCGGGCTGCCATTTGTAATGATATTCGTTGGGGAACACATAGAGCTCGACCGGCTGTTTGTGCTCGCGCAGCGCGGTGAAGGTCTCAAGCGCAAGCAGTGCCTCGCTGTCAGCGACCTGCATCAGCAGCGGTGTGTCGAGGCGCGCGGCATTGACCGCGCTCGAAAATGGCTTCCAGAACTCAGCCCGGTCCTCGGTCGCGCCGGGATAGCCCTCGGAGCGCAGATTGTCCGCCCACGCAATCCCGCCATAGGTCATGACGCTATTGGGATCCATGCAACAGGTACTGATCGCAGCTGCTGCGAACAGGTCGGTGTTGATCAGCGCGAACCTTGTGGTGGTCGCACCGTCGCTGAGCCCAGTAATGCCGATCCGCCTGGGGTCGGCGACCCCGCGCTCGATCGCCATCTTCACGCCGATCTCGAGCGCGGACAGGACATTGCGGCGGTCGGCCCAGTTGCGGGCATTGGCGGCATTGGCCTCGTCATAGCTGCGGATCGAGGGATCGAGCGACGCGACATAGGTCGGGCGCTCGAAGCTCAGCACCGCATAGCCGCGCGCGGCAAACAGATGGACCGGATAATCGTCCCCGGTCCCGCCCCGCAGAAACCCGTCGCTATGATACTGGACGACGACCATCGGGAGGCGCGTGCCCGGCCTGTGGCCGGGCGGCAGGACCAGATCGCCCCACGCCTCGAGCCCGAGGCTGTTCTTCCATTTGATCCTTGTGACCTTGCCGAGCCGGATCTTGTTGAACTGCGGGTTGGGGTCGAAGACGAGGCGCGAGCGCCCGCTCGCCATGTCGATCGCCACCAGCTTGCGCGGGCTGGTGGCATGTTCGCGCAGACACAGCAGCTCCTGACCGGTCGGCGTGCAACCCTGCAGCACATCGCTGGTGACGAGCGTGCGGGTCACCTCATGCGTTTCGGGATCGAGCCGGTAGAGGCCCATCTCGCCTTTGGCCCAGCTCTCGCGACGCAGGAACCAGAGCGTGGCGCCGTCGCCCGACCACCAGCTGCCGGTGATCGAGCCGCGGCATGCCGGGGCAGCGCAGGCCCTGGGCACGCCGCCGGGCGGCGCGGTCCACAGTTCGAGCGGGCTGATCGGCGAGGTGCCGGTCAGCCGCGTCCCCGCCCGCCAGCCAGCAGCAGAGGCCGTCCCGGTTGCGCGATCACTGTAGCGGCTCTCGGTGGTGCGCACGCGCGCGCGCTCGTCACCGCTCGCCGCAACGATATGTCCAGAGACAAGCGTGATGGCGTCGATCTCGACGGGCACGGGCCCGGTTTCCTGGGGATACATCCCCCAATTGGGGACGAAGCGCCGGTCATAGATCCAGCCCGATCTGCCCTCCTGCGCGATCGCCTCGCGCTGCGCGGCATAGCCGGGGCGCGTTGCATAGAGGATGCGCTGACCATCGGCCGACCAGGCAAAGGCCTCGGCGTCATGGTCGGCGGGCGAGACCGGCATCGCCCGCCCACCGTCGCGATGCGCCCGCCACACCCGGGTCACGCCCTTGTCGCGCCGCAGATAGGCGACCCATTGCCCGTCGGGCGACCAGATCGGCACGATCAGCTCGGGGAAACCGCCGCGCTCGACCAGCCCGCGGCGCACCCCGGTCGCGGTGATCAGTTCGCCGCCCCGATCGACCAGCCGCGGCGCACCGCCGGCGACGGGCATGACGACCAGACCCCGGCAATAGCCATTACCGGTAATGTCGGCACGGTTGATCGCGAAGGCAATCTCTCTGCCGTCGGGCGAGACTGCGAGCGGGCTTTCGGGGAGCATGATCGCAGCATCGGGCTGACCGATATCGCGCAGTTCGATCAGATCCTGCGCAGTGACGTTGCGCATCTTTCCTGCCGCCGCCTCCGGCGACGGCAGGAGATCGGTGCAGGCGGCATGCGCGCTCGTGGTCGCGAGCAGGCCCGCGACCAGCAGTGCCGCACGCTGCGTGCTTCGCGGGAAACGCATCACCATTTCCTGGCGATCCCGATGCTGAGGTGACGCCCGAGCGGCGAATAGTTGGTCGAATCGTACGGCGCATCATAAGGGAGCGTCGTCGCGATCGGCGCGGGCTTGGCGTTGAACAGGTTCGCCGCCGACAGCGTGAGGTCGATGCCCCCAAGCAGGCCCGAACCCTCCGGGGTCCGGTAGCGCGCGGTGAGGTCGAAGCTGGTCATCGACCCGACGATCCGGGTCGGCGTGCGGCGTCGGTCCTCGACCTCGCCGACATGGTCGAGCGCGGCTTCGAGGTTCAGATCGCCCCTGGTCCAGCCCAAGGTCGCGCGTGCGCGCCAGTGGGGCGGATTGAAGATCAGGCCCGCGAGCGGCAGCACCGGCTGGTTAGCGCTCAGTTGCTGGTCACTCTCGATATAGCTGGTGTTGAGGATGAAGCGCAGCGCCTGGTCGGGGCCGAGTTCGGTCCGATAGCTGGCGAGCAGATCGACCCCGCGCACGGTCTGGCGCGCCGCGTTGAAATTGGCATTGTCGACGATCGCGATGACCCGGCTGGGATCATAGGGCGTGGCGGTCAGGTTCAGAAACTCGCCTGCACCCGCAATCAGCCCCGCCTGGGTCGCCGCCGACGGGGTGAGCGTGATCCGGTCGCGATAGATCGGGTTGGACAGCGCCTGTGAGAGAAAAGTGATCGGCGCGACAATCCGGTCGCGATAGCGGACGTTGAAATAGTAAGCCTCGACCCGCAGCCCCGGTACTGCGCGCGGCTTGACGACGAGGGTGGCGCTGAGGCTGGTCGCGCGCTCGGGGCGCAGCGCATCATTGCCGCCGGCCGCATAGAGCACGGTCGATCCAGCCGGCGCGCCGCTCCCGCCGAAGATCGAGGGCGGCGCGAGATAGACGGTCTGGAGCTGATAGCGCTGGAAGAAGGTCGGCGCGCGGAACGAACGCCCCCAGCTCGCCTTGAGCTCGAGATCGGGAATCGGCGCGTAGACCAGCCCGAGCCGCGGGGTCGCAACGCTGTCGAGGCCGGGATAGCGCTCGTAGCGCAGCGCCGCGGTGAGGTGCAGCCGGTCGACCAGCGGCACGCCGCTCGCCGGGCCGATCAGCGGCAGGCTCAGTTCGCCATAGGCGAACACGCTGTCCTGGCTGCGCGCGATGTTCGACAGGCTGCCGACGCCCCGGTAATTCTCGAAGCGATTGTCGCGATATCCCGCACCGATCGCGAGTTTCGCGTCACCGCCGGGGAGCGCGAACAAGGCACCATCGGCGTTGAGTTCGACCGAAGACGAACGATTGCGATAGATGTTGGTGCTCGATGTCGTCGGAACGCCGGCCAGCGTGAAGCTGTCGGTCACATAGGTGACATGGTCCTCGCCATAGCTTGCAATCAGCTTGGACTGCCAGTCGCCGAGCGCGAGCCGCAGGCTCGGTGCCAGCGCAAAGCCCTCCGAGGTCGCCGGGTTTTCCGAACGCGACGTCGCGCTGGCAAGGAAGCGCGAGCGGCTCCAGCGCCAGTTGTAGAAGCCGTCGAACGCCAGTTCGAGATCGGGACCGATCGCCTGGTGCCCGCTCACGACCAGGCTGTGCCGCTCCATCTCGGGCAGATAGGTCAGCTCGGGATCGCTACCGCTTGCGTAGTCGCGCTGGCGTGCGAGCAGCGGTTCGTCGTGGCCATATTCATAGGCGATAAGCAGTCCGCCCCCGCCCCATCGGCTGCCACCGGTGAGGCCGTAGAGCTGGCGGAACGCGCCGCCATCGGTCGAGGCTCCGAGCCGCGCCCGCGTCTCGATCCCGGAAGTGTCGCGCTTGAGGATGATGTTGGCGACCCCGGCGACCGCGTCCGAGCCGTAGAGCGCCGAGGCCCCGTCGGCGACAATCTCGACCCGATCGATCGCGCCGAGCGGGATCCCCGAAATATCGATGCTCTGGCGCGAGGCGCTGTAGGGCAGCCGATGCCCGTTGAGCAGGGTCAGCGTGGCGTCGCTGCCCAGCCCGCGCAGGTTGATCGACGATCCTCCGCCGACATTGACCCCACTCGCTGCGGGGACGTTGAACCCGACCCCCGGATTCTGGCCACCCCCGAAATTCTGGGGGATGGCGCGCAGCGCGTCGGCGAGCGTCGCCTGCCCTGCATTGCGCATCGTCTCTGCGTCGAGCGCGATCACCGGCGCGGCGACCGGCGCGCCGCGGATCCGCGAACCGGTGATGACGACGTCCTCGCCGACAGGTGCAGCTTCGGTCTGAGCGTGACGCAGGATGAAGGCGCCATCGACCAGTTGGGCATGCAGACCGGTACCGGCGAGCAACCGCGCCAGCGCGTCGGTGGCGTCCAACCGACCGGTGACCGCTCCGCTGCGTTTGCCCGCGACCAGCTCGGCCGAAGCGATGACCTCGCGCCCGGAGATGGTCGAGAATGCGCGCAGCGCCGCAGCCAGATCCTGCGTGGGAAGCGCATAGTCGCGCGCGGACTCGGCCTGCTGCGCCAACACCGGTTGCGCCATCAGGATCGCCGCAAGCGCCGTTCCGGTTCGATATGTTGCCATCGCCATCATCGTGTCTCCCCTCGCAGACCCGTTGATCCGGGTTCCTTGCGACGGGGCTTGACGGCGGGGCGGCCTAATCCCCCCTTTTTATTTTTGCGGGCGGTGCGGACCGAGGACCAGCCGGTCGCCGCGCCGCTCAAGCGAAAGGTCGAGCGCGGCGGCGAGCTTGCGTGCGAGCGAATCGAGATCGTCGAGCGCAAAGCTCCCGGTGACGGTGCGGGTGCCGAGTGCGGGGTCGGCAAGATCGATCTTGCGGGACTGGCTACGATTGGCGAGTGCAATCACCTCGCGCAGCGGCATGCCCTCGACCGTGATGCGTGCGGGGACCCAGCGCTCGGGAATTTGCGCCTGTGCCCGGGCTCCCTCGGCGTCGATGGCTTCGCCCTTGGCCAAGGTTACCGGCGCGGCGGTGCCGCGTCGCACTTCGATCCGTCCGTCGATCAGCGCGACGATCGGCGCCGTGCCGCCGGTGCGAACATCGAACACCGTCCCGAGTGCGCGGACCTTGGTGCCGTCCGCCTCGACGACGAACGGGCGCGCGGGATCATGCGCGACGATGAACCGCGCCCCGCCCTGGACCAGCCTGAGGGTACGCGTCGCAGCGGTGAAGGCTGGGTCGATGATCGCGCCGGGGGCGAGCAGCACGGTGCTGCCATCGGCAAGCTGCTGTGCGCGCGCCTCGCTCGCCTCGAACGCGATCAGTTGGGTCGGGGCTTGTCGCGCTGGCTGCCACAGAAGGAGCCCGACCGCGAACACGATGGCGAGCGAGGCGGCGGCAAGCGCCGGCCATCCCCAGCCGGTCGGCTGGCGTGGCGCAGGTGCGCGGCGGCGCAGTCCGGCTGCAGCGGTCCAGAGTTTTTCGGTCTGGTCATAGGCCTCGGCATGGCGTGGGTCGGCGGCGCGCCACGCCTCGAACGCCGCGCGCTCGCGGTCACGGGTCCCGGCGTCGCGCTCCGCGCGCAGCCGCGCGAACCAGTCGGCCGCTTCTCTATCGATTCGGTCCTGGCTCAAAGCGGTCCGACCCGGCGACGCAGCACGACCAGCGCCTTGGCAATCTGCTTTTCGACGCCCTTCACGCTCATATCCATCGCGTCCGCAATCTGCGCATAGCTCAGCCCTTCGAGTCGGTGCATCAGGAAGATGTCCCGCGTCTTGGGTTTAAGCGTCGCGAGCGCCGCTTCCAACCGCGCGACCGCGTCTCGCGCCTCGAGCTGACGATGCGGGTCGGGACCGGCGACAGCGTCATCGTCGAAGGGGAGTTGCGCAGCCTCATGGTGCCGCGCGCTGGTGGCGGCACGGTCGCGCACGAGGTTGGACGCGATCCGGCTCAAATAGGATTGCGGGTGATCGACATTGCTCGTGACCCCGAGCAGCCGCCTGAAGCTCTCCTGGACGAGGTCCGCGACCTCGTCGAGCGGCGAGCGCCGTCTGAAATAGCGCGCAAGCCGGGGTGCCTCACTGCGATAGAGCGTATCGCCATCGGGGGGATCGGTGCACAGCGTGAAGCTGGTGCCAGCGCGGTCCTCGGGCGGGAGTGGGTCGTCCGCACGCAGGCGGGCGTCGCTGGCAGGCTCGAAGGTCATGGCGCGCCGCGCCTGCCGGGCCGGTTGGGGCCCTTTTCCTGCCTGTTAATTGCCATGCCCAACTCCCGCGCCAGAGGTCGGCGCGGAAAGCCGGGTGTTGAGAACGTGCTTGAGTCACGCGCCGACGTCTTTGGCCCCGAAGGACTTGGACATGCA
This sequence comes from Sphingomonas sp. J315, assembly GCF_024666595.1. NCBI lineage: Bacteria > Pseudomonadati > Pseudomonadota > Alphaproteobacteria > Sphingomonadales > Sphingomonadaceae > Sphingomonas > Sphingomonas sp. J315. The sequence goes on along the minus strand of NZ_CP088296.1, from coordinate 2,947,734 downwards.
CGTCGGCCACCCGGCAAATAGCCAGGGCAGGTGCTGCTTCACAAGCGGGGTTCTCACGCCCCGGCACCGCGGCCAAACCGGATGCAACGCAAGTCTTAGCAAGGGATTGCGCTGGTTCAAGCATAGCCGGGATTGTGATCGGGCCGGGCGGGCATTGATCCATTTTGGATATAATTCACGCCAATCCGGCCACTTCGCGCGTGCGTTGCGTGCCGATGAGGGGCGTGACTGATGAACAGGTCGGCGAGATGCCTGGCCGACCATGTGCGGGGGTAATGGCTAAAATTCAACGCTTACCCCGCAAATTCTCAGACTTGACGATCTGCAGGGTAAATCGAGCTGGTGCCTTTGAGTTATCGCGTCTTCTGGATCGCATTCCCAGCCCATCGCGCGCGCTGCGTGAAGTCTCCGTTTTCACAATCAATCTGATCGGGGTCGGGCGCCTTGCCCGGGCTGCGGCTTGATGGAACGCGGGGAGCGGAGCGCACACTGAGGGACATGGACGGGCCATGCCCTCAGGGTTCGCACGTCCTTGATCTGCCCGCGTGGCACACTTGGCTCGCCTGGCGGGGGCGCGGCGGCGGCTGGCCCCCTTGGTCCCGCGCGCACGCCGCCGCGCCATGCCGCTCGCAAGAGTGCGTCTTTTGTTGCGCCGCTTTTCGCCGTTCGGGCGACCGCGCTCTACGCCGCCGGGCATTGCCCGGCTCTGCCGAGCCCGCAAGCGGTCTCGGCCTGTCGGTGACGATCGCATGGCGCTGGGGAGCCGGCTGATGCCGTCTCCCCGTATCGACGCCGCTTGCGCGGCGGCGTTGCTGGTGACCGCTCCCGGGCAAGCGCGGGTGATCGGCGCTTCCTTCTGGACCCGTCGCGGGCGGCGGCAACCCCTGCGCTGACGCTGCGGGGTGCTCCGCTGCGCTGCGCCCTGATGCCCACCCCGTCGCGCGTGCCGCGCGCCGGGGGGCCCGGGCGGTGCCGCCGCCCGCTTGAGCCGGGTCCCTTCGTCGCATCTCGCCGCCCACCCCCGCTTGCCGGGGAGGGTCATGGGTTTTGGGCGGGTGAGGAGAATGGTCATGGGAAAGAGCCGCAATCGTTCCGACAAACCGGGTCCACGCGGCGCGGGCTGCGCCGCGCGCGGGCGTGGCACGCAGAGGCGCACGGATGGCGCACGCGCGGGCCGCGCCGATCTCTATGAGGAGGTCACCCGGCGGATCATCGGCGAACTCGAGGCCGGGCGGGTGCCATGGGTGCAGCCATGGGGCAAGGTCGGCGCGCCCGAGGCAGGGTTGCCGTGCAATGCCGTGACCCGCCGCCCCTATAGCGGGATCAATATACTGATCCTGTGGAGCGCGGTAATCGCGGGGAACTGGTCCTCGCAGCGCTGGCTGACCTTTGCACAGGCACAGGCCGCAGGTGGAAGCGTGCGCAAAGGCGAGCGCGGAACCACCGTGGTGTTTGCCGGGCGCTTCACGCCGGGCGATGACAGGAGCGGCAGCGCGGAAAGCGAAGGCCGCGCGCGCGGCGAGGACGCCAGCGACCGGCAGCGCGATTCTGCCGAGGGGGGTGCGCAGGACGGGGCGCAACGCGCCATTCCGTTCCTGCGCCGCTACACCCTGTTCAACGTCGCCCAGTGCGACGGGCTTGAGGGGTTGCCGCGCGATCCCCACCCCCTCCCGGCGCATGAACTGGTGCCACAGGCACGGGCGCTGATCGCGGCGAGCGGGGTCGCGGTGCGGATCGGCGGCAACGCCGCCTATTACGCCCCGGCGCTCGACCATGTGCAGCTGCCGCCGCCCGGCGCGTTCTTCGAGCCGCTCGATTTTTACCGGACCTGCCTTCACGAACTGACCCACGCCACCGGCCACCCCGCACGGCTCGACCGCGACCAGAGCGGGGCGTTCGGCAGCAAGCCCTATGCGCGCGAGGAACTGGTCGCCGAAATGGGGTCGGCGTTTCTGTGCGCCGCGCTCGGCATCGCGCCGACCGTGCGCCATGCCGATTATCTCGCCCACTGGCTCGACGTGTTGCGCGACGATCTGAGCGACGATCCCGCCATGCGCGGCCCCGGCGCGCAGCGCGGGCGCGCAATCTTCAAGGCGGCAAGCGCGGCGAGCAAGGCCGCCGACTGGCTGCTCGCCCGCCACGCCGACGCGCAGGGCAAGCAATGCGGGGTGGCGGCATGAGCGTCCCCGGCCCCGCCTCTGCCCCGGCCCCGCGCCCCGACTTTGAGAGCGAGGCGACGCCGATCGGCGAACAGAGCCTCGTCCCCGGGGTCGCGCCGATCCGCATGTTCGACCGGCTGGCGTGGCGCGCGGCGCAGCCGCTCGGCCCCACCCGTCCGCAACGCGCGTGCGACTTCGGCCTGTTCGACCTCGCCGCGCGCGATCAGCTCGACCTGTTCGCGCCCGCGCCACCGCGCGCGGCAGCGCCCTCCTCCTCCACTCCCGACAAGGAACCCGGCCAATGACCCTGCTCACCCCTGCGCTTCGCGAAGCGCTCGCCCGCAATGCCGCGCGCGCCGACGCGCCCGGCCATGACCCCGCCCCGCTGGTCAAATTTTTCAACCCGCTCGGCCCCGCGACTTGGCTCGCCACCGAACTCGGAGCGGATGGCGACACGCTGTTCGGGCTGGCCGATCTTGGCTTTGGCTGCCCCGAGCTTGGCAGTTTCAGCCTCGGCGAGATCGAGCGGCTGCGGCTGCCCTTCGGGCTGTCGATCGAACGCGACATCGCGTTCGACACCGCGATCCCGCTCTCGCTCTGGGCCGAGACCGCGCGGATCGCAGGGTCGATCCTGCTCGCGGAGCGCGTGCTTGCGACCCGCGCCGCCGAGCATCTTCACGGGCTTCCGTCCCCCAAGGGGGGACGGCTGAGGGGCCCATCAAACTACTGTTTTGATGGGTTCCCGACGCGCGGCGCGTTCCGCCGCATCCGAGCCGGTCCCGCCGCACCTTCCACAGCATGACGGAACCGACACACCAACGGAGTGACCAACATGAAACTCGACTTTATCCCGCTCGGCAAGCTGTGCGTCAGCAAGGCCAATATGCGCCATGGCCGCAAGGCCCCCGATGTCGGCGATATCCTGCCGACGATCCGCGCGCGCGGCGTGCTTCAGCCGCTGATCGTGCGCGCCGGGGAAGAGCCCGGCATGTTCGAGATCGTCGGCGGCGCGCGGCGCTTCCATGCCGCAAGCCTTGTCGCGCGCGAGCGCGCCGAGGCGTGCCCCGCCGATCCGCCCGATCCCGATCCCCTGCCCTGCGCCATCCTCGAAGGCGGCGACGCGGCGGATGCGGTCGAGGCCTCGCTGATCGAGAATATCGCGCGGCTCGACCCCGACGAGGTGACGCGCTGGGAGACGTTCACCCGGCTGATCCGTGCGGGGCGCAGCCCCGCTGACATCGCCGCGACCTTCGGGCTTCCCGACCTGATGGTCGCGCGGATACTCGCGCTGGGCAATCTGCTCCCGCGCATCCGCGATCTCTATCGCCGCGAGCAGATCGACGCGGCGACGGTGCGCCATCTGACCCTTGCGACCAAGCGCCAGCAGCGCGACTGGCTGGCGCTGCGCGACGATCCCAAAAGCTGGTGCCCGACCGGCCACCAGCTCAAATCGTGGCTGTTCGGGGGCGGCGCGGTCGCGGTCGAACATGCGCTGTTCGACGTCGCGGCGAGCGGGCTGGCGGTGGTCGCCGACCTGTTCGGCGAGGAGCGCTATTTCGCCGACAATGCCGGGTTCTGGACCGCACAGAATGCGGCGGTCGAAGCACGCCGCGCCGCCTATCTCGAGGAGGGGTGGAGCGATGCCGTGGTGATCGGCCCAGACAGCCATTTCCAGAGTTGGGAGTATGAGAAAGCGCCCAAGCGCAAGGGCGGGCGCGTCTATATCGATGTGTCGTCGCGCGGCGAGGTGCGCTTCCATGAAGGCTATCTGACCCGCAGGGAAGCCGAGCGGCTGCGGCGCGGCGAAGCGGGCGGCAGCGATGCACCCGCCAAGCTGCAGCGCCCCGAACTCACCGCGACGCTGCAGCGCTATGTCAATCTGCATCGCCATGCGGCGGTGCGTGCAGCGTTGCTCGACCATCACGGCATCGCATTGCGGTTGATGGTCGCGCATCTGGTCGTTGGTTCGCCGCTCTGGACGGTGCGGCCCGAGCCGCAGACCGCGCCCAACGCGGCGGTCGCGGAGAGTGTCGCAGCCTGCCGGGGCGAGCAGGTGTTCGATGCCGAACGCCGCGCGGTGCTGGCGCTGCTCGGGTTCGATGCCGAACAGCCTAGCCTGATCGGCGGCAATGGCGATCCCTATAGGCTGGTCAGCCTGTTCCTCGCGCTGTGCGACCTTGACGATGCGCAGGTCGGGCGGGTGATCGCGGTCGCGATGGGCGAGTGCCTTGCTTCGGGCAGCGCGGCGGTCGCGGCAGCGGGAGCCGCCATCGGCATCGACATGGCCGACTGGTGGGAGGCCGACGCCGCGCTGTTCGAGCCGCTGCGCGACCGCCAGCTGCTCGGCGCGGTCTTCGAAGACGTCGCAGGCGAGATCATCGCAAACGCCAATGCCAAGGAGAAGGGCGCGGTAATCAAGGGGATCATCGCCGACTGCCTCTCGGGCAGCAACGGACGGTCGCGGGTCGCGCGCTGGGTGCCGCGCTGGATGGCGTTCCCGCCCGCTGCCTATACCGCGCGCGGCGGGGTCGGCAGCGTCGCGGCGCATGCGTTGGTCGAAGCCGCCCGCGCAGACCGCGCGGCGAGCGACGCGGTCGCGCCCGCCGGGGCTGCGATCGGCTCGGAAGCGGACAACGGACGCGCGGGCGACGCGGCAGAGTGCCCGGCGGCCGGGCACGACGCGGCGTCGGACGATGATGCGCCGTGCGCGTCCGCATCTGTCGATCCCGCACCCGCTACTGCCGATCCCGACGATGCCGAGGCCGATGGCAACGCGCCCGATAGCGAAGACGACGCGCCGCCGCTCGCGGCGTGATCGATGGGCGGGCGGCGCGCTGCGCCGCCCGTTTTCGAGGATGGGAATAGCCCCAAAAAATCGGCCGCGCGCCGCCGCCGTTCCGGCTGCGGCGCGCGGCATTTTTTGTAAGAAGGCGAGCGCCTTGCGCGCGCGTTCGGTCGAGCAAAGCGCCGATTGAGGCGGATAAGTCGCGCGCGACTTGGCCTATTGTGCACGCGGCAATGCGACAATTTACCGCGCAGATCGCGCGCCATCCGGGCGCGATTTCTCGCAGGACGCGACCCCGACACGGAGATGCGTAAGCAGGCCCACTCCCCGCTCTTGCGCGGGCCTTTCGCTTGTGCGCCGAGGGCGGTTTTGCGCCTGCCGATAGCCCGCGCACTGGACCCGCGCCGCATCCGGCACAGCCGGGGGCGATCGCTGTGCGGGATCGCAATGGTCGCGAGTCCAGGCTCCCGAGCGCCAAAATTCGATTGCCGATTGCCGATTGCCGATTGGCGTACGGCCCGACTGCGCAATCAACGCAAGCCAGGGCGGCGTGTCGGACCCCGAGCTCTGGCTGGTTGCCGAGGCCGATCGCGACCACCCAGAGCGAGTTGCGGATCGGCTGCGCACATACTGAACCGTATTGGCATGCGCTGCGCGGCGGGATCAGGATGATGGATGGCCCATGCCGTGTCCGGTGTCGGGGCGGTTCCAGTGATGCGCACGGTCATGGTGTGTCTGCATGCGGGAAGGCCACCTGCGTTCGTGCTCGACCTGGCACGGCCGCCCCCGCGCGAAACCATCGCGGACAAACGCATTTCCCCGCCGCATCCTGCGGCTCCTCGCGGGCGCTGCGCGCTTCAAATGCGCCCGCCGCTCCGGTCCTCCGCTATCGCTTCGGCCTTCGGTTCGCGCAGGGGCTGGACGCCGTGCCGACCGGTCGCGCGTCGCAAGCGGACCTCCCCGCACGCGCAACACAAGGAGACCTCAAATGCCTTCGATCGGAACCGTGACCCGCACCGCCCATGGCGGCTTCAAGGGCCAGCTCAAGACCCTTTCGATCCGCGCCGAGATCGAAATCACCCCCAATCGCGGCAAGTCGAGCGACGCGCAGCCAGATTATCGCGTCGCCGCCGGCGGCGTCGAGATCGGCGCGGGCTGGGTTCGCCAGGGCGAGGCCTCGGGACGCGATTATGTGTCGCTGAGCCTCGCCGCGCCCGAATTCGGACCGCGCCGCATCTATGCCAATCTCGGCCGCGCGGCGGGCCAGGACGACGACGATGTCTTCGCCCTGATCTGGAACCCCGCGGACTGAGACCCGCCCCGCCCCGCGCCGCATGCGGCGCGGGGCCATTGGCGTGCTTGGACCCGGCAAAGGGGGATCGAAAACAGGCGGACACGATTTCGATCCTGCCGCGCACAGGCGCGAGAGGGCATCGCTCGGGGCACCGGGCGGCATCTGCGCCGCCTGTCATCGGGAGCCGGTGCGATGCGCGACGAGGACGATATTATCGAGCGGGCGGCGCGTGCAAGGCGTGGCACGCCCTTCCTCACCACCGAGCAGGCCGCCGCCTATCTTGCGCTCTCGCCGCGCCTGCTCAAGACGCTGCGCAGCCGTGGCGAGGGGCCGGTGTTCCGCCGCCACAGCCGCTCCGTCCAATATCATATCGACGATCTCGACAGCTGGTCGCGCGCGCAATCACGCCAAGGGGTGCGCGATGCGCAAGGCTGACCCCGGCCGGCCGAATGGCCCGCTCTTCGCCTGGGGCGATGCGCTCCGCGCGACGCGCGCGCTTCGCCGCCGCCACGCGCGGATCGCCGGGCTCGCGCTGGTTGCGGCCCTGCCCTGCATCGCGACACTGGTCGTCGCCCCGCCCCCGCTGCTGGTCTGGAATGCGAGTTCAAGCATGCCGATCGGGCTCTATCGCGTCGCGCCAGGACGGGCCGCCGAGCTCGGTGAACTGATGATCGCCTGGCCGCCCGAACATGCGCGCGCACTTGCCGCTCGGCGGCATTATCTCCCCGCCAATGTCCCGCTGGTGAAGCGCGTCGCAGCGATGCCGGGCGACGACGTCTGTGCGCTCGGGCGGCGGCTGTTCGTCAATGGCATCTTGCGTGCGACCCGGCTTGTGGTCGACCGCGCCGGGCGCTCATTGCCGCGCTGGCAGGCCTGTGTCCGACTGCGCGACGGGCAGCGTCTGTTGCTCGCCGACGCTCCGGACTCGTTCGACGGGCGCTATTTCGGGGTGAGCGCACCGGGCGACATCATCGGCAGGGCGACCCCGCTCTGGACGCGCAGCGAAGCACGCGAACCATGAGCCGCGCGGGCGCGAAGCGCACGCCCATTGCGGGCGGAATCGCGCTGATGTGGGGCGTCTGCGCTGCCACGAGCGCTGCGCAGACTGCACCGGGAGTTCAGCAGGACGCGCCATCGGCAGCAGTCATGGACGACCCGCCGCGATCGCCGCCTGCGCCGATCGATCGCGCCGATCCGGTCGCGCGCTGGCAGGCGCATATCGATGAAGCAGCGCAACGCTTCGGCATTCCCGCGAGCTGGATCGTCCCCGTCATGCGCGCCGAAAGCGGTGGGCGCACCATGCTCCACGGTCGCCCGATCCGCTCGAACAAAGGCGCGATCGGCCTGATGCAGCTGATGCCGGGCACCTGGGCAGAGCTGCGCGTTCAGCTCGGACTGGGCACCGATCCCGACGACCCGCGCGACAATATCCTTGCCGGAGCTGCCTATCTGCGCGCGATGTACGACCGGTTCGGCTATCCGGGACTGTTCGCCGCCTACAACGCTGGGCCAGCGCGCTACGCCGCCCATTTGCGCGGCAAGGCTTCGCTCCCGGCCGAGACCCGCGCCTATCTTGCGCAAGTCGCAGGAGCGTCGGCGGTCGCGCCAACGTCGCGCGATGGTCCGCGCACCAGCGCTTCGGAAGCTCGCCCCGAGCCACTGTTCGCGGTGCATCGCGCTGCGCAGGACCAGGTCAGTAGCCTCAGAGATGGCGTGGGGGCAGACCCAAGTCCCGACGGCCTGTTTGCGATCCGCCGCGATGACCAATGAGCCTCACAGGATAGGAGGGGGACGTCTCGATAATCCAAGCATGGCGGCGGACGGAGCGGCTTTCAAGGCCTGCGGGTACCCCCCGATTTACTGCGTAAATCGGCTCCCCCACGTCCGCTTCGCGGCGCCTGCGCTGACGCTCCGGCGGCCCTGACAGCCGCCCCGCCCACCGCCCCGACAGGGGCGTTCCCGATCCCGGGGACGCATCACTGGAGGATCGTTATGACCAGCATTCAGTCCAGCGCGCGTGGCGCACATCTTGTACAGGCAGCTCTGGCCTCGGGGCTCGCGCTCGAATTTGGCGGCGTGGTTGCAGATGCATTGGCCGCGCGGTTTCTCGATGCCGAGGAGACCGATTTCCATTGGGACGCGCGCGTGTCCGAACGCTGGCTCGGCTGCTGGGAGTGCGACGCGGACAGCGGCGAGGTCGAGCTCGACCGGGTCGCGATCCTCGGCAAGCTCGATGGCCGCTGGTTTACTGCGCAGTGCATCGTCGATGGCGAGGGAGCGCCGCACGGACTGCTCGCATGTCGGCGGTTCCCACGGGCGCGAGACGCACGGCGCGCTTATGCCGATGCGCGCTGAACACAGCATTCATCGCCGGGTCGCGACGTCCATCGGGCATCGCGGTCCGGCCTTTCTTGTGAGCCGTCCGGAGCTTTGGCGGCGGGAGGATCTGGCTGGCGGTTGGGTGCGGGAGGGGGTGAGGAGATGTTTGCAAGATAAAGGCAGTGCCTCGCTACCCTCGCCAACTGATTGTCTGCACATCCTTTTTTCGCGAGACACTGGGCAAGGCCGGGGAGACAGCGGCGGTCTGAACCACGGAAATCTGCGGGTTTTCGAGCCGATCTGCGAGACTTGTTCAACGCGCCGGTGGCGGCCATGAGCGAGGACGACCTCGAGCCCCGGCTTGGCCGGATCGGCAACAAGCCACGGCGCGGCAGCCAGCGTTATCTAGGCAAAGTGACCGCAGCTGCCGCGCGCGCGGGCGGCCTTAAGCCCGGGCGCCGGCGCTTCGATGGCAGCCGCATCGGACGCGGCTCGGCGATCGGTCGGCTGCTGTCGCAACGCGCCTCCAACACACGGTTCGCCGGCCGCCGCGCGGTCGTCAAAACGCGCCTCGTCCGGCTTGGCGGAAAAGGGGTGACGGGAGCACGCACCCATTTGCGCTATCTCCAGCGCGACAGCGTCACCCGTGAAGGCGGTCCGGGCACGCTTTATGGCCCCACGGAAGACAAGGCCGATGGGCGCGCCTTCCTCGATCGCAGCAGCGACGACCGGCACCAGTTTCGCTTCATTGTCTCGGCCGAAGATGGCGATCAGCTCGAAGCCCTGCGCCCGCTCACCCGTCGGCTGATGGCGCAGATGGAAATCGACCTCGGGACCCGGCTTGACTGGGTCGCGGTTGATCACTTCGACACCGGCCATCCGCATACCCATATCTTGCTGCGCGGAGTCGATGACACCGGCGCCAATCTGGTGATCGCGCGCGACTATATCGCGCATGGCGTACGCGCCCGCGCCGCCGAGCTGATGACGCTCGACCTGGGACCGCGCACCACCCACGAAATCGAAGCCCAGCTGCGCCACGAGATGACCGCTGAACGGTTCACCGGCATCGACCGTAAATTGCTGCGCGCGATGGACGATGCGCGGGTCGTCGGCGCCGCCTCGCGCAGCCCCTTCGAGCAGGCGCTGCGCGCCGGTCGATTGAAGACGCTCGGGCGCATGGGGCTGGCCGACGCGCTGGGTGCCGGGCGCTGGCGACTGGCGGATGAGCTTGAGCCGGTTCTGCGCGCGATGGGCGAGCGCGGCGACATCATCCGCACGATGCAGCGCGAGATGACCGCGCAGCGCCTCGGTCGAGTGCCCGAGACCGGAGTGATCTTCGGCAGCGACCAAAGCCAGGCCACGATCACCGGCCGCGTCGTCGTCCGCGGGCTCTCGGATGAATTGCGCGACCGCCATTATCTGCTGGTCGATGGCGTCGATGGACGGACCCATTATGTCGATATCGGCAGGGCTGACGCCACCGAGCCGCTGCCAGTTGGCGGGATCGTTGAGGTCAATGCACGCAGCGCAGACCCGAGGCAGGTCGATCGCACGGTCGCGGAGATCGCAGCGGCCAATGAGGGACGCTATTCCGCCGAGCTCCACCTTACGCACGACCCAAAGGCCAGCACTGAATATGTGCAGAGCCATGTCCGCCGCCTCGAGGCGATGCGGCGCGCGGGCTCCGGCGTCGAGCGCGAGGGCGATGGCAGCTGGCGCATTGCCGCCGACCATCTCGATCGCGCGCAGGCTTTTGCGCGAACGCAGCGGCGTGAGCGACCGGTCGAAATCAAGCTCCTTTCGGCACTCCCGCTCGAACAACTGCCGCAGGCCGATGGCGCGACCTGGCTCGATCGCGAACTGGTGGGCGGTGATCCTGTTGCAGCGCGCGACGCTGGGTTCGGCCGCGAGGTCCGCGCGGCGCTGACGGCGCGGCGGCAATGGCTGCTCGATCAGGGGCTCGCCCAGGTTGAAAATGGCCAGCTGCGCGCGCGTGCGGACCTGCTGGCTGCGCTCGAACGCGGCGAGTTGCGGCGTGTTGCCGGGACGCTCGGGCACGAGCGTGCCCTGCCCTATGCTAAACCGGTCCCGGGCGAGCGGATCGAGGGACGGCTGATACGCCGTGTCGACCTTGCAAGCGGCCGGTTCGCACTGGTCGAGAACAGCCGCGAATTCACCCTGGTCCCATGGCGCCCGACGCTCGAGAAGCAGATCGGCAATCAGGTCAGCGGGATCATGCGCGGAGATGGGATCAGCTGGCGGTTCGGGCGTGGACGCGGCGGCCCTGAGATCGGCTGATCTCTGGCAAGGTTCGGAGGTCAGACGCCCGCTTCGATCCGCAGGAGTTCGAGCCGTTCGCGGCATACCGTCTCAACAATATCCCGAAGGCGCTGCACCGCGACCGCGATCGCATCGAGATCTTCACTCGAGATCGCGTAGCTCGAGGAATAGCGCGCCTCGACATAGGCGCGCTTGAGGAGTTCGAACCGGCGTCGATCGGCCCGATTGGCGCGCGGCCAGGCCTCGATCAGACGGTGTTCCTTGTCCTCCGCCAGCGAGCGCAGGAATTTGATGTTGTGCGAGCGGGGGAAGTATAGCGTCTGGACGAGGAGGAAACAGGCATAGGCCGTTTCTGTCGCTTGATGAAAATTGAAGGCGGCATGCTTCAGATACACGCTCTCTTGGTCCGCACGTTCAAGCTGGGAACTCGCCGTTTCCATCCAGACTTCAAGATCTGCGAACCTAACCGAGAAGTAAGAGGCCGCGAGTTCGTATGCGTCACGAGGCGAGAGCGCTTTTGGTGAAGCTAGCGCGTGGTTGGGCAATTCATAGAGGGCAACCCCATCGCGAGCGATATCCACCCAAAAATACTCGCCGCGCTCAAGCGCCTTGTTCACCTCATCGAGCGTATGCACGATGAGATTTACGGGACGGTCGATCGCCTCGTCTCGAAGGATCTTGTCCTCAGCCACATACCAATAGTCTGCGACGTCGGTGAGATCAGCGTGACTGACCACAATCAGCAGATCATAGTCGGACTGGTACCCGTTCTCCGGTTCATCGACCCAATCGTCGCGCGCATAGCTTCCAAAGAGGATGATCTTGAGGATCTTGCCGTTACGTTTCCATGGCTGGGTAGCGCCGGCGATCGCCGTCTCGAATTCAGCCATCAGCGTCCGCTGGACGCGTTGCAGCTCCGTCCTCTGTACAAGAGGCAGGTGGTCGAGATCGCTACGCATCGCTGCGGCCTGCGGTGACGCCGGACAACATCCTGAAATCCTAGCCTGCCGAGGACTCCGCAACAACCTTGATGGTGGCCAGTTTCAACCTCCCCATCATGCGATCCTCCCTGCTCCAGCGTTCCCGCTCCCGGTCAATTGCGACCGCGGAGAGAGACAATGGGACACGCACAATATGATCCGATGATGCTGACAAGGCCGGCTTGGAACGCGGGAAAGGTCGTTGGCACCAAACGACCGCTCACACAGAAGCAAATATGGGCCATTCGCTTCTTTCTGGATCGTGAGGGCCGACTGCGTGACAGGGCCTTGTTCGACCTCGCGATCGACAGCAAGCTGCGAGGATGCGATCTGGTCTCAATCACGATTGGCGACGTAGTCTACGGTTCAGCGATCAGATCGCGTGCGATTGTCACGCAACACAAGACCGGCAAGCCAGTCCAGTTCGAAATCACCGCAGACGTACGAGCGAGCCTGCTTGCCTGGCTTGATCGGCGTGGAGGATCGACGGACGATTTTGTGTTTCCAAGCCGTGTCGATCGTTCCGGTCATCTAAGCACGCGCCAGTATGCAAGACTGGTCGACGAGTGGGTTGTCGCAATCGGCCTGCGTAGCGAGGCCTACGGCACCCATTCGTTGCGACGGACCAAGGCAGCAATGATCTATAAGGCGACGGGCAATCTGCGGGCCATCCAAACCCTATTAGGACATACGAAGATCGAAAACACGGTCAGGTACTTGGGCGTCGATATCGAAGACGCGCTGGTTCTTGCCGAGCGGACTGAAATCTGAAAATTTGGGCGGCTCACTCAGAGGGCTTGAGCCGCCCATCCCCGACCGCTTTGCGCCCTAGTTCCGGTCGTTCGCCATGCCCCTCGCTGATCCCGAAAGCGGTCGTTCACCCAAGCGGTGATGGATCGGCTGCCTTTGGGCGGGAAACGGTCCGGCGACTTGGAAGCAACAATCAGCAAAAAGCGGGCAACAGGCCGCGCTTCCCGATCAGCTGCCTTTGTCGCAGGCGCTGGTGGCGGCGCGCGTCACCCGCTAACTACGGTTGCACCTCAAACGACACTTTGAAACAGGTGCCACCGTCGGGTCGGTGACCGCTCGTCAACACTCCGCCGAGTTGTCTGGCAAGCGACACGACAACTCGCATGCCCAAGCTTTGGCTGGTAGCTGTCGGGTCGAAGTCTTTCGGAAGATCGCGACCGTCGTCCGAGACGATCAAGGCATGCTGATTGGCCTCGATCTCATAGCGTACCTGGATCAGCCCCCGCCCGTGCTTGGCCGCGTTCGTCACCAGTTCGTTGACGAGCAGTCCGATGGGTTGGATGATCGTGGTTGGGATAACGCCTTCATCACCGCTTACGTCAATTTCTCGATCGAGAATCGACGCGAGCTCGGCGCATAACCGCCTGAGGAACGTGATGCAGGATGTCTGATCGGTCGCCTCGACGTAAAAATGCCGGTGCACCTGCGCGACTGCAGCAACGCGGTTGGCGGCAAGCTGGAGATGACCGACTGTATCCGGGTCAGTGAGCGCTCGGCTTTGCATTGAAAGCAAGCTCGATACGAATTGCAGGCTGTTCATCACCCGATGGTCGATCTCCTTGGCCATCAACTCAGCCTGGGAGACCGCGCGTCGCGCCGAAAGCTGCATTTCGATCTGGTCCATCACAATCGCTGCAAGGTCTTTCAGGTCGTCGATCTGCGACTGGTCGATAGGCCTTGCCTCCTTGTCGATGATACACAGCGTCCCAAGATTATGGCCGTCGTCCGTGGTCAGGGGCACGCCAGCATAAAAGCGAAGCCCGAAGTCGCCCGCTACCAACGGGTTGGCGAGCGAGCGGGGATCGATGCTTGCATCGGTGAGGATGTGCGGATCGTCAGAAAGAATGGCCGAGGCGCAAAGGCCGGGATCGCGTCCGATCTGCTTAACCGGTACCCCATGGTGCGATTTGAACCAGATTCGGTCCTCATCGACGATGCTGATGATTGAGATCGGCACCCGGAAACGCCGCGCCGCCAACGCGGTGATTCGATCGAACGCACCATCAGGTGGCGTATCGAGTATGTCGTAACGCCGAACGGCCGCGAGGCGTAAGGGCTCATCTGCTGGAATAATTGATGCGCTGGCCATTAGAACTCGCTTTTGCCTCGGCTGGAATTGTTCCGAGGTGGCCCCGCAAGTACCATGAACATTGCCGCATGTGAACGTCTACGGATCAATAAGGTACTGACTGCGTTAACAAAATTCGCGAGGAGTTTATCGCATGTACCATGTTTTGATCATCGAGGATGAACCACTGGTCGCAATGGCCATCCAGGATATTCTGGAGTCACAGGGTGCGACGTCGTTTGAAATAGCTGATACGCAAGAGGCGGCTGTCTCCGCAGCAACAGCTCACCAGCCCGACATGATCACTTCCGATGTGAAGCTGCTGGAGGGTACGGGGCCGCACGCAGTGGCTGAGATCCACAGGAGGTTGGGGCCAGTTCCAGTGATCTTCATCAGTGGAACACCTGAAGAGTGCATACCATGCAACCCGCCCGGTTCAATCGTGCTCAAGCCCTTTACGGCGCAGGCCCTGATCTCCGCGTTTCGCGAAGTCGGCATCGCGGCTATATAGCCAAACAAAGCCTCCTGATTGGCCGCATTTCCCCATTGAGAATGGCAACTTGCGGGATCAGGCAGCCACTCGATCCCGCTGCTGGCCAACGGCAGCTTTCACCGCGCCTCGGCCAAAAGCTGTCATCCCGCTACCGGCCCATTTTCGGCCATTGCCCGGCAGGGGTGACGCACGGCGGGATGTGGGCCGTAAGCGGTCTGGCGGCTTTTGGCAGGACGAACCACGAAAGCAGCCATCGCGTGACTTGCGCGGACAGTGGGTAGATCCCCGCCAAGAGGCTAGTGGATTTCTGCGTTTCAATCCGCTCAACTGCTAGAGGTTATCTCCGACCATCGGTCGCTAGAGGTCAGGTGGATTCGGGGTGGCGACCAAGGCTTATGCGCTTGCTCAATATACATTGCCTCGAACCGGTAAGCTGGATTCGCTAATCTGGCATCGCGAGGTCATGAAGTAGCCGCCTTAAAGCCGGACCCCGAATCGTCCCAGCACAACCGTCATCCCCGCATAGAGCAGCACCGTCAGCACGCATCCGGCTGCGAGCGACGGCAAGAAACCGACGCCACGCTTGAGTAACAGTGGGATCACCAAGAACATCGGCAGGCTGGGAAGCACATACCAGAAGGTCGCGAGTGCGTGATCGGCCATCAGCGTTATGTCGGGTTTGTCGCGCCAGAGCCAGATCATGCCGAGGACAGAGACCAGCGGCAGCGACGCGACCAGCGCGCCGAAGCCGGGGGAGCGGCGGGCGATCTCCGAGACGAGCGCGATGAGCACGCCGGAAATCGCCGCCTTGATTGCTAGGTAGAGCATCAGACCTCCTGAACCGCGCTATGCGCATGCGCCACCATCTTCAGCCCTGCACCTATAACCTTCAGAACCAGGCACGGACCCCCAGGACGAGACTGGTCGCATGCGTATCCTCGCCGGACGCACGCGCGAAGGATGCGGTTCGTCCAAACTTTCGCTCATGCACGATGCCTACATAGGGCGCGAACTCGCGCGCGATCTCGTAGCGCAGACGGAGCCCCGCCTCGGCGCTCGAGAACCCGCCCCCGATGCCGAGCGCCGGGATGTCCTGTGCCGATAGCTCGAACTCGATCTTCGGCTGAAGGATCAGGCGCTGGGTCAGACGCTGGTCATATTCCGCCGACGCACTGGCGCGCAGTTCCCCCTGTGTCGAGAGCGACAGATAGGCATCGACCTCAAACCAATAGGGCGCGAGCCCTTCGATGCCGATCACGGCATGGGTCCGGTCGGGACCATGACCAATCTCCTGTCTCAGACCGCCCTGAAGATTGAAATAGGGGCCGATCGCGCGTGAGTAGAGCGCCTTGAAATCAACGCCTTCGATCGCCTCGCCAAAGGTGCCTTCGCCTTCAGCCTTCAACGCGAGGCGGTTGATGTCACCGCCGAACCATGCGTCGGTCTCGAAACGATATCCTTCATGTCCCTTGGCGATGGTCAGCTCGGCCAGATCGATCGTCACCTTGCTGAACGTGCCGCCACCGTGATGGCGGCGCAGGTCGTCGCGGGTCGGCTGCATCGCCTCGCGGCCCCAGACGCGGTCGGCATAGTTCGCCGCGACGGGGGCGGGTGCCGGGCCAGTGCCCGGCGCCAGGTCGGTGCCGACCGCATCCTCTGCCGGTGCCGCGTCCTTGGGTGTGCAGTGCCCCATTTTTGCGTGTTCGGGGGGACAATCCGGGTCGTTCGTGGGGGGGCTCGCCGGCGCCTTGGTATCAGGCATCTGGCAATGCCCCATCGCCGCATGCTCTGGCGTGCAGGCTGACGCGGCCTGAGCCTCAGCCTTGGGAGCCGCCATCGGCGGCATCGTCTGTCCGGCGGGCGCAAGACCCATGGCAGAAACAAAGCCGGTCCCGGCGAGAAGTAGGCTGCCGATCATGCCGCGTCCTCCTGCGGGCGCACGGTCACGACCTGCATCATCCCGGCATGCATGTGATAGAGCATGTGGCAGTGGAACGCCCAGTCGCCCACTGCGTCGGCGGTGAAGTCGAAGGCAGCGGTGCCGCCAGGCTGAACGTTGACGGTGTGCTTGCGCGGCGAATGGTCGCCATGCCCCGTCACCAGCTCGAAGAAATGTCCGTGCAGATGGATCGGGTGGGTCATCATCGTGTCGTTGACCAGGGTGACCCGGACGCGTTCGCCTTCGGTGAACGGGATCGGGGCGCCAACCTCGGACAGCTTCTCGCCATCGAATGCCCACATATAGCGTTCCATATTGCCGGTCAGGTGGATGCGCACTTCGCGCTCAGGGCCGCGAATGTCGGGGTTTCGATCGAGCGCGACCAGATCACGATAATTGAGAACGCGATGGCCGACATCGTCCAGCCCCTGTCCAGGTTCGCCCATCCGATCGACTGGCATCGGCGAGATCGACTGGACCGTCGGCGTCTTGGCAACGTCAGGCGCGACCGAGAAATCGCGCATCGAATGCTTCATCGCGGTGCCAGCGCTGTGTTCCGCGCCGTCGCCGCTTGGCATCGTGCAATGGCCCATGGCCGCATGCTCAGGCGTGCAGGCGGCAGCGCCATGACCGCCCATGCCACCCATTCCCATATCCTTCATCGTCGCCAGCGGTCGCTTGCGCAGCGGTGGCACCGGTGCGCGCATGCCGGGCCGAGGTGCCAGCGTCGCGACCCCCATTCCCGAGCGATCAACCGTCTCGGCGACGAAGGTGTAGGCGCGGTCCTCGCTCGGCTCGACGATCACGTCATAGGTTTCTGCGACCGCGATCTGGAACTCGTCGACCGCAACGGGGCGCACATTCATTCCGTCCGCCTGCACGATGCTGAGCTTCAGCCCCGGAATGCGCAGGTTGAATGTCGTCATCGCCGACGCATTGACGATGCGCAGCCGCACCCGCTCGCCCGGTCGAAACAGGCCGGTCCAGTTCTCTTTCGGGCCATGGCCGTTGACGAGGTAAGTGTATGTCGCGCCGGTGACGTCAGAAATATCGGTCGGGTCCATCCGCATCTTGCCCCAGGCCATCCGCTCGGCGGCCGACATCGCTTCGCCGTCGGTCGCGGTCAGCTTCTGGTGGTTGAAGTAACCGCCCATCTGCTTGAGCTTCTGGAAGATCCGGTGCGGATGCATGAAGCTGTAGTCGGACAGCACGATCACATGCTCGCGATCGGACTGGATCGGATCATCGCCTTCGGGATCGATCACGATCGGGCCGTAATGGCCCATCTGCTCCTGCAACCCCGAATGGCTGTGATACCAGTAGGTGCCTGCCTGAACGATCGGGAACTCGTAGGTAAAGGTGGTGCGTGGCTTGATCCCAGGAAAGCTGACCCCCGGCACCCCGTCCATGTGAAAGGGGAGGATCAGGCCGTGCCAATGAATCGAGCTGTCTTCGTCCAGAGCGTTTTCGACATGAAGCCGGACATTCTGCCCCTCGCGCAACCGGATCAGCGGCCCCGGCACGGTGCCGTTGATCCCGATCGCATGGCCGTGGCGGCCGTCGAGATGGATCATCTGGTGCGCAATGCGCAGCCGGATGTCTTCGCCGGACACCGTCTTGAGGTCAGCAACCAGACCGGGAGAATTGCTGCGCGCCCATGCCGGCATCCATTGCGAAAGCGCAAGGGCAGCGCCCCCCATCCCGACGCCGCCGAGCAGCTGTCGTCGATCCATTGTTCGAACCATGGCTTGTTAAAGCTCCGTTGAATTGCACCTGACTACGCGCCGATGCGGGTCATCCCTCACGGCGATGCATGCTGTGGGCTCAGTGCGTGGCAAGCAGCGATGGTTTTGCCACCATCCACACCGCCATCGCGACCATCATCACATTCTCGGTCAGCGAGACGAAACCCAGCGGAACCTTGCTGTCGCCGCCGACGCAGGCGCATTTGAGCTCCCGCCGCTCGATATAGACGGCATAGAACACGGATACCGCGCCGATCGTGCCGATGAACAATGCGATGGGCACCGAAAGCCACATCATCGTCCCGGTGACCATCAAAATGCCGGCGGCAAGCTCAGCAAAGGGATAGATGCGGCCATAGGGCACCCACCGCTTGGCCAGCAGGTCGTAGTTGAGGAACATCGTCGCGAAACTCTCGACATCCTTGAGCTTCTGAAGGGCGAGCAGACACATGGCAAAAGCGATGAACCACTCGGCCGCGCGAACCGTAAACAGGCTCTGTTCGATTGCCCAGCTGGCCGAAAGCGCCATCGCGGCGGCGACGCCGAACAGCGCGATGACCGGGACATAGGTCACCGCGTCCTTGTCGCGGACGCGCTTGCCCAGATAGCGGCGCAGATCGTCATAGCCGCCAATGCGCCGTCCATCGATGAAGACCTGCGGCGTGGTCGCCACCCCATGCTCTACCTTGAACGCATCGGTTTCGGATCGCGTCGTCAGGTGATGGTCATCGACCGAAAAGCCTTCGCGCCGGAGCAGATCGAGTGCCTTCAGGCCGTAGGGACAGGTGTGCTTGGGCATCACCATACGAAACAATTCTGCGGTCTTTACGGTGCGTGCCACGTCGAACTCCTTGAATTTGCGGAGTCAGGGTCGCTTCCAACCCCAACGTGATGGGCCAATAATCCTTCCAACCATTGGAAGGTCAAGCCGGTGCCGCTATATTTTTTGCGTCGGTATCAGCGGGCGGACAGACATGAATATAGGCACGGCGGCGCGGTTAACGGGAATCTCGGCAAAGATGATCCGCTATTATGAAGAGATCGGGCTCATCCCGCCCGCGGATCGCCGCGATTCTGGCTATCGCGACTATTCGGATGCCAATGTCCACGAGCTACGGTTCATCGGGCGCGCGCGCGACCTGGGATTCTCGGTCGCGGAGATTTCCGAACTGTTGGGCCTGTGGCGCGATCGCGAACGCAAGAGCGCCGATGTGAAGGCAATGGCGGCGGGCCACATCGGCAAGCTTCAGGCCAAGATTAACTCTTTGCAGGCTATGGCCGACACGCTGAGGGATCTTGCGTCGCATTGCGCGGGGGACGATCGGCCGGAATGCCCGATCATCGCGAAGCTGAACGATCCGTCGGATCACCCTGCATCGAGCAGATAGCGGCGCGCGCGGTATAACCGCGTCTCGACCGCTTTCTCGCTGATTCCGAGCAGTTCGGCGACCTGCGCCTGGGTCAGTTCGTCGATCGTCCGCAGCAGCAGCACTTCTCGCAAGCGCGCGGGCATTCCCGCTATCCTCCGTTCGATGCTGGTCAGTTCGCTGCGGTCGGCCAGTTGGCGATCGGGCAAGGCAGCGTCATCGGCGACATTCTGACCCTCGCCGATCGGCAGCAGTGCCCGAAGCGCCGCGCGCACGCGCTCCTTGCGCCGCCAGTCCCGCGCCTTGTTGAGCGCGATCCGCGCGAGCCAACCCCGCAGCGGGCGATCGGGATCATAACGCCGAAGCGCGGCATGCGCCGACACGAACGCCTCCTGAACCAGGTCGAGCGCTTCGTCGGGATCGCCAACCAGCCGGACGATGATGGCGTAGAGATAGCGTTTGTAGCGCCCGACCAGAATGGCGAACGCGCGCTGGTCCCCTGCCAGCGTTCGCGACACCAAAGCGGCATCGCTGCCATCGTCGCCGACGCTCACTTGGGCGCTTCGACAAGCGCCTTGGTCACAGCCTCATCGAACACCCCGACCTGGTCGTCCCGCAGCAACGCGCGCATAGCGAAGACATGCGCGACGGTCGCTTTTTGAAGCTCGCCCATCGTCATGTGTGTGGCGTCGATCGCCGCCTCGACCGCAGGGCCGTTGCGGTGCTCCGCCTGGATTGCGGCGGCGAGCCGACGATTGTCTGCGCGCATCCGCGCCTCGAGCGACCGTCGCTGCTCCGCGAAATCGCGCTCCAGAACCTCCAGCTTTTTCGCCTGCTCGGCGTCAAGGTTCAGCCGTTCGTGGAGCACGGCGTGAATATCGACCGAGGGTTTGACGGGGTCAGGGATCAGAAAATGCGCGACCAGCGCGCCGCACAGCGCAGCAACAAACGCAATCAACGCGAGTCCGGCGCGACGGCGGATCATTCGGCCGCGCTGCCCAGCAACAGCGTGGACGGCGCCAGCGGCCCCGGCTCAACCAATCCATGCGGCGTTGCGGCCACCGCGCGCTGGCCGGGCACGCCTCCAAAGACTGCGCCGATCAACAACGCGCCCGTCGCAAGCATTACGGTCATGCGCGGCCCCACCGCGTCGGAACTGCGCGCATCGATGCCTGCGATGATACGTTCCTCGATGCCGTCGAGGCCGGGATGCTCGGACCAGCGCGTCTGCGCCATGTGGGCGGTATAGTCGATTTCGGTTGCCATCTTTTTCGTCTCCGCCCCTCACTACGTGCGTATGGGCGTGTGCCCTCGAAATTTCGAGGGGTGCGATGTGCCTGCACGTATCATGCATCGAACCAACTGGAGTAGTTCATGCGCTTCCTTTCGAAATCCATGTTCGCAGCAGCGATCTTCTCGCTGCTCGCGGTGCCGGGCATCGCGCTGGCCCATCCCAAGCTGCTGTCCGCGAGCCCGGCGGCGAATGCGACGGTCAAGACCGCCGCGCGCATCGTCCTGAAGTTCAGCGAGCGGCTGACGCCGAAGCTGTCGGGAGCGACGCTGACCATGACCGGCATGCCGGGAATGGCCGACCACCCCGACATGAAGATGACGGGCGTCAACTCGGCCGTCGGCAGCGATGGCAGCTCGATCGTGCTGACCTCGGCCAAGCCGCTCCCGGCTGGCACCTATCGGGTCGATTGGCACGTCGTCGGCGGCGACACGCATCGGATCACCGGCACGCACAGCTTCACCATCGGCTGACATGATCGGGGTAATAGCGGGGGAAGGCGTGGCAGTCGCGCTGCGCTTTCTCCTCTACCTCGATCTGATGGCAATCGCCGGGTTGCTCCTGTGCGCGCAGCGAACCGCGCCGACCGCGGTGTCGCCGCGTTTGATCGCCTTGCTCGCTGCCATTGGCGTGGTGGTCACTGCCGCGCATTTCGCGGCAAGCGCCGCAGCCATGGTCGGCGGTGATGAAGCCCTTCTCGATACCGAAATGCTGCGCTTCATCGCGCTCGAAACGAGCCACGGAAAAGGGGCGGTGGTCCGACTTCTGGCCTTGGGCGCGCTGCTTGTGCTTACCGTGCTAGCGCGATCCGAACGTTCCCCCCCTGCTGCCAACAATGCTGGGCGTAGTTGCGCTCGCGAGCCTCGCCTGGTCTGGCCATGCGGGGGCTGGCGAGGGTGCGACGGGCGTCCTGCATAAGGCGTCCGACATCTTCCACCTGATCGCGGCCGCCATCTGGATCGGCACGCTGGTCCTTCTGCTCGTTGCAATCGGGCGGCGCGAGCCCGCGATCGACGAGATCGTCCCGGCATTGCGCCACTTCGCGAACACAGGCACGGCAGTCGTCGGTGTGCTGATTGTGACCGGCGTGATCAACCTCGCCTTGATCGCCGATCTCGCCCGTCCCGTGCAGTTGATCGCGAGCGACTATGGCCAGACGCTGGCGGTCAAGATCGCCCTGTTCCTGGCGATGCTCGCATTCGCGGCGGCAAATCGCTGGCGCTTCACCCCGCAACTCGAACATGCCGCCGGTCGCGACATGCGCGCGATCCGCATCAGCCTGTTGCTCGAATTAGCGCTCGGCATCACTGCGGTGCTGGTGGTTGCGCTCCTTGGAACGCTATCACCCGACTAGCGCTTGGTCGCCGATGACCAGTGAATATGGACGATCTTCCACACGCCAGCCGTTCGACGCAGGATCATCGTCTCCGTGCCGGTAAGGGCAAGCGTTTTCCCCTTCAAAGTGCCGGTCGTCTCGGTTTCGCTGGTGACCCAGGCGGACTCGGCTCCGATCCAGAACGTACGCTTCACCAGCTTGCGTTGGGTCGCGCCCGCGAACTCGGCGTCCGCTTTAAGATGATGGTTCGCATATTCCGCCTTGCTGCGCTCTGCCCGACCGGACTCGTAGATCAGCACATCGTCGCTCAGCAGCCTGAGCGCGGCTTCGACTCTCCCCTCAGCCAACGCTAAGTGAAACCTGTCCACCGTCGCGATTGGTGGTTGGACGGCGGCGATGTCCTCAGCGGTTGTGGCGATTGCGAGTGGTGTCTTGCTCAAGCCGACAAGCGCCAGCGTCATTGCGATCAACAGTCCTGTATTCATCATTTTCCCCCTCCACCGGCCATATAAATACGCGAACTGCCAATGTGTCCCTCATCGGGCGTGGCCACACGTTAGGGTCGGGACCCATAAACGGGATTCCCTTGGCGGCTGGGATGTGATTCATGCGCTGCGCCAGCAGGAGCGTGGATTTGAGCGAGTTTTGGTTGAGTGAAGCCCAGTTCGAGCGGCTGCGTCCGCTGCTGCCGGACAAGGTGCGCGGTGTGGCGCGGGTCGATGATCGGCGGGTGATCAGCGGCATCATTCATGTGGTGAAGTCGGGCGGGCGCTGGGTCGACGCGCCGGCCTGCTACGGGCCGAGGAAGACGCTCTACAACCGGTTCGTGCGCTGGGCGGCAAAGGGTGTGTGGCAGGAGCTGTTCGTCACGCTCGCGGCAGCAGGCGGGCCGCCCGCCGAGGTCCTGATCGACAGCACGCATATGAAGGCGCACCGCTCCGCGGGCGGTGGAAAAGGGGGGGCGCTCGTCCAGGCGATCGGGATCAGCCGGGGCGGCCGCAACAGCAAGCTCCACGCGCTCACCGACGGCGAAGGTCGGCCGCTCCGCTTCCTGCTGACCGGTGGCCAGGTCGCCGACTGCCGCGCAGCCGATGTGTTGCTCGATGATCTCGCGCCGCGCACCATCGTGCTCGCGGACAAGGCTTACGACAGCAATGCGATCCGCGACCTGATCGAGCGGCAGGGTGCCGTTCCGAACATCCCCTCCAAGACGAACCGCCGCTGGAAAAGCTGCTTCTCCAAGACGCTCTACAAGGGCCGCAACGCCGTCGAGCGCATGTTCTGCCGCCTCAAGGATTATCGCCGCATCGCCACCCGCTACGACAAGCTCGCCACCAACTTCCTCAGCGCCATCTACCTCGCCGCAGCCGTCACATGGTGGTTATGAGTCCCGACCCTAGTCGAAAATTCGCGAGAGCTGACATTAGTCGTTGTTGCTTTCCCCGTGGCGCCGCTCCGGCATCCGGCGGGAACTGTGAGCTGAAGCGATGGTTCACCTAGCCAGTACAAACAAAACTGGGGATCGAAGCCGTGTCGCACGAGCAGGACGAGACCGCATTGCGGGCGCTTGCCGATGCCCTTGCGGATGCCGGAAGGATCCATCGATCCGCTGCGGGGACAGCCGACGATCCCGGGTTGACCCGGATCATGAACGATCGCGCGGATCGTCTGGAGGCACTCGCCAGCAAGGTGTCGACAGGGATCAAGGGGAAGCCCGGCTCGATGCTGCAATTCCTTGATCGGCTGAAACTGGGGATCGATCAATGGTTCGGCGACGACGACGATGCTGCGGTCGTCGCGAGCCGCGAAGCGAAAGACCGGCTGCGCATCCTGATCGACGATTATGCGGAAGACTCGGAAATCGACCCCGACGTCCGCGCCGCGTTTCTGGACATCCGCGACAGGATCGGAACTGGCGCGCCGGCACCGACCGACACTGGGCTGACCAGCCTGCCGAACTAGCGCAGCATCTCGTCCGTGCGGTCGAGTTCGCCGTCCAGCGGGTCGCTTCCGATCCCCTCCAGCCTGCTCCCGGACACATAGCTGGCACGCGCAAGCACCTGCGCGACGAGCGGCAGGGTGATGAGCAGAAAGATCAGGGTGAGAAGGCCGGTGCCGGTTCGATCGATCGTGCCGGTCAGCAATGCGCCCAGGATCAGCAGGGCCGTGCCCAGCGTGCCCGCCTTGGTGGCGCTGTGCATGCGCTGCAACGGGTCGCGCAGGCGAATGACACCGATCGCCGCCGCGAGAACAAACGCGGTGCCAAGCGTCATCAGCACCATCGCCACGACGATCATGGTTCCCTCCGCTTCCGTTCGAGAAATGCCGCGAACGCCAATGTCGCGACGAAGTTGATCAGTGCAATACCGAGCGCGATGTCGAGAAACGCACCGCGCCCGGTCGTCACGGCGGTCAGTGCGGCAAAGCCGACCGCGATCGCCGTCAGCATATCGAGCGCGATCACGCGATCGGCAAAGCCCGGCCCACGCACCATCCGCCATCCGGCCAGCACCAGTGCGATGGCGAGCACCAGGCCGAGTACGGCGGACAGGATCGTCAGCGTCATGCCTCCAGCTCCAGGATCCAGCGTTCGTAGAGTTGCTTGAACCGCGCGACCGACGCCTCGGCATCTTGGGTATCGAGGATGTGAAGATAGAGGCGCGTGCGGTCGTCCGACACGTGCAGACAGGTCGACCCCGGTGTGAGCGAGGTGAAATAGGCGAACAGCGCCACGGCCCAGGGCCGTCTCACCGACACGGGCACGGCGATGATCGCCGGATGCGTGCGGATCGTCGGCGCCAGCACGATACGTGCGACCGAGACGGATGCGACGACCAGGTCCCACAGAAAGATCGCGGTCAGGACGCATATCGCCCGGAGACGGCGGAGTTGCTTCATCCCTGTCCCTCCAGCAACCGCGCCGACAGCTGCGCGATCGACCACAGCCATTGCGGCATCAGCCCGATCACCACGGTGGCGGCGGAGAGCAGTGCCATCGCCACCAGTCCGCTCTTCGGCACCGCGCGCATCGATGTGCGCCGCGCATCCTTCCAGCAGGCATCGGACCAGAAGGTCGACATGGAAACGATCGTCAGCAGGCCCGCCAGCAAGGCGACACCGCCCAGCCAGGCCATGTCGGCGTCGAGGCTCTCGCGGATCACGAACAGCTTCGCCCAGAAACCTGAAAAGGGCGGGATGCCCGACAGTGACAATACCGGAACCGCGAACAGCAAGGCGAACAGGGGCTCGCGCCGCACGATGCCACCCGCGCGGGTCAGATCCCAGCTGGCCGAGGCACGGCGGATCAGCCCGGCCCCGAAAAACAGGTTCGCCTGCACGATCATCGAATGCACCATGTAGAAGATCGCTGCGGTCACCCCGTCGCGCGTCCCCAGCGCGAGCGCCGCCATCATATACCCGACCTGCGCGACGACATGATATGCGAGGATGCGCCGCATATCGGTTTGTCCCAGCGCGCCAGCGACGCACAGCAGCATCGTCAGCGCGGCGATGCCACCGAGCAGAGGTGTCAATTGGGCGCCCCCCGGCGCACCTCGCCCCACCCCGAAGATCACCACCATCACCAGCAGGAGCGCATAGAAACCCATCTTGGTCAGCAGCCCCGCGAACACCGCCGCTACCGTGGTCGGTGCCGTGTGATAGGAGGCCGGAAGCCACAGGTGGAACGGCGCCAGCCCCGACTTCAGCATCAGCCCGCCGAGCAGCAGCGCCGCGGCAACTGCCGATGCGACGCTTGCCGGGCTGTCCGCCAGCACCGCCCCCCGCCGTCCGGATATCGAGCGTACCGGTCATGCCATAGATCATGCCGACGCCGATCAGGATGAAGGTCGCGGCCAGCATCGCGAACGCGGCATAACGGATCGCGCCGTCGATCTGCGCCGGGCGGCGGTCGATCGTCAGCAGTCCCAAGGCGGCGAGCAAGGCGAGTTCGAACCAGACGTAAAGGTTGAACAGATCGTTGGTGAGGCAGGCACCGTTCATCGCCCCGGCCATCGCCAGCATCAACGCATCATACCCTCCGCGCCGGCGGCGCGGGCCGATATCACCGATGGCATAGATCGCCGCGGCGAACAGGATCAGCGCGGTCACCACGACCAGCGCGGAACCTGGAAGTGCCGCCGAGAAACCGATGCCGAACCCCTGTGGCCAGCCGCCGAACACCGTCAGGGGGACGCGCGGATCGACCATCACGCGAGTGAGCAGGGCGACCGAGGCCAGCAGGACAAGCCCGCTCGCCGCCAGCCCTGTCATCAGCGCCGCCGCAGGATGCTTGCGCAGCAGCAGCGCCAGCGCCGCGCCCAGAAATGGCACCAGCACGGGCAGCGTGAGCAGAAGCGCGTCACCCATGCAGGTCATCCCGTTCCTGAGCCGGGCCGACCATCTCCGCGGCATCCACCTCGCGCGCATCGACCGTACCGCCCGAACGCCATGCGCGCAGCACCAGCACGCCCAGCATCACCGTCAGCGCGAACCCGATGACGATCGCGGTGAGGATCAGTGCTTGTGCAACCGGATCCGCGGACACGCCCAGCGCCTTGGCACCATCGCGGATGATCGGGGGCTGTTCGCTGCCAATCCGCCCGGCAAGAAACAGCAGCAGGTTGGTGCCGGTCGCGAGCAGGGACAGACCGAGCAGCATCCGGACGAGATTGCGCGACAGGATCATGAAGATCGCGCAGCCGATGATGCCCGCCCCGGTGAGCGCGTAAAGGATCGTCACTTCGTCGCCTCCCGCTGAAGGCCGAACAGGAAGGCCAGGACCGCGCCGAGTACGACCAGATAGACGCCGAGGTCGAAGATCATCGTCGTGCCCAGCTTGGGAAACCAGACAGGCTCCCACCACAAATGGGTGAGATAGGGACGTCCGGCGATCAGGCCCGGCAGCCCGCTGGCCAGGGTACAGGCCATGCCGATGCCCACCAATGTCAGCGGTCCGGCGCGCAATGTCCGCTCCGCGCGCTCGACCCCATAGGCCAGCGACAGCAGGGCGAAGGACAGCGCCGCGACGAGCCCGCCGACGAAGCCGCCACCCGGCTGGTCATGCCCGCGCCACAGGATCACCAGCGACGCCGCGAGCAGGGTCCAGCTGAGGACACGCCCAAAGGCCTGAAATGAGAAATGCACCGACGGCTGCGCCGCTTCCTGCGCCGCGCGGCCGCGACGCATCAGCAGC
This sequence comes from Sphingomonas sp. J315, assembly GCF_024666595.1. NCBI lineage: Bacteria > Pseudomonadati > Pseudomonadota > Alphaproteobacteria > Sphingomonadales > Sphingomonadaceae > Sphingomonas > Sphingomonas sp. J315. The sequence continues at coordinate 2,920,451 of NZ_CP088296.1, read as the reverse complement.
GAGCGGGCCAGCACCGCCGCCATCGCGATCACCATCGTCTCGCCCAGCGTATCGAAGGCGCGGAAGTCGACCAGGATCACGTTGACGACATTATGACCCTTGCCACCGAGATAGCTCATCTCGCTATAAAAGGCGCTGGCCGCCGAGCCTTGCGGACCAGCCGCCATATCGACGATGCCCGCCACCAGCATCAGCGCCATCACCCCCGCGACGACCGCGTCACTGCGCCGCATCGCCGTCGTGCGGGTGGCTGGGCTGGCCAAAGGGACCGCCATCAGCAAGGCGGTCAGCAATACGACCAGCAAGGCCTCGACCGCGAACTGGGTGAGTGCGAGATCGGGCGCACCGTTCATCATGAAGGTAAGGGCGATCGAAAAGCCGGTAAGGCCGGTCGCGATCATGGCGGTGAACAGGGATTGCGCACGCGTCGCCGCGACCGCGCCGCCGAGCCCGACCAGCGCCACCAATGCGGGGGCAAGGCGCCATGTGCCGGCGTCGGGCAATCGTGGCACGGCGCCCGCCGCGATCACGGACCAGGCGATCAGCCCCGCCATCCCGCCCACGACCACCAGCAGATAGCGGCGTAGATCGCCATGCTGGACCCATCCGGTCAGCGCGCGCGAACCGTGCATCAACCCGCGCAGGCTACGCTCCCACAGCTTCTCGAGGGCAAGCCGATCGAACCGCTCGGCGCCGCGCAGCCGGATGTGGATCTGTCTCCAGTACCGCACGATCAGCGCGCCGATGCCGATCACCACAGCGCTGAGCATCAGCATCGGCGTTAGGCCGTGCCAGACCGCGATATCGACATCGACCGCACGTCCATAGACCGCCGCCACCGCCGGACGTAGCGCGACGCGCGTGATCCAGTCGGGGTCGAGGCTGATGAGCAGGCCTGCCACCGCCAGGAGCAAGGGTGGCGCGACCAGTGACAGGCTCTCGCCATTGCGAAGCTCGCGATGCTTGGCGCCGCCGAGGAAGAAGGGACGCAGCGTCACCACGCCTGCAACGCCGACCATCGCGGCATTGACGATGACCGCGATTGCCAGTGGGGCGGTCTCCCAGCTGCTTTCGATTTGCGCCTCGAACAGGAATTCCTTCGAGATGAAGCCGATAAAGGGCGGAATGCCGGCCATCGACAGGCTGGCACCGACACAGGCGAGCGCGGTGAACGGCAGCACCCGCGCCAGGCCGCCAAGCGCGCGCAGATTCTGCTGACCCGTAGCGTGCAGGACGACACCCGCGCAGAAGAACAGCGCCGCCTTGTACAAGGCATGGGCGAGCAAGAACCCGACCATCGCCACCGTCGCTGCGGGGCCGTCCAGCCCGACCAGCAGGGTAAGGATGCCCAGCGATGCGATCGTCGAATAGGCCAGCGCGGACTTGAAGTTCTCGGCCCGCAACGCCTGCAGCGCAGCGACCAGCATGGTAAGGCATGCCACCGTCACCACCACGCCCCGTCCCCAGCCTGTCGCGGCGAAGACCGGCTCGAACCGCGCGAGCAGATAAATGCCCAATTTCACCATCGTCGCCGAATGAAGATAGGCTGACGCCGGGGTCGGCGCCTGCATCGCATTGGGCAACCAAAAATGGAACGGGAACTGCGCCGATTTGGTGAAGGCCGCGATCAGGATGCAGGCGACGATGGGCGTGCCCAAGGGGCTCGCCGCGATGGTTTCGGCCTGCCGCACCGCCTCGGCCATCGAATAGCTGCCCAGCACATGGCCGATCATCAGCACTGCGGCGAGCAGCATCAGCCCGCCGAATGCGGTCACTTGAAGCGCCATCAGCGCCGCGCGCCGCGCGCGCGCGCTGCGGCTGTCGAACCCGACCAGCAGAAAGGACAATATGCTGGTCGCTTCCCAGAACAGCAGCATCACCAGCAGGCTTTCGGCCAGCACCGTGCCCAGCATCGCCGTCTGGAACAGCAGGATCAGGGTAAAGAAGCGCGTACGCTCCTGACGCGGCTTCCCGGTCAGATAGCCGCCGGCATAGACCACGACCAACGCGCAGATGCCGGTGACAAGCAGGCAGAACAGGAAAGAGAAGCCATCGAGCCGCAAGGTCAGATCGAGCCCGATCCGTGGCGCCCAATTCCTCCCCTCGCCCAACACCCAGCCGCGCTCGACCACCGGTGCCATGGAGACGAAGGCGGCGAGCAAGCCGATCGGAAGCAGTGCGATCACCAATCCCGCACCGCGCCCGATCACGCGTGCGGCGAGCGGCATCACACATGCCCCGATCAGGGAAATCAGCAGGATAACGAACATCTCCGGACCCAATGCCCCAGTTCGCGATCGGATGCATGCTTATTGGAAATGGAGGGCGAGTGGGGATCGGCGCGATGTCGATCCCCGAGCCGCCCCCGGAGGCAGGGTCGCCTGTCGTCCGGTCACCGTCCCAATCGCATGTCGCCGCGCAGTTGGTTTCTAGGTAACAGTTGTCATGCCTTTAGGCCGGGGGAGGCGGGGGGCGACGAACGGCAACTCGCTGGTTGCGCGCCGGTCTCGGTGCATGGCTGAGATTAGGGCGCATCCCGTCTATTGGCTTAGGTAGAGACCAGCCCTTCCGCTTCTGGGCCGGATGCTGCCTAGCAGCCTTTGTCGGTGAGAACGGCAAAGCTGCCGCGTCGCAAACGACGCTTCGGCACAGCGCTCATGGCTTTGTTTCTGAGCAATGTGCTTCAATAGGCCGGACTCGAGGACAAAGCCGAATATTTTGGCCCACCCATGCAAGTCGAGTAATCCGTGACGCCCCAAATGATTGATGCCCCTCCCCGGCGCGAACAGGTCTTGAAAGCTCACAGGCAAAGCCTCATTACAGTTTGATGATCATTGTTGATCCTTCAAATGCCATGAGCCCTGGGGGCAGCGGCACGGCGCGACTGCGCCCCTAGGCACGTTCGCCTAGGCAAAGTCGGCGTCCTCGCGCCGCACAAACATACAACCAGAATAATTTCTCGAATGGCGCGGGTACTTCGTGCCTGGAGGCACTTTTGTTTTTCACCCGCTTCACGGCTCTCGGCGTCTGCCTTGTGAGCGCCGTTGTCTCATGTCTGTATCTCCCGGATGCTTGGGCCGTGCCCTTGTTCGCAGTAACAGCAGTGTTATCAGCAATCGGTCTCTACGATCTTGCGCAGCCGCTGCACTCGGTCCGCCGCAATTACCCGATCATCGGCCGGCTGCGCTGGTTCTTCGAGGAAATCAGGCCTGAGATTCGGCAGTATCTGATCGAAGGCGACAACGACAAGGCTCCTTTCTCAAGAGCCCAGCGCTCGCTTGTTTACGCACGTGCGAAAAATGAAAGCAGCGACCGCGCATTCGGCACGCTCGTGGATGTCTATCAGAATGGCTACGAGTTCATAGCGCACTCGACGCGCCCAGCGCGTGTCGCCGACCCGGCAACCTTCAGGATCCCGATCGGCGGACATGATGGCGCTCCACCTTACATTGCGTCGATCTTCAATATCTCGGCGATGAGTTTTGGCTCGCTCAGCGCTAACGCAATTCGTGCGTTGAACAAGGGCGCTCGTCTAGGCGGCTTTGCACATGATACCGGGGAAGGGAGCATCAGTCCCTACCATCGGGAACATGGCGGCGACCTTATCTGGGAAATCGGCAGTGGCTATTTCGGTTGCCGGACTGCGGACGGACGCTTCGACCCGGTCCGTTTTGTCGAACAGGCCGCTGATCCGCAGATCAAGATGATCGAACTCAAGCTCAGCCAAGGGGCCAAGCCCGGTCATGGCGGCATCCTCCCGGGCGAGAAGGTGACACCCGAGATTGCAGCCACGCGCGGCGTGCCGGTAGGAGAGGACTGTATCTCGCCGGCTCGCCATCGCGAGTTTTCGACGCCGCTGGAACTGGTCAAGTTCCTGGGACAGCTTCGTCGGCTCGCAAGGGGTAAGCCCGTCGGGATGAAGCTGTGCGTCGGTCAGCCTTGGGAATTCATGGGCATGGTCAAGGCGATGCGCGAGACCGGGATCATGCCGGACTATATCGTGGTCGATGGCTCCGAAGGCGGAACAGGCGCCGCGCCAGTCGAATTCGCCGACAACCTCGGCATGCCGATGCGCGAGAGCTTGCTGTTCGTCCACAACACGCTGGTCGGCGCAGGGCTTCGCAAGCGCATCAGGATCGGTGCGGCCGGCAAGATCGTCAGCGCGTTCGATATCGCATCGGTGCTTGCATTGGGGGCTGACTGGACCAATGCGGGCCGCGGCTTCATGTTCGCGCTTGGCTGTATTCAGTCGCTCTCCTGTCATACGAACCGCTGCCCCGTGGGCGTCGCCACACAGGATCCGATGCGTCAGCGTGCGCTCGTCGTGCCGGACAAGGCCGAGCGCGTCTTCAACTTTCACCGCAACACCATGAAGGCTCTAGCGGAGATGCTCGCTGCGGCAGGCCTGGACCATCCTTCACAGCTTGGTCCTCATCACCTTGTCCGTCGCGTCTCATTGACCGAGATTCGGCTTTTTTCTCAACTGCACATCTTTCTCGAAGATGGCGAGTTGCTGACTGGTTCGCACGACCGCGACTTCTACAGCGCGGCATGGCGGCTCGCGCGCTCCGACAGTTTCGAGCTGGCGCAATGACGCAGCGACACACTGCCGCATGGCCAGTCGAGCCCGCGGCGCCTGCCGGGACTGGAGCGACGCGTGCTCCGGCCGGGGCCGTCGTGCACGCCGATGACAGAAGACTGTAGGAGCGCCGCACGGGCGTTTTCCTCCTGGCGACGCTTTGCTGTTTGCTGTGGGGCAGCGCATATCCCGCGATCAAGGGCGGCTATGCGATGCTCGGCATCGGCAAAGCTGACATTGCGAGCCAGGTGCTCTTCGCGGGCTGGCGTTTTACTCTCGCCGGCGCCGGATTGCTGATTTTCGCCGCTGCGGTGCGTCGCCCAGTGGTCGCCCAAGGCGTTCGCTATGTCGGGCAGCTGACGCTGCTCGGTCTGACACAGACGGCGGTTCAATACGTGTTCTTCTATATCGGCCTGGCGCACACAACCGGCGTAAAGTCTTCGATCATGAACGCCACGGGCGTGTTTTTCAGCGTCGCGCTGGCGCACTTCATTTACGTCGATGACCGGATGAGCAGCCGTAAAACTCTCGGTTGCCTCATCGGCTTTCTCGGCGTGATCGTCGTCAACGTCGGCGGAAGCAACGAGCTTAGGCCGGATCTCACCCTCTTGGGCGAAGGCTTTGTTGTGATCGCTGCCCTCGTGCTGGCGGCGGCCTCCATTTATGGCAAGCGGCTGTCGCAATCGCTCGATCCGATGGTCATGACCGGTTGGCAGCTGCTGATCGGTGGCGTTCTGCTTACCGTTGCCGGGACAGCATTCGGTGGGCACATCGACCATCTGGACTTCAAATCCGGCGCGCTGCTCATTTATCTGGTCGTGCTATCGTCCGTCGCGTTTGCGATCTGGAGCTTGTTGCTCAAGCATAACCCGGTCGGCCTCATCGCCGCGTTCAACTTCCTGGTGCCCGTATCTGGCGTAGGACTTTCAGCGGCATTCCTGGGCGAGTCGATCTGGCATTGGAAGAACTTGGCGGCTTTGGTGCTCGTATCCGCCGGCATATGGCTCGTTACGCGTACACCGAAGTCGGGCTGAGTGCCTGAACCCTCGCTATCAGCCGAGTCGCGCGGTCGTCACCATCCGCACCAGATCGGACAGGGTCTTCGCCTGCATCTTGAGCATCACGTTTGCGCGATAGACCTCGACCGTGCGCGCGCTGATGCCGAGGTCGAAGGCGATCGCCTTGTTTGCGTCGCCGCGCGCCAGGCCATCCATCACCTCGCGCTCGCGGCCACTCAGCGACGCAATGCGGTCGAGCACCGCTTGTCGTTCGGCGTGTGAAGCCTCGGTATCAGCTTGCCGGGCAAGCGCCTTGCGGATGGAGGCCAGCATGACCTGGTCGTCAAACGGCTTTTCGATGAAATCTGCGACCCCGGCATGCATCGCCTGGATCGCCAGCGGCACATCGGCATGACCGGTGATGACGATCACCGGCACGCTGGCGCCGCGCCGCGTCATCTCTTCGACCAGTTCTATCCCGCTGCGCCCCGGCATGCGCACATCGGTGACAATACACGCCCCCGCCAATGGCGGCGACGCGGCGAGGAAGGCATCGGCGGAGGGGAATGTGCGGACGCGGATTTCCGCGCAATCGAGCAGGAACTCGAGCGAATGCCGGGCCGCCTCGTCGTCGTCGATTACATAGACCATGGGGTCAGTCGCCATCATACAGCTCCTCTTGCCCGACGCGCCGCAGCGTCAATCCAAACACTGCCCCGCCGCCCTCACGCGCCGCCGCCCAGATGTGGCCGCCATGCGCCTCAACGATGGTGCGCGAGATCGACAGGCCGACACCCATACCGGTCCGCTTGGTCGTGACGAACGGCTGGAACAAACGTTCGGCGATTTCCGGATCAATTCCGGGTCCTGTGTCAGCCACCGTCACCTCCGCCATATCGTCCTCTGCCGCCGAAATGGTGATGGTCAGCTCGCGCACGGCGCCGTCCCCCGCAGTCATCGCATCGACCCCGTTACGCACGAGATTGAGCAGCACCTGCTGGATTTGCACCTTGTCTGCCAGCACGAGATCGACGTCCGGGCTGAAAGAATAGCGCACGCGGATATCGTGCTCCTTCACCCCGATCAACGCCAGCGCGCTTGCCTCCTCAACCAGCTTTGGCAGGCTTTCGACTGACCGCTCGGTCTCGCCGCGCGCGACGAATTCGCGCAGCCGGCGGATGATATCGCCCGCGCGCAACGCCTGTTCGCTGGCGCGCTCGACGGCGTCGCCCACCCGCTCGACCGGCACTTCGTCCCGCGCCAATAACATGCGGCTGCCCTTGAGGTAATTGGCGATAGCCGATAACGGCTGATTGAGCTCGTGCGCCAGCGCCGAGGCCATTTCCCCCAGCGCGGTCAGCCGCGAGACATGCACCAGCTCGGCCTGCAACTCTTGGAGACGCGTCTCGGCCTGCTGCCGTTCGGTCAGGTCGCGAATGAAGCCGGTGAAGTGGCGCTGGCCACTGACCCGCATCTCCCCCACCGCAAGCTCGAGCGGAAAGGTCGAGCCGTCCTTCCGGACGCCGACCACGACGCGACCCTTGCCGATGATGCGCTTCTCGCCCGTCTCATAGTAGCGAGCGAGATAGCCGTCGTGCGCGCCGCGATACGGATCGGGCATCAGCAGGCTGACGTTGCGGCCGTGCACCTCGTCGGCCTCCCAGCCGAACATGCGCGTCGCCGCCGGACTGAAGTCGCGGATCAGTCCCGCTTCGTCGATCACCACGATTGCGTCGGGTACAGTGTCGAGCAGCGAGCGCAGATGCGCTTCGCGCCGTGCCAGTCCCTCAGTCACGCGCTCGGCTTCGGCCCGCGCGCGCTGAAACCACTCGCCCCCCAGCGCAATGGCGGCGCCGATCACGACGAATGCGCCCGAGGCGATCCAGTTGCCCGCCCCGACCGGTCCGATCATGCGGTCGCACCATAGGCCGACGGCCGCACCCGCGACGCTCGCCGCGAAGCCCGCTCGCAGACCACTGAGCGCGCTCGCCAGTACCACGGCAGGCACGAAGAAGATGTAGGTCGCGCGCTGCCCGAGCTCTGCGGCGAAGGCGACCCGCACCCCCCGCCCCCAAGGCGACGGCGATCGCCGCCAACGCCAACGTCACCAGCAGCGGCGGCGTGGGGATGATGGTGTGGCGCAGGGAAAGGCGCTTTTCGGTCACAACGCCTTTCATGCCGCGTGGTCGTGCCGAACGCCACCTCCGTCAACCTACGTAGGGACATGATCTGAATTTCGGCGCGTCCGTCATGGGCTTAGTTCGGCGTCACACAAACGCAGATTGAACCGGAGACCGACCATGACCCCGCCCTATATCGACCTCGGCGTCCATCATCAGCCCAAGGGTCTGTCCGACCGCATCGCCTATGGCTTCACCAAGCTGCTGCGCTGGACCGCCGACACATTCTTTGCGGAGCGCTATGGCCACCGCGCCGTGGTTCTGGAAACGGTCGCCGCGGTTCCCGGCATGGTCGGCGCCACCATCACGCATTTGTCCTGTCTGCGCCGCATCTGCGACGACAAGGGCTGGATCCGCACCTTGATGGACGAAGCCGAAAATGAGCGTATGCATTTGATGACGTTCATCGAAATCTCCAAGCCCACCTTGTTCGAGCGTGCGGTGATCATCGGCGTGCAGTGGGTGTTCTATCTGTTCTTTTTCGGTCTCTACCTCATGAGCTCGAAGACCGCGCATCGTGTCGTCGGGTATTTCGAAGAAGAAGCGGTCATCAGCTATACCCACTACCTGGCCGAGATAGACGAGGGCCGCAGCGCGAACGTCCCCGCTCCGCAGATCGCCAAGGACTATTGGAACCTGCCCGATGACGCGACGCTGCGCGATGTGGTGCTGGTGGTCCGCGCCGATGAGGCGCACCACCGCGACGTCAATCACGGTTTCGCCAACGAGCTTGCCGGTCTGCCAAGCGGCCCCGTCGCCGACTGCCCGCCGCACGTCGCACTCGAGCCGATTTGGAAGAAGGCGGCCTGAACCTATCGGGGCGCGGCCATCCGCGCCCCGTTTCCCTGTCGTTGGAGTATCTTGATGCGCACTGTCTCGACCGAAACCATGACGATCGTCAAAGCCACCGCGCCAGCACTGGAAAAGCATGGTCTCGCAATCACTACGGCAATGTATCGGCGCCTGTTCAAAAATCCCGAGATCGAAGCAATGTTCGATCAGGCCGCGCAAATCAGTGGGGAGCAGCCGCGACGTCTGGCCGGCGCGATCCTGGCCTACGCCAAGAACATCGACAAGCTGAACAATCTCGGCAGCGCGGTGGAGCGCATGGTACTTCGGCATGTGCAAACCGGAGTCAAACCCGAACACTATCCGCACGTCGCCGCAGCGCTGCTTCCGGCCATCCGCGAAGTGCTTGGCGAGTCGATCGCGACCGACACCGTGCTGGCCGCCTGGGGCGAAGCCTACTGGATGCTTGCCGACATCCTCATCGCAGCTGAGGTGCAAGCGTACGAACGCGCGCAGGCCGCGTGAGTCCCGCGCAGCGATACGCCGATGTGGAAAAACGCGGCCTGATCTGCGGGACGTGTTCCCCCGCCACGCCATTCGTGATTTGGAGCATAGCATAGCGGTACAGTCGGCAACGTCACCGGAGAGTAATTATGATTACGGAAGAGGACATAGAGCGGCTGGTGCCTACCTTCTACGAAAAGGTGCGGGCTGACCCGGTCCTGGGGCCGATCTTCGATGGCGCAGTCGCTGACTGGCCCCACCACCTCGATCGGCTCAAGGCGTTCTGGTCGTCGGTGATGCTGACGAGCGGCCGCTACAAAGGGCACCCGATGGCTGTACATTTGCGTCACGCGGACGCGATGACGCACGCCAACTTCGCGCACTGGCTGGCGCTGTGGAAGACCACGACGAACGACCTCCTCGATCCCGAGACGGCCGCAAAATTCCAGTCGAAGGCTGAGACGATCGCCGAGAGCCTGCAACTCGGCGTGCACTATGCGCGCGATCGGAGTGTCAAATGAGGATTGGCCCACCGCCCGACGCTGTCCCATACAAGCGCACGCCGTCCTTCACCGAGGAGAACGTGCCGGCAGGCCTCCTGGCAGATCACGATACTAAGGAAGGAACGTGGGGCCTGATCGTCGTCGAGAAAGGGCAGCTCCGCTATATTGTGGACGACCCGAGGAGACCGCGATCCGAGCGCATCCTCACGCCCGACACAGATCCCGGCGTGGTCGAACCTACCGTTCGGCACCGGGTGGCACCTTTAGGTGTCGTGCGATTCCACGTCGAGTTCCTCCGAATACCGACACCCTGACCGCTCCAGACCCAGCGCAGACAACCCGCATTTACCGTCGTTGACCAAGTCGCCTGCCACAGACATTTGATGGATCGGTAAGACAGCGCTCACGGCGTTAGTGGGACGGTGCAACCGAGATTCTCCGTTGCCATGCGTTGCGACCAGGATTTACGATTCCCTGCCGATGTTTCGTTGCCTTCGCATGGTGGCCAGCATGTCCTATCTACCTCCAGTAACTGCTGTGCTGATGCTGCTGGGCGGTCATCCAAACCGCGCGGAAGAGGTAGACATGCAATGGCCTGTCCCTGCTGAGGCATCCGCCGCGTATGACCTTGGTGACAAAGCCACCTCGCATGTCATCGTCGAGCAAACCATTGCCCGATGTCGCATTGAGGCGACCCGGCCCGCGTTGTGCATCGAACTGATGCTGATCTCATCGACGATTGGATCTGATCGGAAGACCAATGAGGCGCGCTCTAGGGAAGCACTAATGCTGGCGCGTGGCGATCCACCGCAATCACCCGCCCTGATTGCGATCGCCGAAGCACAGCTTGCCAGTATCCTCGATCGTGAAGGTGCCAGCGAAGAGGCGGCCGCGCTATGGCGGAGCGCCTATAATTTCAACAGGACCGACCCGGCCAAGAAGTTTGAGGCATGGGCGGCAGCGTCAATGGCTGCGGCGCATCTGACGGGCCTCGGCCGACCGGCGGAAGCCGAGCCGCTTCTTCGTGAGGCGCTCCCCCTGAGCATTGCCGCTACCGGACCACAGTCCGAAAGCACGATCACGGCATTGATGCAGCTTGCGGGCAATCTTGAAAACGCACAACCGCGCGAAGCCGAGGCGCTGTATCGCAAAGCGCTGACGGCCAGTCTGGCACTCTATGGTAAGGAACATGCCAAAACGGCTGACGCCTGTAATTCACTCGCCGTCATTCTGTATCGCGTCGCGGAATACCGGGAAGCCGAGGAACTGGCCCTTCAAGCGTTGGCACTTCGAGAAAAGCTGTTTGGCCTCTCCAGCACGGAAGTGGCCGTAACCGTCGGCAATCTGGGCGCGATCTTGGCGGGGGCGGGGCGTTACGCCGATGCCGACGGCCCGCTACGAAGAGCGCTTGCCATTCGTGAGGAGCAGCGCGCGGGTGTCGCGCTGGAATCAGCGTTGATTCACGCCGGGGACAACCTTGTAAACCTTGGCAACTACCGCGATGCCGAGCCATTGCTTCGCAGGGCTTTGGAGCTTCGAATTGCGCGTGCAGGTCCGTCCGATCCGGACACTGCGACCGCGCAGGAAGCGCTGGCCATCGCGCTCCGCAACTTGCGCCGATATGACGAGGCCATTGCGTTGCTTCGCGCTGCAGTCGATGTCAAAACGCAAAGGTTGGGGGCCGATCACAGCGATGTTGGCTATGCGCTCAACAATATTGCGGTGACGCTGGATGCCCTGGGTCGGTTCGGCGAGGCTGAAGCGGCCTATCGACGCGCGGTTGAGATCGGTCGAAAGGGCTTTGGCGCGGATAGCTCCATAACTGCGTTATGGCTCCAGAATCTCGCGACCAATCTCGACGAGCAGCGCCGGTTCCCGGAAGCGGAACCCTATTATCGCGAAGCGCTTGATATTCAGAAGCGTTTGTTCCGCGCAGACACATCGATGTTGCGCAGACATACAACAACCTGGCCACGAATCTGCAATCGCAGGGGCGGCTGGCCGAGGCAATCGATGCTGCGCGTTCCGCAGCCCGGATGACGGCGGCAGTCGCCGGACCGGCCCATCCGCGCCGTATCCTGTACGAACTCAATCTTGGCGCGATGCTGACCTATCAGGGTCGAGACCTTGTACGAGCCCGTGCATATCTGCGATCGGCGCAGCTTGGTATCGGACAGCGGATTGCGTTGACGCGCGAGTTTGACGAGACGGCACGGCGCGACCTTGCCTATTATCGGCCTGCCTACACCAATGAAGTGCGCGCGGCTTGGTACCTAACTGAGGTGGTCCAAGAAAATTCGACAGGTCGCTAAGCTAAACCCGACGGAAGGATGGACGGCAACAAAAAGGAAAAGGGAGCGCTCTGGCGCGGATTCCAATGCGAAAGTGACGCAGGATGCTATCCGGGACGATCTGAAACTGGCGAAACTCGCTGCGAAGCACGGCGTGCATCACAGGATGATCGCGGCGTGGAAGCGGCAGACGATCGAAGGGATGTCAGCGATGTTCTCGGGCGCGGGTGATACGACCAGGACGGCGAGCGACGCGGAAGTGGACAAGCTGCCCATCGAGATCGAGCAGTTGCTGGTGGACCGAATTTTCAGCGAAGGCCTCTGGTCGGTGGGCGTGGCGCAGAAGCAGGCGTGGGTCGGTTATACTCACCATGACCGGCTGGCGGGTATCTAGATTTCAGCGAAAGGGCAGTCCCATGAGCACGGGCGCGCAGCTTACCGTCGCGCAGCGGCACGGAAGCATAAGATGCGTGCGACGATCACTTGGATGTGACGGCGGGGTAGCGGATCCGGTTATCCGACGCGAACGCGCCTTGAGTCATCGTCGCCGGCGTGACGGTGTTATGCCCCATGAGATGGAGCACGGTGCGCCCCTCGAACAGCAGATAGTCCGCCACGATGCGGCGATGGCATCGCCACCATACAGCCTCCGCGCACATGATCGCTGTCGGACGCTGAGCTGCGTCGTTAAGAAGGGTCGCTAATCCGTCTCGGAATGAAGGGGTAAGAGCGTAATCAGCGTAGTTGTGGAAACTTTGATTCCGCCACAAACCGTTGATCTCCGGCTCGACCTCGGACTTCTTGCGAAGCCCGCCCAGCTCCGCGATCCGCTTGTGTCCGATCTGATAGGGTTCAAGTTCTGCCCCAAGCACGTCGAGATTGTATTTCGGATTGGTGCGTGAGCGTGGCACCGTGCGAATGTCCACGACGAGCTGAACGCCCCCGGCTCGCAGCAGGGTTACGAACTCAGGGATCGTCCTCGTCGAATGCCCGATCGTATAGATGGGAAGCGCTTCAGACATCGGACCTTCCTAACGCAATCGGTTCCGGACGCCGATCGCCAGCGTCTAATCCCTCTATCAGCGCCTCAAGCATGGGCCGCAGACGCTTGAGCTCCTCACGATGCGAATGCGCCAGCGATGCGATGATCCTTGATCCCATCCGCGATATCGAGACGTCTACCCGGCGGCCATCGACATCCGACTTGAATCGGACGACCAATCCGGCTGCTTCCAGGCGACTGAGCAATTCGCTTGCGCTATGGGGTGCCAAAAGCATCTGTTCGGCAAGCTCTCCCACCGAGAGCTGCCCGTTCGGCGCAGCACGAAGCGACAGCAACACCTGATACTGCTGCGCTGTTAAGCCAACTTCCGCAGCGGCCTTTTCGCTGAACCGCAGAAAGCGGCGCAAGTCGCGTCTGAACGCTGCCAACACGGCATAGTCGCCGTCGGAAAACGCATTGTCATCCAAGTAGTTGGAAACTCCTGAGTTTAACGAATGCAATTGTCGATCGCCCGCAGTCTCATTGCCAACGAACAAAGCGCCTAGAACGTGTTGAGTATCCATTCGTCCGGACTGATTGAATGTTGTTCGGAGAGGACGCCGCTCCCCCTCGAACCCCCTGCAGCGGCCTCGGCGATGACAACCGCGACACGATGTTGATCGCTTTCCAACGCCACCTGTTCCCAGGGACACGAGCTCGGATGCGTTTCCCGCCATATGCGGCTTGCCAGCCGGTCGATATCAGCAGGACTGGGCTCGATGTCACCAGCAATGCAGTTGGCCAAAACCGACCAGTCCGATGCTTTTTCGGCAGCCATATTGCTCACCTACAGTATATCGCTAAGGCCATCGGCAGCGGCCTGAGCTAGCGCCCCGTCCCGCCATTAGTGGATTTATGTCGTGATCCGATATATATCTCCTGGCGCTATCTTGCGCAAGGGGTTGGAACATTATGCTGGGTCGAGGAAGCCTTCAGGACTTGGCATCGCCGAACTTCGCTCGTTTGATGGAGGAGGTTCGAGCATGCACGGCATGCGCAACGCAATTGCCCTTGGGCGCGAGGCCGATTTTTCAACTCTCACCTCGCGCCCGACTGCTGATTGCAAGCCAGGCGCCCGGGACACATGCGCATCGGAGTGGCCGGCCGTTTTCCGATGCGTCTGGCGATCAGCTCCGGCGATGGATGGATGTTACGGATGCGAAGTTCTATAATCCGGAGTTAGTTGCGATCCTTCCAATGGCTCTGTGCTATCCGGGCCGTGCCCACAGCGGCGACGCTCCACCGCGGCCGGAATGCGCGGAATTATGGCGCGATCGGTTGCTACAGCAGCTTCCCGAAATCGAGCTGACGCTACTCGTGGGCACCTACGCGCAGGATCATGTGTTGGGCGCGGGACGCATGACCGACCGCGTGCGGAACTTCGACGCTTACCTCCCACAATATCTTCCGCTGCCGCATCCATCCTGGCGCTCTCGAGGATGGATGACGCGCAATCCATGGTTCGAGGCGGATGTTCTTCCCGAAGTGCGCAGACGGGTTGCTAAAGTGTTCCGCCGGTGAATGGTCCGCAGAACCGAGGCGCGACCTTACCTCACATGCTGAGATCTAGCCGGACAAGGAGGGAGCGAGATGGAGGAGGAGACTGCCCGCTTCCGATGCATCGGAGACGACGGCACGCCGTTGATCGTGATCAAGTTTCGGCACTCCCTGACGATGCAAGGGAAACGCGGACACCGCACATTTCCCGGTGCGGTTCGATTGGCGCTCTCGACTGGTGAGGCGGTCCGCTACATCGCCCCAGACCTCTTTGAGGTGGTCGATACCGGTGAACTCCTGCACCGGCTGTAATCGGCGATGTTGTTTGATCATGGCGCCGGGGCGCGACAGGCGGTGTCGGAAGCCCGAGAACTCAGGCCTGGCCGTGACGGGAACATCGCCGGTTCAGGCCACCCAGGCAGGACTACCCAGTTCAGCCGCCGCGGACTGCTTGACGAATTTCGCACCGGGATCGAACACAGAAAGCTATAGACTAATTCAGCATAACGGCCAATCCGCGCGCCACCGCGCGCTGCGGTGCATCCATCACCCTGACGGAAATCCCTGTCGAGCGCTGAATACGTTCGGCCACTAACGCAGTCATAGCAGCGCCGCCTGTCAGCGAAATCCCGTCGTCGAGGATCCCAGATACCAGATCGGGCTGGGTTGCCGCGAAAGCGCCTCGCACGGCTGATGCGATCTCATCGGCGTGTCTCTCGACAATGGGTCGAAGCTCCTCGACGTCGAGCGCGAGGACGCGCGGCAGACCGTTCCTCATGTCCAGACCCTTGACCTCAACATAAGAGCGTCCGGGCGACATCAGCGCTTCCGATAACGCGATCTTCAGCGCCTCGGCGGTCGACTGGCCGATATTGAACTGCTTGCGCAGATGAAGATGATGGACCAGGGCAGCGTCCACCGCATCCCCGCCGCCCCGCACCGATCGTGAGACGCAG